>NZ_JBEYXP010000012.1:53689-237479 GCF_040704615.1 Streptomyces sp. NPDC046862 | reverse complement strand
GCCGCTCTCTCGGGCGCTCGGCGCCGGGGCGCCTCCCTGGCTTCGAGCGGCTGCGCCGGCCTCCGACCGACGGCACCTGGGCCCGAGCCCGCTCAACCCAGCGGATCAGGCGCCGCGACAATCCCGTACTCCGCCAGCTTCGCCCTGCCCCCGTCAGGCGCCGTCAGGACGAGCGGGCCGGCCTCCGACCGATTCCCACCGCCGCTCTCTCGGGCGCTCGGCGCCGGGGCGCCTCCCTGGCTTCGAGCGGCTGCGCCGGCCTCCGACCGACGGCACCTGGGCCCGAGCCCGCTCAATCCAGCGGATCAGGCGCCGCGACGATCCCGTACTCCGCCAGCTTCGCCTTGCCCCCGTCAGGCGCCGTCAGGACGAGCGGCCCCGCCTCCGTCAGCGCCACCGAGTGCTCCCAGTGCGACGACCACGTACCGTCCGTCGTGATGACCGTCCAGTCATCCTCGAGGACCTTCGTCTTCGGCGTCCCCAGCGACACCATGGGCTCGATCGCGAGGCAGAACCCCGGCACCAGCTTCGGCCCCTTGCCCCGCCGCCGGTCGACGTAGTTCAGCAGGTGGGGATCCATGTGCATCTCGGTGCCGATCCCGTGGCCGCCGTAGTCCTCGACGATCCCGTACTTGCCCCCGCCCGGCTTCGGCTGGCGGCGGATGTACGTCTCGATCGCCTTGGAGACGTCCAGGAGCCGGTTCCCCTGCTTCATCGCCGCGATGCCCGCCCACATCGACTCCTCGGTCACCCGCGACAGCTCGACGAGCTCCGGAGCGTGACCGGAGCCCACGAAGGCGGTGAAGGCCGCGTCCCCGTGCCAGCCGTCCACGATCGCCCCGGCGTCGATCGAGATGATGTCCCCGTCCTTCAGGACGACCTCGTCGCTCGGGATCCCGTGGACGACGACCTCGTTCACGGACGTGCAGATGGTCGCCGGGAAGCCGCCGTACCCCAGGAAGTTCGACTTGGCCCCGTTCTCCGCGATCACCTTGCGGGCCACCTCGTCGATGTCCTTGGTGGTGGCACCCGGCACGGCCGCCTCACGGGTGGCCGCGTGGATGGCGGCGACGACCAGCCCCGCCTCGCGCATCTTGGCGATCTGCTCGGGGGTCTTGATCTGCACCATGAGGACTACGGCCTTTCTGGACCGGAAAAACACGGACCCTTCAACGATACGGGTGACGACACACTCGGCTTCCGCCCGCACCCACACTTCGGCCGCGGCCCCCCGCAGGGGAACCGCGGCCGGTGTCACGCGCTTACTTGCCGTCGTCCTTGCGCTTCAGCGCTTCCATCGCCCGCTCGGTGACCTCTTCCACCTTGCCGAGCGCGGAGATCGTCACCACGAGGCCCTGGGCCTTGTAGTAGTCGATGATCGGCTCGGTCTGCGTGTGGTAGACCTCCAGCCGCTTGCGCACGGTCTCCTCGGAGTCGTCGTCGCGCTGGTACAGCTCCCCGCCGCACACGTCGCAGACGCCCTCCTGCTTCGCCGGCTTGTACGACACGTGGAACACGTGCGCCGAGTCGTTGCGGCAGATACGGCGGCCGGCGATCCGCTTGACGACCTCGTCCTCGGGGACCTCCAGGTCCAGCACCGCGTCCAGCTTCATGCTCTCGGTCGTCAGCGTCTCGTCGAGCGCCTCGGCCTGCGACACGTTCCGCGGGAAGCCGTCGAGCAGGAAGCCGCCCACCGCGTCCGGCTGCTCCATGCGGTCCTTGGCCATCGCGATCGTGACCTCGTCCGGCACCAGGTCGCCCTTGTCCATGTAGGACTTCGCGAGCTTGCCGAGCTCCGTCTGCCGGCTGATGTTCGCACGGAAGAGGTCGCCCGTGGAGATGTGCGGGATCGACAGGTTCTTGGCAAGGAACGCGGCCTGCGTTCCCTTGCCCGCACCGGGCGGCCCGACGAGGACGATTCGCATCAGCGGAGGAACCCTTCGTAATTGCGCTGCTGAAGCTGGCTCTCGATCTGCTTCACCGTCTCCAGACCCACACCCACGATGATCAGGATGCTGGTTCCGCCGAACGGGAAGTTCTGGTTTGCCCCGAAACCAGCCAACGCCATCGTTGGGACGAGAGCGATCAGCCCCAGATACAGCGAGCCCGGCCAGGTGATCCGGTTGAGCACGTACGAAAGGTACTCAGCGGTCGGCCGACCAGCCCGGATACCCGGGATGAAGCCACCATACTTCTTCATGTTGTCCGCGACTTCCTCGGGGTTGAACGAGATGGCCACGTAGAAGAAGGCGAAGAAGACGATCAGGAAGAAGTAGAGAGTGATGTGCGCGGGCGCCGCCGTGTCCGCCAGGTTCTGCTGGATCCAGGTCGCCCAACCCGCCTTGGAATTGGAGAACTGGACGATCAGCGCGGGAATGTAGAGCAGCGACGAGGCGAAGATGACGGGGATCACACCCGCCTGGTTCACCTTCAGCGGGATGTACGTCGAGGTGCCGCCGTAGGAGCGGCGGCCGATCATGCGCTTCGCGTACTGCACCGGGATGCGGCGCTGGGCCTGCTCGACGAAGACCACGAGCGCGACCATGACCAGGCCGACCGCGATGACGGTGCCGAACTCGATCCAGCCGTCCGCCAGGTTGCCCTGCTTCTTGATGGCCCACAGCGCGGACGGGAAGGTGGCGGCGATCGAGATGAACATCAGGATCGACATGCCGTTGCCGATGCCGCGGTCGGTGATGAGCTCACCGAGCCACATGACGACGGCCGTACCGGCGGTCATCGTGATCACCATGGTGATCGTGCTGAAGATCGAGCGGTCCGGGACGATGGAGCTCGCCAGGGAGCAGTTGGAGAACAGCGAGCCGCTGCGGGCGGTGGCCACCAGGCCCGTGCCCTGGAGGATCGCCAGGGCGACCGTCAGATAACGCGTGTACTGCGTGATCTTCGCCGTACCGGCCTGGCCCTCCTTCTTCAGGGCTTCCAGGCGCGGGATCACGACGGTCAGCAGCTGCAGAATGATGCTCGCCGTGATGTACGGCATGATGCCCAGCGCGAAGATCGTGATCTGGAGCAGCGCGCCACCACTGAACATGTTGACCAGACCGAACAGGCCCTGGTTGGCGTTCGCCTGATCGATGCAGAACTGGACGGCCGTGTAGTCGACGCCCGGGATCGGGATGTGCGTACCGACCCGGTAGACCACGATGATGCCGAGCGTGAAGAGCAGCTTCTTGCGCAGGTCGGGCGTCTTGAACGCCCGGGCGAACGCGGTGAGCACGGTGCCTCCTGCGACCCCCGCGCTACTGCGTCAAGGGTGACGGTCTTGAGGTTCGACGAATACGTAACGGTCAACTGCCGCTCAGAGTGCCTCATGTGAAGCATCCTGTGAAAGTTGGCAGTGCTGGCCACCTTACCGGCGAGACTGCCCCCTCGGAACGACCAACCGGGGATACCCCGATTTGTGGGGTATCCCCGGTGGGATCGTTCAGGTCATCAAGACGCCTGCCGTGATGGTCAGACGAGCTCGGTGACGGTACCGCCGGCGGCGGTGATCTTCTCCTTGGCGGAGCCGGAGACGGCGTCGACCGTCACCTGCAGCGCCACGGAGACCTCGCCCTGGCCGAGGACCTTGACAAGGCTGTTCTTGCGGACGGCACCCTTGGCGACCAGGTCGGCAACGGTGACCTCCCCACCCTCGGGGTAGAGGGCGACGAGCTTGTCCAGGTTCACGACCTGGAACTCCGTCTTGAACGGGTTCTTGAAGCCCTTCAGCTTCGGGAGGCGCATGTGGAGGGGCATCTGGCCACCCTCGAAGCGCTCCGGAACCTGGTAGCGGGCCTTGGTGCCCTTGGTACCACGACCGGCCGTCTTACCCTTCGACGCCTCACCACGACCGACACGGGTCTTGGCGGTCTTGGCGCCCGGGGCCGGACGGAGGTTGTGGATCTTGAGCGGGTTGTTCTCCGCCATGATCAGTCGACCTCCTCGACCGTCACGAGGTGACGGACATGGCGAACCATGCCGCGGAACTCGGGGCGGTCCTCCTTGACGACCTGCGTGTTGATGCCCTTGAGACCAAGGGAACGCAGGGTGTCACGGTGGTTCTGCTTGCTGCCGATGTAGGACTTGACCTGCGTAATCTTGAGCTGCGCCATGATTACGCACCCGCCCCGGCACGCGCACGGAGAAGAGCCGCGGGGGCGACGTCCTCGAGGGGCAGACCGCGGCGGGCCGCGATCTCCTCGGGACGCTGCAGACCCCTCAGGGCCTCCACGGTCGCGTGCACGATGTTGATCGCGTTGTCGGAGCCGAGCGACTTCGACAGCACGTCGTGGATACCGGCGCACTCGAGCACGGCACGCACCGGGCCACCGGCGATAACACCGGTACCGGGGGACGCGGGCTTGAGCAGGACGACGCCGGCAGCCTTCTCACCCTGGATGGGGTGCGGGATGGTGCCCTGGATCCGGGGGACCTTGAAGAAGTGCTTCTTGGCCTCCTCAACGCCCTTGGCGATGGCGGCCGGCACCTCCTTGGCCTTGCCGTAACCGACACCCACGGTGCCGTCACCGTCGCCCACCACGACCAGCGCGGTGAAGCTGAAGCGACGACCACCCTTCACAACCTTGGCGACGCGGTTGATCGCGACGACGCGCTCAACGTACGCGGTCTTCTCGGCGGCAGCAGCGCCGCCGTCACGGCCCTTCCGGTCCCGCCGCTCGCCGCCACCGGCACCGCCACCGCGGCGCTGGGGTCCAGCCATTGGAATTACCTCTCTCTGTTTCCGCTAGCTACGGAAGCGGCTCAGAACTTGAGCCCGGCTTCGCGGGCGGCGTCGGCGAGAGCCGCGATGCGACCCGCGTACCGGTTGCCACCACGGTCGAACACGACGACCTCGACGCCCGCGGCCTTGGCGCGCTCGGCGACCAGGGCGCCGACCTTGCCGGCCTGCGCGGACTTCTCGCCCTCGCCACGGATCGACGTGTCCAGGGTCGACGCCGACGCCAGGGTGTGACCCTTGATGTCGTCGATGACCTGGGCCACGATGTGGCGGTTCGAGCGCGTCACGACAAGGCGGGGACGCTCGGCCGTACCGTTGACCTTCTTACGGATCCGGGTGTGGCGGCGCTTGATCGCGGCGCGCTTGTAGGCGTCACCCTTGGCGATCTTCGTACCGTATGCCATGGCTTACTTACCCGCCTTTCCGACCTTGCGGCGGATGACTTCGCCCTCGTACTTGACGCCCTTGGCCTTGTACGGGTCGGGCTTGCGGAGCTTGCGGATGTTCGCCGCGACCTCGCCGACCTTCTGCTTGTCGATGCCCTCGACCGAGAAGCGGGTCGGGTTCTCGACCTTGAAGGTGATGCCTTCAGGGGCCTCGACGGTGATCGAGTGGCTGTAGCCGAGCGCGAACTCGAGGTTCGAGCCCTTGGCCGCGACGCGGTAACCGACACCGCTGATTTCGAGCTTCTTCACGTAACCCTGGGTCACGCCGGTGATCATGTTCGCCACCAGCGTGCGGGACAGGCCGTGCAGGGCCTTGTTCTGACGCTCGTCGTTGGGGCGGGTGACGTTCAGAACGCCGTCCTCACCCTTGGCGATGTCGATCGGCGCGGCAACGGTGTGGGTCAGCGAGCCCTTGGGGCCCTTGACCGAGACCGTACGGCCGTCGATGGTGACGTCCACGCCGGCGGGAACCGTGATGGGGAGCTTGCCAATGCGCGACATAGCTGTTTCCTCCGTTCCCTTCCGCTACCAGACGTAGGCGAGGACTTCCCCACCCACGCCCTTCTTGCCGGCCTGCTTGTCGGTGAGGAGCCCGTGCGACGTGGAGATGATCGCCACGCCGAGGCCGCCCAGCACCTTCGGCAGGGAGGTGGACTTCGCGTACACCCGGAGACCGGGCTTGGAGATCCGCTTGATGCCCGCGATGGAGCGCTCACGGTTGGGGCCGAACTTCAGCTCCAGGACGAGGTTCTTGCCGACCTCGGCGTCCTCGACCTTCCAGCCCGTGATGAAGCCCTCCTGCTGGAGGATCTCCGCGATGTGCGACTTGATCTTCGATGCCGGCATCGTCACGGAGTCGTGGTATGCCGAGTTCGCGTTCCGCAGACGCGTAAGCATGTCTGCGATCGGATCAGTCATGGTCATGAATTGGCCTTCGGCCTCTCTCGCCGGGGTTTCCTGGTGCGCCATCCCTCTCCCCGATCCGAGACGGGACGGGTGCGGCGCGGTGGACCTACGGCGTAGTAAGTCGTATGGGCGTCAGGCGCCCAACCCTCCAAGCCTAAGCCATGGGGAGGTGGGCACCTGACACTGCCCTTTACTTACCGAGAGCTTCCGGAACCCCTGAAAACAGGGACTACCAGGAGCTCTTGGTCACGCCCGGCAGCTCGCCACGGTGAGCCATCTCACGAAGGCACACGCGGCACAGGCCGAACTTGCGGTACACGGAGTGGGGACGGCCGCAGCGCTGGCAGCGCGTGTAGCCACGCACGCCGAACTTGGGCTTGCGAGCAGCCTTCGCGATCAGAGCCTTCTTCGCCATCTCGCTCACGCCTCCTTGAAGGGGAAGCCGAGGTGACGAAGGAGCGCGCGGCCCTCAGCGTCGTTGGTCGCCGTGGTCACCACGGTGATGTCCATGCCCCGGGTACGGTCGATCTTGTCCTGGTCGATCTCGTGGAACATGACCTGCTCGGTGAGACCGAAGGTGTAGTTGCCACGGCCGTCGAACTGCTTGGGGGACAGGCCGCGGAAGTCGCGGATGCGCGGCAGCGCGAGCGACAGGGTGCGGTCCAGGAACTCCCACATGCGGTCGCCACGGAGCGTGACGTGGGCACCGATCGGCTGGCCCTCACGCAGCTTGAACTGCGCGATGGACTTGCGGGCCTTGGTGACGGCCGGCTTCTGACCGGTGATCGTGGTGAGGTCGCGGATGGCGCCCTCGATCAGCTTGGAGTCGCGGGCGGCGTCGCCCACACCCATGTTGACCACGATCTTGACGAGGCCGGGGATCTGCATGACGTTCTCGTACTTGAACTCGTCACGCAGCTTGCCCGCGATCTCCTCGCGGTACTTCGTCTTCAGACGCGGAGTGGTGGTGGTCGCCATCAGATGTCCTCACCCGTCCGCTTGGCAACGCGGATCTTGTTGCCCTCGTCGTCGACGCGGTAACCGACACGCGTGACGACCTTGTTGCCGTCCTTCTCCACGACCAGCTGGACGTTGGAGACGTGGACCGGCGCCTCGGTCGTGACGATGCCACCGGCCTGCGAACCCTTGGCGGTCGGGCCGGCCTTGGTGTGCTTCTTGACCCGGTTGACACCCTCGACCAGGACACGGTCCTCGCGGGGGTAGGCCGCGATGACCTTGCCCTGCTTGCCCTTGTCCTTGCCGGTGATGACCTGGACCAGGTCGCCCTTCTTGATCTTCATGCTTACAGCACCTCCGGAGCCAGCGAGATGATCTTCATGAACTTCTTCTCGCGCAGCTCACGCCCGACCGGGCCGAAGATGCGGGTGCCGCGAGGGTCGCCGTCGTTCTTCAGAATGACGGCGGCGTTCTCGTCGAAGCGGATGTACGAGCCGTCCGGACGGCGGCGCTCCTTGACGGTGCGAACGATGACCGCCTTGACGACGTCACCCTTCTTCACGTTGCCACCGGGGATCGCGTCCTTGACGGTGGCGACGATGACGTCACCGATGCCCGCGTAGCGGCGACCGGAGCCACCGAGCACACGGATGCAAAGGATCTCCTTCGCACCAGTGTTGTCGGCGACACGCAGTCGCGACTCCTGCTGGATCACGTCTATCTCCTGGTTGTCTGCCGGTTCCCGGGGCGGGGCGACACTTGCTCATGTCACCCCGCCCCGAGCCTGGCGGAACGATTCCTAGGGGGTCCCCCTAGGTGGGATTACTTGGCCTTCTCGAGGATCTCGACGACGCGCCAGCGCTTCGTCGCGGACAGCGGCCGGGTCTCCGCGAGGAGGACACGGTCGCCGACACCCGCGGCGTTCTGCTCGTCGTGGGCCTTGAGCTTGTTCGTACGGCGGATGACCTTGCCGTACAGGGCGTGCTTGACGCGGTCCTCGACGGCGACGACGACGGTCTTGTCCATCTTGTCGCTGACGACGAGACCCTCACGGGTCTTGCGGAAGCCGCGGGCCTCTGCAGTCTGCTCAGTCACGTTGCTCTCACTCATCAGGCGCTCTCCACCGTCTCGATGCCCAGCTCGCGCTCACGCATCAGGGTGTAGATCCGCGCGATGTCCTTACGGACGGCCTTGAGCCGACCGTGGTTCTCGAGCTGACCCGTGGCCGCCTGGAAGCGGAGGTTGAACAGCTCTTCCTTGGCCTCGCGGAGCTTCGCGAGAAGCTCCTCGTTGCCCAGCTCGCGCAGCTCGGACGCCTTGGTACCGGCCGACATCACGCTTCACCTGCCTCGCGCTTGACGATCTTGCACTTCATCGGCAGCTTGTGAGCCGCACGGGTCAGGGCCTCGCGCGCGATCTTCTCGTTGGGGTACGACAGCTCGAACATCACACGTCCGGGCTTCACGTTGGCAATCCACCACTCAGGAGAACCCTTACCGGAACCCATGCGGGTCTCGGCGGGCTTCTTGGTGAGGGGGCGGTCCGGGTAGATGTTGATCCAGACCTTGCCGCCACGCTTGATGTGGCGGGTCATCGCGATACGAGCCGCCTCGATCTGGCGGTTCGTCACGTAGGCCGGGGTCAGCGCCTGGATGCCGTACTCGCCGAACGCAACCGTGGTGCCACCCTTGGCAGCGCCGGAGCGCTTCGGGTGGTGCTGCTTGCGGTGCTTGACCCTACGGGGGATCAGCATGACGGTCAGGCCTCCGTTCCGGTGCTCTCAGCCGGAGCGGCGGCGGGAGCGTCGGCCTTGGGGGCCTCGGCTGCCGGAGCCTGCTGCGGCTTGCGACCGCGCCCGCCACGCTCGCCACCGCGGCCACCACGGGCCGGGCGGTCAGCGCCGCCACGGGCCGGGCGGTTACCGGCGCGGGCGGCAGCGTTCTCGGCGCGGACCTCGGCGATGTTCTTGACGTCGCCCTTGTAGATCCAGACCTTCACACCGATGCGGCCGAAGGTCGTCTTGGCCTCGAAGAAGCCGTAGTCCACGTTCGCGCGGAGCGTGTGCAGGGGCACGCGGCCCTCGCGGTAGAACTCCGAGCGGGACATCTCGGCGCCGCCGAGACGGCCACCACACTGGATCTTGATGCCCTTGGCGCCGGCCTTCATCGTGCCCTGCATGCTCTTGCGCATGGCGCGACGGAAGGAGACGCGGGAGGACAGCTGCTCGGCAACGGCCTGGGCAACCAGCTGAGCGTCGGTCTCGGGGCTCTTGACCTCGAGGATGTTCAGCTGGACCTGCTTGCCCGTGAGCTTCTCGAGGTCACCGCGGATGCGGTCGGCCTCGGCGCCACGGCGGCCGATGACGATGCCCGGACGAGCGGTGTGGATGTCCACACGCACGCGGTCACGGGTGCGCTCGATCTCCACCTTCGAGATACCGGCGCGCTCCATGCCGGACGTCATCATCCGACGGATGGCGACGTCTTCCTTGACGTAGTCCTTGTACAGCTTGTCGGCGTACCACCGGGACTTGAAGTCCGTGGTGACACCGAGCCGGAACCCATGCGGGTTAACCTTCTGGCCCATTACCGGGTTCCTTCCTTGCTGCTGACGACCACGGTGATGTGGCTGGTCCGCTTGCGGATCCGGTAGGCACGGCCCTGGGCACGCGGACGGAACCGCTTCAGGGTCGGGCCCTCGTCGACGTACGCCTCGCTGATGACCAGCGAGGAGGCGTCCGGGTGGTCGTAGTTGTGCGCGGCGTTGGCAATGGCGCTGTCCAGCACCTTGCCGACCGGCACAGAGGCAGCCTGCGGAGCGAATCGCAGGACCGCCTGGGCCTCCGTGGCGTCCATGCCACGGATGAGGTCCACCACACGGCGGGCCTTCATGGGCGTGACGCGGATGTACCGCGCCTGGGCCCTGGCTTCCATGGTTGTCCCTTTCAGGTTTTCTTTGTCTGAATGCGATCCGCGTTAGCGGCGCTTCGACTTCCGGTCGTCCTTGACGTGGCCCCGGAAGGTGCGCGTCGGCGAGAACTCGCCGAGCTTGTGGCCGACCATCGACTCGGTGACGAACACCGGGATGTGGGTCTTGCCGTTGTGCACCGCGAGCGTGTGGCCGAGCATGGCCGGCACGATCATGGAGCGACGGGACCAGGTCTTGATGACGTTCTTGGTGCCTGCTTCGTTCTGGGCGTCCACCTTCTTGATCAGGTGGTCGTCGACGAAGGGCCCCTTCTTGAGACTGCGCGGCATCTAAACCCGCTCCTAGCGCTTCTTGTTCGTCTTGCGGCGGCGGACGATGTACTTGTTCGACGCCTTCTTGGGCGAACGAGTACGACCTTCCTTCTGACCCCAGGGGCTGACCGGGTGGCGACCACCGGAGGTCTTGCCCTCACCACCACCGTGGGGGTGGTCAACCGGGTTCATCGCCACACCGCGAACGGTCGGGCGGACGCCCAGCCAGCGCTTGCGGCCGGCCTTGCCCCAGTTGATGTTGCTCTGCTCGGCGTTGCCGACCTCGCCGACCGTGGCGCGGCAGCGCTGGTCGACCAGGCGGATCTCACCGGACGGCATGCGGAGGTGGGCCATCGAGCCCTCCTTCGCGAGCAGCTGCACGGAGGCACCGGCGGAGCGGGCGAACTTGGCACCGCCACCGGGACGGAGCTCGATCGCGTGGATCGTGGTACCGACCGGGATGTTGCGCAGCGCCAGGTTGTTGCCCGGCTTGATGTCGGCCCCGGGACCGTTCTCGACGCGGTCGCCCTGCTGCAGGTTGCGCGGCGCGAGGATGTAGCGCTTCTCGCCGTCGGCGTAGTGCAGCAGCGCGATGCGCGCGGTGCGGTTGGGGTCGTACTCGATGTGCGCGACCTTCGCCGGCACGCCGTCCTTGTCGTGACGACGGAAGTCGATCACGCGGTAGGCGCGCTTGTGGCCACCACCCTGGTGGCGGACGGTCACACGACCGGAGTTGTTACGGCCACCCTTGCTGTGCAGGGGGCGGACCAACGACTTCTCCGGCGTGGACCGCGTGACCTCGACGAAGTCGGCGACGCTGGAGCCACGGCGGCCCGGCGTAGTCGGCTTGTACTTGCGGATTCCCATTTCTCAGTCCTCGTCCGATATCGGACGATCCGGACCGCCCTCAGGCGGTCGGACCGCCGAAGATGTCGATACGGTCGCCCTCGGCGAGGGTCACGATCGCGCGCTTGGTGGACGCGCGCTGGCCGAAGCCGGTGCGGGTCCGCTTGCGCTTGCCCTGGCGGTTGATCGTGTTGACCCCGGTGACCTTGACCGAGAAGACCGCCTGGACGGCCTGCTTGATCTGGGTCTTGTTGGCGTTCGGGTCGACGATGAACGTGTACTTGTTCTCGTCGAGGAGCGCGTAGCTCTTCTCCGACACGACCGGCTTCAGCAGCACGTCACGGGGGTCCGTGTACGCCTTGCTGGGCGCGGTGACGACGGTGTTCTTGCCCTCGGTGGCGTGGCGGCGCGCCTTGGCGACGCGCGCGACCTTGGCGGCCTTGGCCGCCTTCGAGGCGATGGAGGGGTGACGGGTGGCCATCAGACCTCAGTCCCTTCGGTGTCGTTGGCCTTGTTCGGGCCGGCGACGAAGGACTCGAGAGCGGCCTGGGTGAAGACCACGTCGTCCGAGACGATCACGTCGTACGTGTTCAGCTGGCCCGGCTCCAGGATGTGGACCTGGGGCAGGTTGCGGGCGGACAGCCACGCGGCCTCGTCGGCGCGCTCGACGACCAGGAGCAGGTTCTTGCGCTCCGAGATCTTGCCGAACAGGCTCTTGGCGGCCTTCGTGGAGGGGGTCTCGCCCTCGATCACGCCGGTGACGACGTGGATGCGGCTGGCGCGGGCCCGGTCGGTGAGGGCGTGGCGCAGGGCCGCGGCCTTCATCTTCTTCGGGGTGCGCTGCGAGTAGTCGCGCGGCACGGGACCGTGCACGACGCCACCACCGGCGAACTGCGGCGCGCGGGTCGAGCCCTGACGGGCGCGGCCGGTGCCCTTCTGGCGGTAGGGCTTCTTGCCACCGCCGCGGACCTCGCCACGGGTCTTGGTCTTGTGCGTGCCCTGACGGGCAGCGGCGTTCTGCGCGACGACGACCTGGTGGATCAGCGGGATGCTGACCTTCTCCACACCGAAGATCTCCGCGGGGAGCTCGACGGTACCGGCCTTCTCGCCGGCAGGCGAAAGGATGTCAACAGTGCTCATCGGTTACCTCAGGCCCCCTTGGCCGCGGTGCGGACCAGGACGAGGCCGCCGTTCGGACCGGGAACCGCGCCCTTGATGAGCAGCAGACCCTTCTCCGCGTCAACGGCGTGGACGGTCAGGTTCTGGGTGGTGACCCGCTCGTTGCCCATGCGACCCGCCATGCGGAGGCCCTTGAACACGCGGCCCGGGGTGGCGCAGCCACCGATCGAACCGGGGGAGCGGTGCTTGCGCTGGGTGCCGTGTCCGGCGCCGAGGCCACGGAAGTTGTGGCGCTTCATGACACCGGCGAAGCCCTTGCCCTTGCTCTTGCCGGTCACGTCGACCTTGAGGCCGGCCTCGAACACCTCGGCGGTGATCTCCTGGCCGAGGGTGTACTCGCTGGCGTCAGCGGTACGGATCTCGACGAGGTGGCGGCGGGGAGTGACGTCGGCCTTGGCGAAGTGGCCCTTGAGGGGCTTGTTCACCTTGCGCGGGTCGATCTCGCCGAACGCGATCTGGACGGACTCGTAGCCGTCGGCGTCGTTCGTGCGGACCTGGGTGACGACGTTGGGGCCGGCCTTGACGACGGTGACCGGAACAACACGGTTGTTCTCGTCCCACACCTGCGTCATGCCGAGCTTCTCGCCCAGGATGCCCTTGATCTGCTTAGCCATTCTCAGATCACCGGCCCTCAGAGCTTGATCTCGATGTCGACACCGGCCGGGAGGTCGAGTCGCATCAGAGAGTCAACGGTCTTGGGCGTCGGGTCGAGAATGTCGATCAGGCGCTTGTGCGTGCGCATCTCGAAGTGCTCGCGCGAGTCCTTGTACTTGTGCGGCGACTTGATGACGCAGTACACGTTCTTCTCAGTGGGCAGCGGCACCGGGCCCGCGACCGACGCACCAGTGCGAGTCACCGTCTCGACGATCTTCTTCGCCGAGGAGTCGATGACCTCGTGGTCGTAGGCCTTGAGCCGGATGCGGATCTTCTGTCCCGCCATGGCTACTTCGTAGTCCTGTCTCTCTTTACGCTCTGGAACCCGGTGTTCCCTTTGCTTCGTCCGACCCACGCGGTCGGGCGTGTCGCGCTTCCGCTGACACAGATGTCCCTTGTTCGAACATCCCTACCGGGGAAACGCGGCCCTATCAGAACCGCAGGCCGGGAGCAAAGTTGCCCACCGAATGCCTGGCCGGTGCCGCGCCCACACTTCCCGGAAGATTCCCGTACGTCCGTCCCAGCGCTGCCTTACGGCAGTTGGGACGACGAGTACTGTGGGACTCGCTTCCAGTCCTCCCGGCGGGAGGCGCGCAGCATCAACACTCGACCGAGCAACCCCGCTAGTCTGCCATACGGGACGCGGGGCTGGCCAATCGAGCCGTAGAGAGTACCCGGAGAGTGACGAAGGTCAAACCAAGGTTCGGTCGAGTCCCCCTCCCGGACGAGAGCGCACCTGGTCGCGGACCCTCTGGCCACCGCTAATCCGCTGGCCCGCCCCTCCCCCGCGCTCCTACGCTGATCGTGTACGTCGGTTGCCACGGGGGGAACGTTCAGCATGCGTACGCACTACCCACGCACCCGGCATCTTCCCTGGTCGCCCGGCGCGACGGCGGACGATCTCCGCGTCACGGACCTCTCGGGCCTGCGGGGACGCGAGGTCGTCGTCACCGAGAAGCTCGACGGCGAGAACACCACCCTGTACGCCGACGGCCTGCACGCCCGTTCGCTCGACTCGGCCCACCACCCCTCCCGAGCCTGGGTCAAGGCGCTCCAGGGGCGTATCGGTCATGCGATCCCCGAGGGCTGGCGCGTGTGCGGCGAGAACATGTACGCCCGGCATTCGATCGCGTACGAGGACCTGGAGAGCTGGTTCTACGGCTTCTCCGTGTGGGACGCGGACGGCCGCTGCCTGGACTGGGACCGGACGGTCACGTTTCTGCGCGGGCTCGGCGTTCCCGTGCCGGGTGTGCTGTGGCGGGGCCCGTTCGACGAGCGCGCGCTGCGGGCGCTGCGGCTGGACCTCGGGAAGCAGGAGGGGTACGTCGTCCGGGTCGTCGACGCCTTCGACGCGCGGGAGTTCGGGCAGCGGGTCGCCAAGTGGGTGCGGGCCGGGCACGTGCGCACGGACACGCACTGGATGCACGCGGCCGTCGTGGAGAACGGGCTCGGGCCCGGGGCCGCTCTGTGGGCGGTGCGTTCGGGCGCGGCGGTCGACGCGGATGTCCTGCTGGGCGCGGTGGGCCTGGCCGGCGAGGGAGACCCGGAGGCAGCGGCCCGGTTCGATCCGGCGGGGCGGTCCGGGGACGACCGGCTCGCCGGTGTCCTGGCAGCGCTGCTCCACGGGGATCGGCGGGCCCGGATCGCGGCCAGGATCGCCGGGACGGCGGGGATGCCGCTCGCACGCCGGGTCGCGGACCTCGTCGGACTGCACCCGGCACTGCACCGCCCGTATCCGGACGAGGACCGGCGGTCCGGCCTGGTGCGGCTGTCGTACGCCGCCGATCTCGGTCTCCTGCACACGGTGGCCCGGGCCGCGGCGGACACGGACGAGGCACGTGAGCAAGTGGAGTGGTCGGCACTGCACGCCGAGGACGTCATCGGCTGTCTGGAAGAGAGCGGTCTGGACGGCGGCGGGCTGCGCGAGGCCTTCGCCGGTCTGCCGGGCGACGCCGCCGCCCGGTGCCGGGCCGAGGCGCGCGAGGCGTACGCGCGGGGGCGGATCCGCGGTCGCGACGAGGCGGTCGCCGCCACGTGGCGGTGGCGCTCCGGCGCCTTCCCCAAGCTGATCCAGACGGTCGGCCCCGCGGGCAGCGGCAAGAGCACCTTCGCCCGGGGCCTGCCCGGCGTGGACGCGTACATCAGCCTGGACGACCTGCGCGAGGCCCGCGGATCGCGCGCCGACCAGCGGGCGAACAAAGAGGTCCTGCGCGAGGGTCTCGACCGGCTGGACAGGGCCCTGGCCGCCGGAGGGACCGTGGTGTGGGACGCCACGTCCCTCAACAAACAGCAGCGCTCACTCGTCCCCGCGCTCGCCCACCGCCACGACGCCCTGCTCACCCACGCCGTGTTCCTGGTCGACGAGGACGAGCTGGTACGGCGCAACGCCCGCCGCGAGCACCCGGTGCCGCCCGAGGTGCTCACCGCCCAGCTGCGCCGCTTCGGGCCGCCGTACCCGGGCGACGCGCACCGCACCTGGTACATCGGGGCGGGCGGGACCGTCGAGGAGGAGGTCTGAGGGGTGCGCACGAGCGAGGAGATCTATCACCGGGTGCGCTGGGACGCACGCTTCGACCCGGCCCGCTTCGTGCTGGGCGTGCTGCAGCGGGGCGCCGGACCCAAGCGCGTTCCGCTGCCCGCCTTCGTGCCGGGCGGTGAGATCCCGTGGCACCGGGTGCTGTTCTTCGAGGCCGACGGCGAGGTGGTGTGGGACCGGACCACGGGGGTGGACCGGATCGACGCGACGGAGGCCGGGCGGGTGCGGGAGGCACGACGGCTCCGGGCGCCGTTCTTCACGGCCCGTACGCCGCACGCGTGGGACGGCGAGGACTGGCGTCCCGTGCCCCCGCCCCACGCCTCCGTGTCCGGTGTCGGCCCCGGTGCCGGTTCCGGTGATGTGCGGGTGCTGACCTGGAACACCCTGTGGGACCGGTACGACGCCGACCGGATCGACACCGCCCGACGCCGGCCACTGCTCCTGTGGGCCCTGCGGGAGGCCGACGTGGACGTGATCGCGCTGCAGGAGGTCGAGGCCGGGCTGCTGGGCATGCTGCTGAGGGAGCCGTGGGTCCGGGCGGACTGGACGCTGGGCACGGACCCCGGCGGTGGGGACGTGGACGACTGCGGCCTGCTGCTCCTGAGCCGGTTGCCCGTCCGCGAGGCGGCGCACCACGCGCTGGGCCCGCACAAGGCGGTCTCCGCCCTGGTCGTGGAGACGGGCACCGGGTCCCTCGTCGTCGCCGCGACCCACCTCAGCAGCGACCACTCCGAGAACGGCGCCGGCCGGCGCGAGGCCGAGCTCGTCCGTATCGCCGAGGGCCTGGCGGGCCTGGAGGACGACCTGGTCCTGATGGGCGACTTCAACGACGGCGGCGACGCGCCCCAGGTGACCCTCGGTATGCGGGATGCCTGGAGCGAGGCGCACGGAGCCGACGACTCGACGCCGACGTTCGACCCGGGCGCCAACCCGTTGGCCGCGGTCTCCTCCCTGACCGGCCGGGCCTCCCGGCTGGACCGGGTGCTGCTGCGCGCACAGGACCTGCGGGTACGGCGGGCCGAGCTGTACGGCGACAGGCCCTCGGCCGAGGGCCTCCACATCTCCGATCACTACGGGGTGCGGGTCGAGGTGGTGCCGGACTCGGCCGGGCCGGGGGCGGACGACGTCCTCGACGCGCGGCCGACTCCCCGTACGGCCCTCGCGTGGATCCCGCCCCGGGAGCTGTGGCCGTCCGTCCAGGACATCCGCCGGGACCACGACCCGCAGATCCACCGCTGGCCCCCGCACGTGAACCTGCTCTTCGGTTTCGTACCGGAGCACGCGTTCGAGGAGGCGGCGACGGTGCTCGCCACGGCCGCGGCCGCCACGGCTCCCTTCGAGGCCCGGCTGGAGGGCGTGCACTGGTTCGGCCACCGGGACGCGGCCACCGTCTGGCTCGACCCCGCTGCCGACGGCGAGGAGCCGTGGGCCGCCCTGCACCGGACCCTGGTGCGGCGCTTCCCCCGCTGCCGTGGCCGCCACGCGGGCTTCACCCCTCATCTGAGCCTGGGCCGCACCACCGATCCGAACGCCCTGGCCGCCGACTGCGAGGCCCGTCTCGCTCCGATGCCGGTCCGGGTGGGCGAGCTGGCGCTGCTGTCGCGCCGCGGGGACGAGCCGATGCGCGTACGGGCGACGGTGACGCTGGGGACGGGTGAGGTCCGCTGGGCCCAGGACGCCGCTCGGTTCGCGGACGCAGCCGTCCCCGCCGAGAGCGCCACGGCCGAGACCGCCACGGCCGACCGGATCGTCACCCGCGTCTCGGACGCGCTCGCCGACGGCGTCGTCCACCTCGTGGGCTCCCGGCGGATGGGCTGCGCACTGCCAGGGGCGGACGTGGACCTGGTGGCGGCACTGCCGGGCTCGGTCGACCTCACTGCCGTACAGGAGCGACTGGCGTCCGCGCTCCCCGACGCGACCGACGTGTGCGAGGTGGTCGGGGCACGCGTACCCGGCCTGCGGTTGCGGGTCGACGGGCTGGGCGTGGACCTGGCCGTCGTCGCCACCGGCCCGATGGACCCCGCCGACGCGGTGGCCCGCCGGGCCGAGCTGGGAGAGGGAGCCGAGATCGCGCTCAGCGCCGTGAGCGACGCCGACGCGCTCCTCGCCTCGGTCGGCGCCCGCAGACCGGCCTTCGTCAGGCTGGCCGGGCAGGTCAAGACGTGGGCGAAGGCGCGCGGCCTGGACTCGGCCCCGTTCGGCGGGCTGCCGGGCCTGGCCTGGTCCGTCCTGGCGGCCCGTACCGCGAGCGAGGCCGGCGACCTGCCCCCGGCCGATCTCCTCCGGCACTTCTTCGCGACGTGGGCCGCCTGGGACTGGCGCGAACCGGTGGGAGAGCCGGCCGAACCAAGTGCCCGGGCTCTCCCCCTGACGATCACGACGCCCTCCGCCCCGGTGCGCCCCTGCACGGACCAGGTCACGGCGGGCATGCGGGACCTCGTCACCCAAGAGCTCTTCCGGGCCTGGGAGATGCTGGACTCCTCCAGTGGCCCGTTCCCGTGCCCCGAGCTGCTGACCTCTCCCCCGCTCCACCGCCGTCACGCGGCCTGGGCGGTCGTGACGGTGGGCCCAGGCTCGGACGAGGGCCGGGTACGGGGCCGGATGCGGGCCCTGCTGACCGAGCTGTCGGAGATGGCTCCGGCCGCCCACGCCTGGCCGCGCCCCTTCACCACGGACCCGATCCGCTATGCCATCGGCCTGGGCCCCACCCCACCGGCTCCCGACCGCCTCGCGGCCGTCGCCGAACGCCGGCTGCGGGGCCTGCCGGGGGTCACGCTGAGGAGAGCCGAGGGCGGCGAGGTCCCGACCCTGTACTGATCGGCGTGCGGTTTCTACCGCGGGTGCAATCGTGGCTGATCGCGCAGTTCCCCGCGCCCCTTAAAAGCCTGGGGCGCGGGCTCGTACCGATCGGCGTGCCGGTCAGCGCCCCGCTGCCAGCAGCCCCTCCCGCAGCGCCCCGTACGCCGGTTTCCGCCCGAATTCCTCGTCCATCGGCGTCGCCGCGCCCTGCCCGGTGAAGACTCCGGGCACCCACGAGTACTTGTCGGTGTAGCCCCACACCGTGAACGACCTGCAGCTACGGGCGCCCAGGCACGCGTCCAGCAGCCGTCGGAAGTAGTCCGCCTGGGTCGCGAGCTTCGCCGAGTCCGCCGGCAGGACCATCCGTACGTCCACCTCGGTGAACGCCGTCTGCATACCCAGCGCCTCGAAGCGGGCCAGGTTCTCGGCGACCTGCCCCGGGAAGCCGTACTGGATCGCGAGGTGACCCTGGATGCCGAAGCCCTGGACGGGGACGCCCTCAGCCCGGAGCCGTTTCGCGAGGTCGTAGTAGGCCGTGGACTTCGCGTTGACGCCCTCGACGTTGTAGTCGTTCAGGAAGAGCTTCGCCTTCGGGTCGGCCGCGTGGGCCCAGCGGAAGGCGTCGGCGATGTACGACGGGCCCAGCTTCTGGAGCCAGATCGAGTTCCGAAGCGAGCCGTCCTCCTCGAAGACCTCGTTCACGACGTCCCATTGCTGGATCTTGCCCTTGTACCGTTTGACCTCGGTCGTGATGTGGTCCCGGAGTATGCCGCGCAGCTCCTTCGCGTCGATCGAGCCGTCCGCCACCCCGGCCGTCAGCCAGGTCGGCAGCTGGCTGTGCCAGACCAGCGTGTGGCCGCGCACGACCTGACCGTGGGCGCGGGCGAAGCGGACCAGGTCGTCGGCCTTCTTCCAGTCGTACTCGCCTCGCCGGGGCTCCACCGACTCCCACTTCATGACGTTCTCGGCGGTCACCGAGTCGAACTCGCGGGCGGTCGTTCTTCGGTACGTCCTGTCCTCGGCCAGCGCCGTCATGTCCACGGCCGTGCCGACGCGTACGCCGGCGCGGTCGGCGAGGACGCGCAGCGGGGCCGGGGAGTGAGCGGCGGCGGGCTGCGCCACGGCGCCCGTGACCAGGAGTGCCGTACCCAGCAGGGCAACGGCGGCGGGCAGGCGGAAGCGGTTCATGTGCGGATCCCCTCTCGTCAGCGAACGCGGTGGCTCTCCAGCGGGCCCAGATACGTCGGTGTGAGTCCTCCCGTGTCGATCACCAGCCGTTGCAGCACCACCGTCGGGTCGACCATCCAGAACTTCAGGCGGTGCACGCCCGCGCGGGCCATCGTGTGCTGCGTCGCCGTCACGTTGACGTTGTCCGACGTGTTCCGGGCCCACTGCTTGTTCATCAGGCCGTCGTCGGCGCCGGTGGCCGCGTGGATGTCGACGACCTGCGGCTCGCCGTCGTCGAACGACACCCCGTACCGCAGGCCACCCGTCACCAGCGCCGGGTTCCGTGGCGAGAGGTACGACCAGACCGTCACCTCGCCGGCCGACAGCAGCGTCACGTCGTACTCCAGGCGCGGCCCGGCACCGCCCGGTGTCTGGCGCGGTGCCGTCACCGGCCACGGGGCCATTCCCGCTCCCGTACGCCCGATCCGGTCGATGCGCCTCCAGCGCACGCTCCGGGTTCCGACGACCCTCGTGGTGTTCTCCGCGTCGATCGCCACGTACCCGCCCGCCTCCACGAAACCCCGCAGCCCGCGCCGCGCCGGTTTCTCGGCCACGGCCCTGACGGTCACCGAGGCCCCGGCGCCGCGCACCACCACCGCCCCCTCCGCGCGGCCCTCCGGTACCCGCGCCCAGTCCACCGTCAGCGTCACCCGCACCTGCTGCTCGACCCGGCCCCGGGGACGGTCGGCCCGCAGCCACGGCACCGAGGGCTCGATCCGGTACTCGAAGGGCGCCCGGCCCCGGTTGAAGACCTCGATGTACTGGTCGGGGCGGGTCTGGTACGGGCTGAACGCCGGGAGCACGGCCGTGCCCGAGGCGCCACCCGGCCACCACTCCCCCGAGTCCAGCGAACCGTCGACCGTCACCCCCAGTTCGGCGGCGGACGGCACCTCGATCCTCTTCACCTTGGGGAAGATCTCGTCGGGCAGCGCCACGTTGTCCTTCTCGGGCTGCTGCCAGCCCGCGTTCGGCCCGTACCGCTCCACGTCCCCGTAGCCGATGTGCGGCTGCGTCTGGAAGCCGTCCCACTTGCCGCCCGCCACCTCGGTGTTGAAGCGCCGGGCGAGAGCGAAGTCGCGTTCCAGGCCGGCCTCCGCCTCGGCCGCCCGGTCGTTCGTCGCCGCTCGGCCCTGGGCCGCGTACAGCAGGTTCGTGAACTCGGCCTCGCGCAGCGCGTACAGGTTGGCGGTCGCCTGCACCTGGTATCCGACCAGCTCGAACCACGCGTCCCGCACCCGCGCCGGAAGCCGCCGGGCGATCCGGTCCGCCGACTTCGCCAGCCTCCGCCACTCCTCGGTGACCCGCTCCAGCTCACGGTGGCCGAAGTAGTACGGCGTCTCCTGGTCGTCGTACACGACCGCGGACTCCTCCGTGGTCGGGTCCTTCGCCGGGTCGAGCGTGATCCGGCGGTTCAGCAGCTCGGGCTTGCGGCGCGCCTGGAGCTGTCCGTACGCGGCGAGCACGGCGGCGACGCCCTCCGCCTGTGCCGGCCCGAAGTTCTGCCGCGCGTAGCGCCGTTCCCACTCCTCCAGGTCCTCCAGCCCCAGGCGCTCGGGGTTCCAGGCGTAGTTCAGGAAGAACTCGGTCGGCAGCTCGTTGCCCTTGAGGTCGCCGACGTTCGTCACCCACAGCCCGTGGTTGCCGTAGGCGTGTGCCTGGTGGAGCTGGTCCCAGAGGTTGGCGAGGTTGGCGGTGTCGACCCACTTGTAGTTGCGGCCCACGCCGACGTAGTCGAAGTGGTAGTACAGGCCGTGGCCGCCGCCCCGGGGCGCCTGCGGGTCCGGGTGCTTGCGGATGTTGCCCCAGTTGTCGTCCGTGAGGACCACGGTCACGTCGTCGGGCGCGCGCAGTCCGCGGTCCCAGTAGCGCTGGACCTCCTTGTAGAGCGTCCACACCTGCGGGGTCTCCTCCACCGGCCGTCCCGTGACCTCCGCGATGATCTGCCGCTGGGTCGCGATGATCTCCCGCATGAGCTCGATGCCGTCGCCGTCCGGGAGGCTGGTGTCCCCGTTCCCCCGCATGCCGAGCGTGACGACGCCCTCGAAGTCCTGCTCGACCATGCGCCGGATGCCGTCGCGCCAGTAGGCCTTGATGGCTTCGGCGTTGCGCCGGTACGACCACTCGCCCGTGCCGCCGTACGGGTCGCTGCCCGGCTTCACGATGGCGCCCGTCGCGTCCCGCACCGCGGGCACGGCATGGCGGTTCCACTCCTCGATGCCCCGCATCATGGGCGCCTCGTGGGACGTGCCCATGACAATTCCGTACTCCTTGGCCCGCGCGTGGTTCTCCGGATCGTCCTCGGCGAAGGCCCTTCCCCACACCGCGGGCCAGAGGTAGTTCCCCTTCAGCCGCAGCACCACCTCGAAGACCTTGGCCCAGAAGTCCGCGTTGAAGCCCCCGGGATGCCCCGGCGCCTTCCCCGGACCGAAGTACTTCGGCGCCCACGTCCCGAGCGCCGGGTTCTCGTCGTTGATGAAGACACCCCGGTACCTCACGGTCGGCGCGCCCTGGCTGAACCGGCCCGGCAGCACGTACACCGCGTCCCGGTGGACCGGCGGCACGTCGTCCCACCAGTACCAGGGCGAGACCCCGATGCCGTACGAGACGTCGTACGCGCCGAAGATCGTGCCGCGCGGATCGCTGCCCGCGATGACAAGTGCGCGCTCGACCCCGGGCATCGGGCGCTCGACGACGGTCTGCAACGAGGTCTCCCACCTGCCCCGCACACCCGTCACGTCGAGCTTGCCCGCGGCGATCAGTCCGTCGATCAGTGGACTGCGGCCGATCGTCCCCACCAGCACGGCCTCCCGCGCGACCGTCCCGCCGGGCCGCACGCCCGTCACCCGCTCGATGTCGTCACGGAGGTCCCCGGCCACCCGTACGACTCCGGGGTGGTCCTCGGGGCTGACGACGACCGGGACGCCGACGAGCGGGAGGGCGCCCGCCTTCGGCGAGAAGGAGATGTACGCCCCGGGATCGGTCGCCTTCAGCGCCCCCGCCCCGGCCCCCACCTCCGCTTCCGCATCCCCCTCCGCCCACGCGACCCCGGACAACGCGGGCAGCGCCACAAGCCCCGCCCCCGCGCCGAGTACGGCTCTGCGCCTGACGCGTCCAGACATGCCTCACCCCTCGGTCCGCATGCGACTCGAATTTGCTCAGCGGCATGACAAATAGTGAGGGGAGTGACGGGCGAGGGGAACGGTCCGTCCGGGTCGAATAGTTTCGTAACAGCTGGCAGGACACAGCAAGGAGGCCCGTACGACCGAAGTCGTACGGGCCTCCTTGGAGACTACCGAGTCAGTTCAAGATCACTTGTTGATCTTGGTGACCTGGCCGGCGCCCACGGTCCGACCACCCTCACGGATGGCGAACTTCAGGCCCTCCTCCATGGCGACGGGCTGGATGAGCTCCACCTTCATCTCGGTGTTGTCACCCGGCATGACCATCTCGGTGCCCTCGGGGAGGGTCACGACGCCGGTCACGTCCGTCGTACGGAAGTAGAACTGCGGACGGTAGTTGTTGAAGAACGGCGTGTGGCGGCCACCCTCGTCCTTGGAGAGGATGTAGGCCTGCGCCTCGAACTCGGTGTGCGGGGTGACCGAGCCCGGCTTGATGATGACCTGGCCGCGCTCGACGTCCTCGCGCTTGATGCCGCGGAGCAGCAGACCGACGTTCTCACCGGCCTGGCCCTCGTCGAGCAGCTTGCGGAACATCTCGATGCCGGTGACCGTGGTGGTGGTCTTCTCCTGCTTGATGCCCACGATGTCGACGGTCTCGTTGACCTTGAGGACACCACGCTCGATACGGCCGGTGACGACCGTACCGCGACCGGTGATCGTGAAGACGTCCTCGATCGGCATGAGGAACGGCTTGTCGACGTCACGCTCGGGCTGCGGGATGTTCTCGTCCACGGCCTTCATCAGCTCGAGGACGGAGTTGCCCCACTCCTTGTCGCCCTCAAGGGCCTTGAGCGCCGAGACCTTGACGACCGGCAGGTCGTCGCCCGGGAACTCGTACTCGGAGAGCAGCTCGCGGACCTCGAGCTCGACGAGCTCCAGGATCTCCTCGTCGTCCACCATGTCGGCCTTGTTCAGGGCGACGACGATGTACGGAACGCCGACCTGGCGGGCCAGGAGCACGTGCTCCTTGGTCTGCGGCATCGGGCCGTCGGTGGCGGCGACCACGAGGATGGCGCCGTCCATCTGGGCAGCACCGGTGATCATGTTCTTGATGTAGTCCGCGTGACCCGGGCAGTCGACGTGCGCGTAGTGACGCGTCTCCGTCTGGTACTCGACGTGCGCGATGGAGATGGTGATACCGCGCTGGCGCTCCTCGGGAGCCTTGTCGATCTGGTCGAAGGCCGAGGCCTCGTTCAGGTCCGGGTACGCGTCGTGCAGCACCTTGGTAATGGCGGCCGTGAGGGTCGTCTTACCGTGGTCGATGTGACCGATGGTGCCGATGTTGACGTGCGGCTTAGTCCGCTCGAACTTCGCCTTCGCCACTGGGGTCCTCCTGTGGAGTGGTTCTGAACGCCTTGCTTCATCGGCGCCAGGTGATCTTTGCTGGAAAGCCCGGGCCCCGGGGCATTCCCCCACGAACGCGGGTGAATGCCCCTCAAGGCTCCGGAGTCAAGCCTACGGCGTGTGAACGGGGTGCGTTACTCGCCCTTGGCCTTCGCGATGATCTCCTCGGCGACGTTCCGCGGAACCTCGGCGTAGGAGTCGAACTGCATCGAGTAGCTCGCGCGACCCGACGTCTTGCTGCGGAGGTCGCCGACGTAGCCGAACATCTCCGACAGCGGCACCAGGCCCTTCACGACGCGGGCACCGGCACGCTCCTCCATGGCCTGGATCTGGCCACGGCGGGAGTTGATGTCACCGATGACCTCACCCATGTAGTCCTCGGGCGTGGTGACCTCGACGGCCATCATGGGCTCGAGCAGCACGGGGCTGGCCTTGCGCGCGGCCTCCTTGAAGGCCTGCGAACCGGCGATCTTGAACGCCAGCTCGGAGGAGTCGACCTCGTGGTAGGCGCCGTCGATCAGCGTGACGCGGACGCCGGTCATCTCGTAACCGGCGAGGATGCCGAACTGCATGGCCTCCTGCGCACCGGCGTCGACCGAAGGGATGTACTCCTTCGGGATACGGCCACCGGTCACCTTGTTCACGAACTCGTACGACGTGTCGCCGCCCTCGAGGGGCTCGATCGCGATCTGCACCTTGGCGAACTGGCCGGTACCACCAGTCTGCTTCTTGTGCGTGTAGTCGACGCGCTCGACGGCCTTGCGGATCGTCTCGCGGTAGGCGACCTGCGGCTTGCCGACGTTGGCCTCGACCTTGAACTCACGGCGCATACGGTCGACCAGCACCTCGAGGTGCAGCTCGCCCATGCCGCCGATGATGGTCTGGCCGGTCTCCTCGTCGGAGTGGACCTGGAAGGAGGGGTCCTCCTCCGCGAGACGCTGGATCGCGACGCCCAGCTTCTCCTGGTCACCCTTGGACTTGGGCTCGATGGCGACCTGGATGACCGGCGCCGGGAAGTCCATGGACTCCAGGATGACCGGGTTCTTGTCGTCGCTCAGCGTCTCACCGGTGGTGGTCTGCTTCAGGCCCATGACGGCGACGATGTCGCCGGCGCCCACCGCGTCGATCTCCTCACGCTTGTTCGCGTGCATGCGGTAGATCTTGCCGATGCGCTCCTTCTTGCCCTTGACCGAGTTCAGCACCGCGGTGCCGGACTGGAGGCGGCCCGAGTAGACCCGGACGAAGGTGAGCTTGCCGAGGTGCGGGTCGCTCATGATCTTGAACGCCAGCGCGGACAGCGGCTCGTCCTCGGACGGCTTGCGCTTGACGACCAGCTCCGGGTCCTTCACGTCGTGGCCCTCGATGGCCTCGACGTCGAGCGGAGTCGGCAGGTAGCGCACGACCGCGTCGAGCAGGGGCTGGACGCCCTTGTTCTTGAACGCGGTGCCACAGAACACCGGGGTGACCGTGGTGTCGTTGGACTTGCCGGACGCGATGGTGATGCGACGGATCGCGGCGTACAGCTGCTCCTCGGAGGGCTCCTCGCCCTCCAGGTACAGCTCCATGATCTCTTCGTCGTTCTCGGCGACGGCCTCGAGCAGCTTGCCGCGCCACTCCTCGGCGGCCTCGGCGTGCGTGGCCGGGATGTCGACGGTGTCGTACATCTCGCCCTTGGCGGCCTCGGCGGACCACACGAGCGCCTTCATGCGGACCAGGTCCACGACGCCCTTGAAGTCGGCCTCGGCGCCGATCGGAAGCTGCATGACGAGCGGCTGGGCGCCCAGGCGGTCCGAGATCATGTCCACGCAGCGGTGGAACTCGGCGCCGGTACGGTCCAGCTTGTTGACGAAGCAGATGCGCGGCACGCCGTAACGGTCGGCCTGACGCCACACCGTCTCGGACTGCGGCTCGACACCGGCGACACCGTCGAACACCGTCACGGCACCGTCGAGCACACGCAGGGAGCGCTCCACCTCAACGGTGAAGTCGACGTGCCCCGGGGTGTCGATGATGTTGATGGTGTAGTCGTTGTCCTCGAGCGGCCAGTGACAGGTGGTCGCAGCAGACGTGATCGTGATGCCACGCTCCTGCTCCTGCTCCATCCAGTCCATGGTGGCGGCGCCGTCGTGGACCTCACCGATCTTGTAGCTGACGCCGGTGTAGAAGAGGATCCGCTCGGTGGTGGTCGTCTTGCCCGCGTCGATGTGGGCCATGATCCCGATGTTGCGGACCCTGGCCAGGTCAAGTGAAGTGGTAGCCATAAGGCTTCAGTCTTCTCTCGGTCTCGATGGGGTCTGCGACTACCAGCGGTAGTGCGCGAAGGCCTTGTTGGACTCGGCCATCTTGTGGGTGTCCTCGCGCTTCTTCACAGCGGCACCGAGGCCGTTGGAGGCGTCGAGGAGCTCGTTGAGCAGACGCTCGGTCATGGTCTTCTCGCGACGGGCGCGGGAGTAACCCACCAGCCAGCGCAGCGCCAGGGTGTTGGCGCGGCCGGGCTTGACCTCGATCGGGACCTGGTAGGTGGCGCCACCGACACGGCGGGACTTGACCTCGAGGGTCGGCTTGATGTTCTCGAGAGCGCGCTTCAGCGTGATGACCGGGTCGTTGCCGGTCTTCGTGCGCAGGCCCTCCATGGCGCCGTAGACGATGCGCTCGGCGGTGGAGCGCTTGCCGTTCAGCAGCACCTTGTTGATGAGCGACGTGACCAGAGGAGAACCGTAGACCGGGTCGATGATGACCGGGCGCTTCGGGGCGGGGCCCTTACGAGGCATTCTTACTTCTCCTTCTTGGCGCCG
The DNA here is from genome assembly GCF_040704615.1 of Streptomyces sp. NPDC046862. Classification (NCBI taxonomy): domain Bacteria; kingdom Bacillati; phylum Actinomycetota; class Actinomycetes; order Kitasatosporales; family Streptomycetaceae; genus Streptomyces; species Streptomyces sp. NPDC046862. Next base: position 210,631 of record NZ_JBEYXP010000012.1, on the reverse strand, counting down.
TAGCGGGAACGGGCCTGCTTGCGGTTCTTGACACCCTGGGTGTCGAGGGAGCCTCGGATGATCTTGTAGCGAACACCCGGCAGGTCCTTCACACGGCCGCCGCGCACGAGCACGATGGAGTGCTCCTGCAGGTTGTGTCCCTCACCCGGAATGTAAGCGGTGACCTCGATCCCGCTGGTCAGACGCACACGCGCGACCTTACGCAGGGCCGAGTTCGGCTTCTTCGGGGTGGTCGTGAACACACGCGTGCAGACGCCCCGGCGCTGAGGAGAACCCTCGAGTGCGGGCGTCTTGTTCTTCTCGACCTTGTCCTGCCGGCCCTTGCGGACCAGCTGCTGGATCGTAGGCACTACTTCTCCGGTTTCTGTGTGCCGAATGGTGAAGCTAACCTGGAACGTCGCCGACCCACGCGGTCGGGTGTGTCGAATCCGGCAGGCTCCCGCCGCAAGGCAGGAAGGGCGCAGATCACAGTGGCCGCTTACGGCTCCCCCAGTGCGGTGTGAAGGCACGCACGAGAGCCAGGGCACACCCCAGGCACAAGGTCTGAGCGTACCTAGCGCAAGGACTCCGGTCAAAACAAATGGGCAGCGCATGACACGCCAGAGGTTTAAGCGGGGGCGCGACTGGTGAGAAGGGCAGCTCGGCGGGGCCGGGTGCTGTTGTCGAGAGCACCGCCATGAGGTCATCGAGTGGCTCGCGAGTCCCAGCGTCACAGCGCTTTCACGGCGTGTGGCTGGGACTGGGAAACCAATTGGTCTCGTCTGCGGATTCGCCGGCGGCGTCGGGCCGGGATCGGGACCAGGGCCCCGCCGGACCTCGTGTGCCCGGGGTGGCCTGGCGCACCGCTACGTACGGACCCTCGTGAGCTCGGGTGGCTCCGCAGGCAGCGGTACGGCGCACAGCCCCGTTCTGTACGTTCGCTGCGTGGAGTGGGAATGTGAAGGCCTGCGGTGGTCGGGCCCGTCCTCGGCTGCAGGCCTTCCACTCGCCGTAGAGAGGATCGAACGTGGCCTCGGACCGCGACGTGGCCTCGGACCGCGACGTGTTGTGGCGTCGTTGCGCACACCTGGGCCGTGTCCTGCTGCCGCTGGTGGATCAGGAGCCATGGCGGCAGGCGCGTCGCCGCGAGACGCTGCGGGCCTGGGGCATCGACATGGTGGTGGGCGAGCGGCTGATCGAGGTCTTCGCGGCCGTGGCCGCCCATGCCGTCGCGGTCGACGCTTCTCTGTCCGCCGCGGGATTCGATGCTCTGCCCCTCAGGGACGTGGCCGACGCTGCGACTGGCAAGCGCGACTACGAACTGCTCGCCGGGCTCCCGGACACCTTCGCCGACGACCGTGACGGACAGGCGGTCAATGTCTTCCGCCTGCACATCTACAAGGGCGGACAGCACCGCCACCGGCTCTTCCGGCTGAGCGCGGAACTGCGCCATACGCTGATCGTCCTCGCCGAACGCTCGCCGATAGCGTCCCCCACGTGTGGGGACGTCTTCCGCCGGGCGGCCGAGCTCGGCCTGCCGCAGTGATCACGAAGATCAGACGAGCTGAGGGTGCACCCCCACGGTGCCGTCGGGACGGCGGTACGTCACTTGCGCCGCCGTCGGCCCGAACGACCTCACCGCGACGACGGCGACGTCACTGTCGGTGGCGATGTCCGATGCGGCACGCCCCCGGTGACGAACACGTCCGGGCTCTGGGCACTGAGGAGTCAGTACTGCGAGGCGTACGTCACGAAGCTCGTCCACGCGTCGGGCGCCAGGGCCAGCTGTGGGCCTGGGATGTGCTTGGAGTCGCGGACGTGGACGGTGCCCAGAGCGTGGGCGATCTCGACGCAGGAGTTGCCGTCGTTGCCGCTGCTGTAGCTGCTCTTGAACCACGCCAGCTCGGAGGCGTCCCCGGCAGTGGTCTTGCGGATCATGTTTCTCCCAGCAGTTTCTCGATGAAGGCCAGCGACTCCCGTGGGGCGAGCGCCTGAGCGCGGATGGTGCCATACCGCAGTTCCAGGATGCGCAGCTGTTTGGGTTCGGAGGTCGGCCGACCGTTGAACGCTCCGTCGGAACGGCCCACCGCCGATCCGTCCGCGAACTTCAGCAGCTCGATCTTGCCGTCCATGCCGGAGTGGGTCTCGCAGTTCAACGGCATCACCTGGAGAACGACGTTGCGCAACCGCCCCACCTCCAACAGGCGTTCGAGCTGCTGGCGCCAGACCATTGTGCCCCCGATCGGGCGCCGCAGGGCCGCCTCTTCCAGGACGAAGCTGAGCGCGGGAGCGGGTGAGCGCTCGAAGATCGACGCGCGAGCCACGCGGGCGACCACCATGCGCTCCACCTCGTCCGGGGAGTACGGAGGTTGCATGGCCTCGAACAACGCCCGTGCATGATCAGAGGTCTGCAAGAGACCGTTGACGCCGTTGCACTCGTACACGCCGATCTCGACCGCCTGAGCCTCCAGCTTCGCCAGTTCCCGAACCTTCTTCGGGTACCGGACCTTCTTCACGTCCTCCCAGGCCGCCGCGATGAGCCCACCCGCGTCCAGCACCTCGTCGGCCCTGTCCAGATAGTCCTTCCGGGGAATCCGCTTCCCGCCCTCGATCTTGTAGACGAGGTCCTCCCCGTACCCGACCGCCGTCCCGAACTCGGCGGCCCGCATCCCCACCGCCTCCCGCCGCAGCTTCAACTGCCGCCCCACGGTGGTGATGACCGCGACACCCCACGCGTCGTCCGGGTCCACCTCCCAACCCGGCTCGTCCGCCTCACCCTTGAGCCGTCCCGCGTCCGTGTCCACCGACATTCCGCGCGCCCCTCCGCCGTACCTCGTCGTACCGCCACGCCCCTGCCCGTACGCCCCGCCCGACAGCCCGGACACCACCGGACAAGCTCCGGACAGTCACCGTACGCAACGGCGCAGTCACTCCCTACGGTAGGCGTGTGCGGCCACGCTGAGTGACATGAATCAAGAAACCCGGGAAACCGCCGACCCCACGGCCCAACTCGGCACCCGCATCCGCAACTTCAGCCTGCTCCTGTCCCCCACACCCCGCGGCGCCCGCCTCGCCCGCCTCCTCGCCACCGAGCAACTCCGCACCTGGGGACTGCCGTCGCACCCGGCGGAGCACATCGTGGCCGAACTGGCCGCCAACGCCGTCACCCACGGACGCGTCCCCGGCCGGGACTTCCGCCTCACGCTCAACGTCGTCGGCGTCACTCTCCGCATCGAGGTCACCGACACACGCGGTGACCGGCTGCCGTACGCCCAAGAGACCGCCCCCGATGGCGAGTCCGGCCGTGGCCTCCTCCTCGTGGACGCGCTCGCCGACCGCTGGGGAGTGGCCCACGGTCCCGCCCCGTGCAAGACCGTCTGGGCCGAAGTGGAGTTCCGTGCCACCGGATCGCGGCCCGCCTCGCGCCGGTGCCCCACCGACCGGCCCGACGCGTGATCAAAGCTTTTCCATGCCCCTGGAGCGAATACCCACCCAGCCCCACCTCACCGAACCCCCACAGAAACCCTGGTCACCCGGAAGAGTGGCAATCCTCAACTCGGCTGGATTTCAGACCGGTTCGCAGGCATATGCTCGCCGCGATCACACCACAGACATGCGACGGCCCCCGCCGGGACTGCAATCCCAGTGCGAGGGCCTGACCACCGAGGAAGTAGGAGCTTCCTGATGGATACGCAGAACCTTAGCGCTCCGGCGCGCCCTCAGCAGCTCAATCCCCGCGGTATCACCCACATCAACACCCCCCACACCACCCGCTACACGGTCGTCGGCAACCATCTCGCCCAGCACCGGCAGCTCTCCCTCAACGCGATCGGGCTCGCCCTGCACATCCAGTCGCTGCCCGACCAGGCCCGGGTCGACATCAAGACCCTCGCCGACCGCTTCCCCGAGGGCGAGACCCGTATCGCCGCCGCCCTGCGCGAGCTGAAGGCCCACGGCTACCTGGCGCAGGTCCGCAAACGCCTCCCCAACGGCCGCGTCGTCACGCACACGGTGTCGTACAACCAGCCGCAGGCCCAGCACCCCGAGAGCGGTCCCGCTCCCGCAGCCCCCAGGACACCACCCCGGCCGGCCTCCGACGACCTACCGGCACCGGCTCCACTCACCGATCCGGACCCCACCCCCGAGCCCGACCCCGACCCCACCGCGACGCCTCCCGCTCCCCCGCCCTCGCCCGCCCCCAAGCCCTCACTCCCCGAACCTCAGACCCCCGACCTGGACCGCCACCGCACCGCCACCGCCCTCCTCACCACGCTCCACCACGACGACCCCCGCCTCCTTCTCTCCGAACGCGCCGTCCGCCACCTCGCCCCGGCCGTGGCCGCCTGGCTCGAACGCGGCGCGCGCATCGGGGCCGTACGTCACACGCTGACCGCTGACCTCCCCGAGCCCCTCCGCAATCCGGCCGCCCTCCTCGCCCACCGCCTCACCGAGCTGCTGCCGCCGCCTGCACCGGCGACACCACCCCTGCCGCACGGCAACCGCCAGCCCGCCGCCCCTCCTCCGTTCCTCAACTGCGAAGGCTGCGAGCGCGCCATCCGAACACGGATGCCGGGCACCTACTGCCGCGAGTGCCGCGAGGCGGGCCTGGTCACCCACGACGCGGCGGCGTGAACGGCGCGGCGGCACGACCGACCTCGACAGCCAGACCGGCCGGCATGCACCGCCACCAGCCGTCCGGCACCCCCTACAGAACAAGGAACCACATGGTCAGTCCGCCCCACGAGGCGATGCACCGCATCTTCCAGGAGTACCCGGGCCTGTTCGCCGGTGTCTCCAAGGCCCTTGACCTCGACTTCGCCCCGCCCACATCCGTCACGATCCTGCCGACGGACCTGACGGAGGCCCGCCCCGTCGAACGACGCGTGGACACACTGCTCCGATTCGATTCCGAGGACGACGACTCGTTCCTGCTGGCTGTCGAGGCTCAGCGCGAGAAGGACCCGGACAAGCCGTCCAGCTGGGCCTACTACCTGTCCTTCCTGAGCACCAAGTACAAGCTCCCGGTCATGCTGCTGGTCGTCTGCCAGGACCGGGCCACAGCGGAGTGGGCCACGCAGCACGTCTCCCTCGGGCCTCGGCAGTGGCCCGCACTCACCCTGCGCCCGCTCGTCGCGGGCCCGCACAACATGCCCGTCATCACCGACCCGGACGAAGCCACCGCCGACCTGGCACTGGCGACGCTGTCCGCCATCACCCACGCGAAACAACCGGTCATCGATGGGATACTCAAAGCACTGTCCACCGCTGTGCTGGACGTACCCGAAGCTGTTGCCGACCCCATCATCGAACTCACCACACAAGGCCTGGACAGCGCGCCCCGGGCCCTTGAACTCTGGAGGACACTGGTGGCCGTGGATCTCTCTTTCTACAAGTCGTCCATCTCCGAGGAAATCCGCGACCAAGGCCGCGCCCAGCGCGGGGCCGAGGACATCCTCGTCGTCCTGGAAGCCCGCGGCTTCGACATCCCCGACGAGATCCGCGAACGCGTCACCAGCTGCGACGACCCCGCCCTCCTGCGCCGCTGGCTTACCCGCGCCGTCACCGCGCCGTCCGCCGAAGAGATCTTCACGGACGAAGACGCCTAAGTCCCGGCCACGTCCTGCGGGCTTACCCGTCCCAGTCCACTTCACGAGGCTGAACACGCCGAAGGGCGGTCACCCCACCGGGTGACCGCCCTTCGTCTCAAGCGACTCGCTTACTGGTTGTACGGACCGTAGTCGTAGTCCTCCAGCGGCACGGCCTGGCCGGAGCCCGTGCCGAACGGCGAGTAGTCGATGTCGTCGTAGCCCACGGCCGAGTACATCGCGGCCTTGGCCTCCTCGGTCGGCTCGACCCGGATGTTGCGGTAGCGGGACAGACCCGTACCGGCCGGGATGAGCTTACCGATGATGACGTTCTCCTTGAGGCCGATCAGGGAGTCGGACTTGGCGTTGATCGCCGCGTCCGTGAGGACCCTGGTCGTCTCCTGGAAGGACGCCGCCGACAGCCAGGACTCGGTCGCCAGCGAGGCCTTGGTGATACCCATGAGCTGCGGACGACCGGAGGCCGGGTGACCGCCCTCCTGGACCACACGACGGTTCTCGGTCTCGAACTTCGAGCGCTCCACGAGCTCACCGGGCAGCAGCTCGGCGTCGCCGGACTCGATGATCGTCACACGGCGCAGCATCTGCCGGATGATGATCTCGATGTGCTTGTCGTGGATCGACACACCCTGCGAGTTGTAGACCTTCTGGACCTCGCCGACCAGGTGGACCTGGACGGCACGCTGACCCAGGATGCGCAGCACGTCGTGCGGGTTGGTGGCACCCACGGTGAGCTGCTGGCCGACCTCGACGTGGTCGCCCTCACGGACCAGGACCTTGGCACGCTTCGAGATCGGGAACGCCGTCTCGTCGCTGCCGTCGTCCGGGGTGACGACGAGCTTCTTGGTCTTCTCGGTCTCCTCGATACGGACTCGGCCGGAGGCCTCCGAAATCGGGGCGACACCCTTGGGCGTACGGGCTTCGAAGAGCTCGACGACACGGGGCAGACCCTGGGTGATGTCGTCACCGGCCACACCACCGGTGTGGAAGGTACGCATCGTCAGCTGGGTACCGGGCTCACCGATGGACTGGGCGGCGATGATGCCGACCGCCTCACCGATGTCGACCAGCTTGCCGGTGGCCAGCGAGCGGCCGTAGCACATGGCGCAGGTGCCGACCTGGGACTCACAGGTCAGGATCGAGCGGGTCTTCACCTGCTCGATGCCGTGGTGCACCAGCTGGTCGATGAGCACGTCGCCCAGGTCCACGTTGGCCGGCGCGATCACCTTGCCGTCGATGACGACGTCCTCGGCGAGCATGCGGGCGTAGACGCTGGTCTCGACGTCGTCGGTCTTGCGCAGCGTACCGTCGGCGCCGCGCTCGGCGATCTTCAGCTTCAGACCGCGCTCGGTACCGCAGTCCTCCTCGCGAATGATGACGTCCTGGGAGACGTCGACCAGACGACGGGTGAGGTAACCCGAGTCGGCGGTACGGAGGGCCGTGTCCGCCAGACCCTTACGAGCGCCGTGCGTCGAGATGAAGTACTCCAGCACCGACAGGCCCTCGCGGAACGAGGCCTTGATCGGACGCGGGATCGTCTCGTTCTTGGCGTTCGACACCAGACCACGCATACCGGCGATCTGACGCATCTGCATCATGTTGCCTCGTGCACCCGAGTTCACCATCATGAAGATCGGGTTGGTCTTCGGGAAGTTCTCGTTCATCGCCTCGGCGACCTCGTTGGTCGCCTTGGTCCAGATCGCGATGAGCTCCTGCGTGCGCTCGTCCTTGGTGATCAGACCGCGCTCGTACTGCTTCTGGACCTTCTCGTCCTGCGCCTCGTAGCCCTTGACGATCTCCTTCTTCGCCTCGGGAACGACGACGTCGGAGATGGCCACGGTGACGCCGGAACGGGTCGCCCAGTAGAAGCCGGAAGCCTTCAGGTTGTCGAGCGTCGCCGCCACGATGACCTTGGGGTAGCGCTCGGCGAGGTCGTTGACGATCTCGGAGAGCTGCTTCTTGCCGACCTCGTAGTCGACGAACGGGTAGTCCTCGGGCAGCAGCTCGTTGAAGAGCGCGCGGCCCAGCGTGGTGGTCAGCCGGAAGCTGTCACCCTGCTGCCACTCCGGCTCGCCCTCTTCCTGGGCCGGCGGGGTCCAGCCGCGCGGCGGGATGGTGCCCACCGGGAAGCGGATGTCCACCTTCGACTGCAGCGAGAGCTCGCCGGCGTCGAACGCCATGATCGCCTCGGCCACGGAGGAGAAGGAGCGCTCCTCGCCCTTGACCTCGCGCATCTCGCCGTCGGTGGTGAGGAAGAACAGACCGAGGACCATGTCCTGGGTCGGCATCGTCACCGGACGGCCGTCGGCGGGCTTGAGGATGTTGTTCGAGGACAGCATCAGGATGCGGGCCTCGGCCTGCGCCTCCGCGGACAGCGGCAGGTGCACGGCCATCTGGTCACCGTCGAAGTCCGCGTTGAACGCGGTGCAGACGAGCGGGTGGATCTGGATGGCCTTGCCCTCGACCAGCTGCGGCTCGAAGGCCTGGATGCCGAGGCGGTGCAGCGTGGGCGCACGGTTCAGCAGAACCGGGTGCTCCGCGATGACCTCTTCCAGCACGTCGTACACGACCGTGCGGCCGCGCTCGACCATGCGCTTGGCGCTCTTGATGTTCTGCGCGTGGTTCAGGTCGACCAGACGCTTCATCACGAACGGCTTGAACAGCTCCAGCGCCATCGCCTTCGGCAGACCGCACTGGTGCAGCTTCAGCTGCGGACCGACGACGATCACGGAACGCGCGGAGTAGTCCACACGCTTACCGAGCAGGTTCTGACGGAAGCGACCCTGCTTACCCTTCAGCATGTCGCTGAGGGACTTCAGCGGGCGGTTACCGGGACCGGTCACCGGGCGGCCGCGACGACCGTTGTCGAAGAGGGCGTCAACAGCCTCCTGAAGCATGCGCTTCTCGTTGTTGACGATGATCTCCGGGGCACCGAGGTCCAGGAGCCTCTTCAGACGGTTGTTGCGGTTGATCACACGGCGGTACAGGTCGTTCAGGTCGGAGGTCGCGAAGCGGCCACCGTCCAGCTGCACCATCGGGCGAAGGTCCGGCGGGATGACCGGCACGCAGTCGAGCACCATGCCCTTGGGGCTGTTGCTGGTCTGCAGGAACGCGGAGACGACCTTCAGGCGCTTGAGCGCACGGGTCTTCTTCTGGCCCTTGCCGGTACGGATGATCTCGCGGAGGCGCTCGGCCTCCTCGTCCAGGTCGAAGGACTCCAGGCGCTTCTGCAGCGCCGCGGCGCCCATCGAGCCGTCGAAGTACGTGCCGAAGCGGTCACGCAGCTCGCGGTAGAGGAGCTCGTCGCCCTCCAGGTCCTGGACCTTGAGGTTCTTGAACCGGGTCCACACCTCGTCGAGACGGTCGATCTCGCGCTGCGCACGGTCGCGCAGCTGCTTCATCTCGCGCTCGGCACCCTCGCGCACCTTGCGGCGCACGTCGGCCTTGGCGCCCTCGGCCTCCAGCTCGGCCAGGTCGGTCTCGAGCTTCTTGGCGCGGCCTTCGAGGTCGGAGTCGCGGCGGTTCTCGATCTGCTGCCGCTCGACGGAGACGTGCGCCTCCAGGGAGGGCAGGTCACGCGTGCGGCGCTCCTCGTCGACGTACGTGATCATGTACGCCGCGAAGTAGATGACCTTCTCGAGGTCCTTGGGAGCCAGGTCGAGCAGGTAGCCCAGACGGCTCGGGACGCCCTTGAAGTACCAGATGTGCGTGACGGGAGCGGCCAGTTCGATGTGGCCCATCCGCTCACGGCGCACCTTCGCGCGCGTGACCTCGACGCCACAGCGCTCGCAGATGATGCCCTTGAAGCGGACGCGCTTGTACTTGCCGCAGTAGCACTCCCAGTCCCGGGTGGGGCCGAAGATCTTCTCGCAGAAGAGTCCGTCCTTTTCGGGCTTGAGCGTGCGGTAGTTGATCGTCTCGGGCTTCTTGACCTCGCCGTGGCTCCACTGACGGATGTCGTCAGCGGTGGCCAGGCCGATCCGGAGCTCGTCGAAGAAGTTGACGTCGAGCACTATGCGTCAATCCCTCTCAGGGTTGTAAGTCTTGGGGTCTGAAACGGGGGTCCCGGGGCCGGCGGACCTTTGCCTCTGTGAGTCGCCTCTGTGAGTCAAAAGGCCCGCCGAACTCCCGTCAGACCTCTTCGACGCTGCTCGGCTCACGCCGGGACAGGTCGATGCCGAGCTCCTCCGCAGCGCGGAAGACGTCCTCGTCGGTGTCGCGCATCTCGATGGACATACCGTCGCTGGACAGCACCTCCACATTCAGGCACAGGGACTGCATCTCCTTGATGAGCACCTTGAAGGACTCGGGGATGCCGGGTTCGGGGATGTTCTCGCCCTTGACGATGGCCTCGTAGACCTTCACGCGGCCGGTGACGTCGTCGGACTTGATGGTCAGCAGCTCCTGGAGGGCGTACGCGGCGCCGTACGCCTCCAGCGCCCACACCTCCATCTCGCCGAACCGCTGGCCACCGAACTGGGCCTTACCACCCAGCGGCTGCTGGGTGATCATCGAGTACGGACCGGTCGAGCGGGCGTGCAGCTTGTCGTCGACCAGGTGGTGCAGCTTCAGGATGTACATGTAGCCGACCGAGATCGGCTCCGGGAACGGCTCGCCGGAGCGGCCGTCGAACAGCGGCGCCTTGCCGGACGGGAGCACCATGCGCTCGCCGTCGCGGTTCGGGATCGTGTGGTTCAGCAGGCCCGCGAGCTCGTCCTCGCGCGCACCGTCGAAGACGGGGGTCGCGACGTTCGTGCCCGGGTCGACCCGGTCGGCCTCGATGGCCTGCAGGCGCTGCGCCCAGTCGTCCGCGAGGCCGGAGACGTCCCAGCCGCGGCTGGCGAGCCAGCCGAGGTGGATCTCCAGAACCTGTCCCGGGTTCATTCGGGACGGCACACCCAGCGGGTTGAGGATGATGTCGACCGGGGTGCCGTCCTCCAGGAACGGCATGTCCTCGATCGGCAGGATCTTCGAGATGACGCCCTTGTTGCCGTGACGGCCGGCGAGCTTGTCACCGTCGGTGATCTTGCGCTTCTGCGCCACGTACACGCGCACCAGCTGGTTCACACCGGGGGGAAGCTCGTCGCCCTCCTCGCGGTCGAAGACGCGGACGCCGATGACCTTGCCGGTCTCGCCGTGCGGCACCTTCAGCGAGGTGTCACGGACCTCACGGGCCTTCTCACCGAAGATCGCGCGCAGCAGGCGCTCCTCCGGCGTCAGCTCGGTCTCACCCTTGGGGGTCACCTTGCCGACGAGGATGTCGCCGGCGATGACCTCGGCACCGATGCGGATGATGCCGCGCTCGTCGAGGTCGGCGAGGACCTCCTCGGAGACGTTCGGGATGTCCCGGGTGATCTCCTCGGGGCCGAGCTTGGTGTCACGGGCGTCGACCTCGTGCTCCTCGATGTGGATCGAGGAGAGGACGTCGTCCTGCACGAGGCGCTGCGACAGGATGATCGCGTCCTCGTAGTTGTGACCCTCCCACGGCATGAACGCCACGAGCAGGTTCTTGCCGAGCGCCATCTCGCCGTTCTGGGTGGCCGGACCGTCGGCGAGGACCTGGCCCTCGATGATCCGGTCGCCCTCGTTGACGATGACCTTCTGGTTGACCGAGGTGCCCTGGTTGGAGCGGGCGAACTTGGCCAGGCGGTACGTGATGTACGTGCCGTCGTCGTTGGCGGTGGTGATGTAGTCCGCGGAGACCTCCTGGACCACACCCGCCTTCTCGGCCTTGACCACGTCGCCGGCGTCGGCGGCGGAGCGGTACTCCATGCCGGTGCCGACGAGCGGGGACTCGGACTTGATGAGCGGCACGGCCTGACGCATCATGTTCGCGCCCATGAGGGCACGGTTGGCGTCGTCGTGCTCCAGGAACGGGATCATGGCGGTCGCGACCGACACCATCTGGCGCGGCGAGACGTCCATGTAGTCCACGTCGTCACCGGCGACGTAGTCGACCTCGCCGCCACGGCGGCGCACCAGGACGCGCGCCTCGACGAAGCGGAAGTCGTCGTTCAGCGTGGCGTTGGCCTGCGCGATGACGAACCGGTCCTCTTCGTCGGCCGTGAGGTAGTCGACCTCGTCGGTGACCTGACCGTCGACGACCTTGCGGTACGGCGTCTCGATGAAGCCGAACGCGTTGATGCGGCCGTACGAGGCGAGCGAACCGATCAGACCGATGTTCGGGCCTTCGGGCGTCTCGATCGGGCACATGCGGCCGTAGTGCGACGGGTGCACGTCGCGGACCTCGAAGCCGGCCCGCTCACGGGAGAGACCACCCGGGCCGAGGGCGTTGAGACGACGCTTGTGCGTCAGGCCCGACAGCGGGTTGTTCTGGTCCATGAACTGGGACAGCTGGCTGGTGCCGAAGAACTCCTTGATGGAGGCGACGACCGGCCGGATGTTGATCAGGGTCTGCGGCGTGATCGCCTCGACGTCCTGCGTGGTCATGCGCTCACGCACGACGCGCTCCATACGGGCGAGACCCGTACGGACCTGGTTCTGGATCAGCTCGCCGACGTTGCGGATACGGCGGTTGCCGAAGTGGTCGATGTCGTCGGTCTCGACGATGATCTCGCGACCCGACTCGGCGACCGTCTCGGTCTCACCGGCGTGCAGCTTCACCAGGTACTTGATGGTGGCGATGACGTCGTCGGTGGTGAGCACGCCGGCGTCCAGCGGCTCGTTCGCACCGAGCTTCTTGTTCACCTTGTAGCGGCCGACCTTCGCCAGGTCGTAGCGCTTGGGGTTGAAGTAGAGGTTCTCCAGCAGCGTCTGCGCGGCCTCACGCGTGGGGGGCTCGCCCGGGCGCAGCTTGCGGTAGATGTCGAGCAGCGCGTCGTCCTGGCCCTGGGTGTGGTCCTTCTCCAGGGTGGCGCGCATGGACTCGTACTCGCCGAACTCCTCGAGGATCTGCTCGGTCGTCCAACCGAGAGCCTTGAGCAGGACGGTGACGGACTGCTTGCGCTTGCGGTCGATGCGCACACCGACCATGTCGCGCTTGTCGATCTCCATCTCCAGCCAGGCACCGCGCGACGGGATGACCTTGGCGGAGAAGATGTCCTTGTCGGACGTCTTGTCGATCGAGGAGTCGAAGTAGACACCCGGCGAACGGACCAGCTGCGAGACCACGACACGCTCGGTGCCGTTGATGACGAACGTGCCCTTGTTCGTCATGAGCGGGAAGTCGCCCATGAAGACGGTCTGGGACTTGATCTCGCCGGTCTCGTTGTTGGTGAACTCGGCCGTGACGAAGAGGGGCGCGGCGTACGTGAAGTCGCGCTCCTTGCACTCGTCGATGCTGTTCTTCGGCGGCTCGAAGCGGTGGTCGCGGAACGTCAGCGACATCGACCCGGAGAAGTCCTCGATCGGGGAGATCTCCTCGAAGATCTCCTCCAGACCGGACTTGGTGGGGACGTCCTGACCGGACTCCAGAGCCTCCTCGACCCGACTCTGCCAAGCGGTGTTGCCGAGCAGCCAGTCAAAGCTCTCGGTCTGCAGCGCGAGCAGGTTGGGAACCTCGAGAGGCTCCTTGATCTTTGCAAAGGAAATGCGCAGCGGGGCGGTGCTGGCGCCGTTGTTCGTATTCGCGTTCGAGGCAGTGCGCGAGGCGGCCAAGAGGGGGTCCTTCCGAGGGCTCGGACTCACTACGCGCGTACCGGCCCCTCGAGCGGGCACAGAGATAGAAATCCCAGGTCAGAGACAGTTCTATCGTCGGTGCTCGAGCGAGGGCATGTTCCTGGTGACGGGCAGGAAGCAGCTAACAGGCAGCGCAAAGGGTCAGTGTAGCCACTTGGCTCACTGATGTCCAGTGCGGGTTTGCGGACCCTCGAAAACCCTCGTTGTTCGTCAACACCTGCGACAAGCCACGCCCTCGATGCACATCGATACTTCCCTCTCCGTCGCCGATCCATGCCTCGGATGCGGATCGTTGTGACGACGCGTCCTGAGAATTGCGCGCTGCGTGCGGTTCGTCAAGGCCCCCCATGCCCGAGCCCGGTGCTGCGATCGTCACTCGCAGCGGATCACCGGGGGTGCCCGGAGGCACAACGAAGATCACCATACTCGTCGGAACCCACAGTGCAAGGCAGCCGTCCGACGACGTCAGGAACGCCGAAGGGCGACCACCCACTTGGATGATCGCCCTTCAGTGCGTTCGCGTTACAGCCCTACGGAAAGAGCTGTGCGGCGTACAGGAGTCCGTGCGGACCCGCGAAGGTCTTACTTGACCTCGACGGAGGCGCCGGCGCCCTTGAGGGACTCGGCGGCCTTCTCGGCGGCGTCCTTGGCGACCTTCTCGAGAACGGGCTTCGGGGCGCCGTCCACGAGGTCCTTGGCCTCCTTCAGACCCAGGGAGGTCAGCTCGCGCACGACCTTGATGACCTGGATCTTCTTGTCGCCCGCACCGGTGAGGATGACGTCGAACTCGTCCTTCTCCTCCTCGGCCTCGACCGGGGCGCCCGGGGCACCCGGAGCGGCAACGGCGACCGCGGCGGCGGCGGTGACGTCGAACTTCTCCTCGAACGCCTTCACGAACTCGGAGAGCTGGATGAGGGTCATGCCCTCGAACTCGGCGAGCAGTTCGTCCTGGGTGAGAGCCACGATGGCTTTCCTTCCACTAATTCGGCTGGTGCCGGATGTACATGTCTGGCGGGCGTACGTTCGGCCCGCTACGACCCCCTGCCTGCGGCGGGCTGCCTCAGGCGGCGGTCATTTCGCGAGCCGAGTTACTCGGCACCGCCCTGCTCGTCCTGCTTGGCACGAAGCGCGTCCACGGTGCGGACGAGCTTCGACGGGAGCGCCTGGAAGACCTGAGCAGCCTGCGTCTGCTTGCCCTTCAGGGCGCCCGCCAGCTTGGCGAGCAGAACCTCGCGGGACTCGAGGTCCGCAAGCTTCTTGATCTCGTCGGCGGACAGCGCCTTGCCGTCAAGGACACCGCCCTTGATGACGAGAGCGGGGTTGTCCTTGGCGAAGTCACGCAGACCCTTCGCCGCCTCGACCGGGTCACCGGTCACGAAGGCGACGGCCGTCGAGCCACTGAGGTGCTCGTCCAGCACGGAGATCCCGGCCTCCTGGGCCGCGATCTTGGTGAGCGTGTTCTTCACCACTCGGTACTGAGCGTTCTCGCCGAGAGAACGGCGGAGCTGCTTGAGCTGCGCCACGCTCAGCCCGGTGTAGGACGTCACAACAGCGGCGTTGGAGTTACGGAGCTTCCCCGTGATCTCCTCAACGGCATCGACCTTGTCGGGTGTCGCCATGAGCCTCGGCCTCCTTCCGGGTGATGAGGACCGCTCGGAAGGGGCTGGGATAAACGAAACGCCCCGGCGCAGGCGCACGGGGCATAGCTCAACCGGACGAATTCCGTTGGATCACGGAAACGGCCCAGGAGCTCTTCCACAGTCACCTGCGCGGGTCGTCCGCAGTTCAGCGGATCCTTCGGCCGCCGGGCCCTCTCACGAGCACCACGGCAACGACCAGCGGTCTTTGGCTTCCCCGGAAGCGTACGGGAACGGATCGCTGTCAAGCAAATCCGCGCGGCTGCGCCTCCGGGAGGGACGCAGCCGCGGGCGCGCGAGCGCGGCCGCCGGGGGCCGTCAGCCCTGCTGAACCGCCTTCATCATCTCCGCGAGGTCCATCGTGTCCTTGGCCGGCGGGGCCTTGACGGTCACCGGCTTGTTGTAGTCGAGGAACGTGATGGTCATGTCGAGCGGGCCCTTGTCGGCGTCGCCCTTCATGCGGAACTGCTTGGTGTGGTCCTCGCCGTCGATCCACATGTGCATCGCGAGGCTCTTGACGCCCATCTTCTCGTACTGCTCCAGGGCCTTCTCGCGCTGCTCCCGGGTCTTCTTGTCCTCGTCCTTCAGGGACGCGCGGAACTCGTCGAGAGTGACCGTGCCCTTGTAGTGGGTGGTCTTGACGCCGTCGACGGTCTCGGTGCCGACCTCCTCCACGTCCTTGGAGCCAGTGAGCAGGGTGGACTCCTGCGCCGGGTTCTTGTCGGCCTGTCCGGCGCCCACCGACTCGCCGCCCAGGGCGTCGGCGTCCTTGCCGAGCGCGGCCATGTCGAACTTGATCCAGCTCTTCCCGTCCATCTCCTTCGCGGCCGCGGCGCCCCCGTCGATGTACATGGCCTTGTCCACGAGCCGGATCTCGACCTGGTTGTCCGTGGGCTGGTCGAGTGCCGTCATCTTCATGCTCATGGCCACCGTGGGCTTCATGCGCATCTGCGCCTCGCCCTTGATGCGGCCCTCCTCCGGGACCTTGCCGGTCACCCGGTAGCGCAGGGACGTGATGTCCTCCGCGTTCTTCGCCGCCTTCGCCACGGCCGCCGCGGGGGTCATCTTCGGCGACTCCCCCTCCGTCTTGCCGCAGGCGACCGCTCCCCCACCGAGTACCAGCGCGGCGAGTGCCGTCCCGGTCGCCCCGCGCCGCACGGATCCGCGCACAGAAATCCCCATGTTTCCCCCCTGGAAATACTTTGTTCGATTCACAGACAAGACCGCGAGCGTATCCCAGGGGGATTCCCGTGTCCCCGGAGTTTCAGAGCCCTACACCGCCGGCTGCTTGCCCAGCAGCTCGGTGAAGTCCACCGTGTCCCCGGCCGGAGGCGTCTGGGTGGAGACCTTCACGCCGTAGTCGCTGTAGTACGCCGTCTGGGACATCGTGCCGGACGTCATCTCGCCCTTCTCGACCTTCTTGACCAGCAGATCCCTGTCGTTGACCCAGATGTCGATGGTCTCCGTGGTGATCTGGGCCCGCTGCAGCTGCTTCTTCAGGTCGGCGAGCTGCTTCTCGGTCAGGTCGGAGTTCTTCTCGGCGAGATCCGCGACCTCGACCGTGCCCGAGTAGTGCGTGGTCTTCTCACCGCGCACGGTCTCCTCGCCGACCTTCTTCACGTCGCCGGAGGCGAGCAGGAGCTTCACCGACTGGTTCGGCGTGGTGTTCTGCATCTGGTCCTTCATGTACGCACCCGAGCCGCCCGCCGCTTCCGCCAGGGCGTCGTAGTCGTACTTGATCCAGTGCTTGCCGCCCGCCTGGTCCGCGAAGGTGTCGCCCATCCGCGCGTAGTAGGCGTCGGGCAGGTAGCGGGCCTCCATCGTGGTGGTGCCCATCTGGCGCATCTGGTCGGCCATCGTGCCGCCGGTGTACTCGATGGTCATCGTGCCGGTGTAGCCGTCGGACCAGTCGAGGGCGCCGTCCGCCGCCATGGACATCATGGTGCCCATCGTGGTCGTGGACTTCACGCGCGCGGAGTCGGCGCTGGACGTGGACTTCTCCGCCAGGCGCAGGGCCGCGAGGGGGCCCACGGCCGCCCCGCCCTCGCGGCCCGCCCTGTCGTCCTTGCCGGAGCCCCCGGAGGACTCCGGGGAGCTGCACGCGGCCGCTCCCGCCAGCGCGGTCACCACCGCGATCGAAACGGCCACCCGGCGCACGGATGTGCTGGTCATTCGTCCCTACCCCCCTGAGATTCCCGTGCTGCGCACGCTAGCGCAGAGCACCGACACTCGTACGCGTGCCAAAAACGTGTGCCAGAAAAGGGACGAGCCCCGCACCTCGAAAGGTTGCGGGGCTCGCTGACCGGAACGCGTTGCGCGACCGACTACCGAACTGGGCGCGGGGCTCAGACGGCGGCCGGGTCCTCCTCGACGAGGAGGTTGCGGGTGCGGTTGGGGTCGAGCGGAATGCCGGGGCCCATCGTGGTGGTGAGGGCGGCCTTCTTGATGTAGCGACCCTTCGCGGCGGACGGCTTGAGACGGGTGATCTCCTCCAGCGCCGCGGCGTAGTTCTCCACCAGCTTGGTGTCGTCGAAGGACGTCTTGCCGATGATGAAGTGCAGGTTCGAGTGCTTGTCGACGCGGAACTCGATCTTGCCGCCCTTGATGTCGTTGACAGCCTTGACGACGTCCGGGGTCACGGTGCCGGTCTTGGGGTTCGGCATGAGGCCACGGGGACCGAGCACACGGCCGAGACGGCCGACCTTGCCCATGAGGTCCGGGGTGGCGACGACGGCGTCGAAGTCCAGACGGCCCTTCGACACCTCGTCGATCAGTTCGTCGGAGCCGACGATGTCGGCGCCCGCGGCACGCGCGGCCTCGGCACGGTCACCGGTCGCGAAGACCAGGACCCGGGCGGTCTTACCGGTGCCGTGCGGGAGGTTCACGGTGCCACGGACCATCTGGTCGGCCTTGCGCGGGTCGACACCCAGACGGAAGGCGACCTCGACGGTGCCGTCGAACTTGGACGTGGAGGTCTCCTTGGCGAGACGGACGGCCTCGAGCGGGGCGTACAGCTTCTCCCGGTCGATCTTGGCGTCCGCAGCGCGGAGAGCCTTGCTGCGCTTGCTCACAACTGCTCCTGTGTGTTCTGAAAGGAGTCGTGGTACAGGCCGAGCAGGCCCTGCCACGGTGTTTCTTTACGGGGGTTGAGGTCAGCCCTCGACCGTGACGCCCATGGAACGCGCGGTACCGGCGATGATCTTCGCGGCGGCGTCCAGGTCGTTGGCGTTGAGGTCGGGCAGCTTGGTCTGGGCGATCTCGCGGACCTGCGCCTCGGTGATCTTGGCGACCTTGGTCTTGTGCGGCTCGCCGGAGCCCTTCTCCACGCCCGCGGCCTTGAGGATCATCTTGGCGGCCGGCGGCGTCTTGGTGATGAAGGTGAAGGAGCGGTCCTCGTAGACCGTGATCTCCACCGGGATGACCCAACCGCGCTGCGACTCGGTCGCGGCGTTGTAGGCCTTGCAGAACTCCATGATGTTGACGCCGTGCTGACCCAGCGCCGGGCCGACCGGCGGGGCCGGGTTCGCGGCACCAGCCTGGATCTGGAGCTTGATGAGCCCCGTGACCTTCTTCTTCTTGGGAGGCATTGCTCTCCGGGTCCTTTCGATTCGAGTGCGCCTCCGACCGGGTCGCGTCCCGGATGGAGGCATACCGCACAACGATAACGGGTATAGATGCGCGGCCAAAAACCGAGCAGGTCAGACAAGCTCCGGGAGCCTGCCTGACCTGCTCGGAAGCTGTGTGCTAGTTCTTCTGGATCTGGTCGAAGCTCAGCTCGACCGGCGTCTCGCGGCCGAAGATCTCGACGAGGCCCTTGACCTTCTTCGAGTCGGCGTTGATCTCGTTGATGGTCGCCTGGAGCGTGGCGAACGGGCCGTCGGTGACGGTGACCGAGTCGCCGACCTCGAAGTCGAGCACCTGCACCTCGACCTTGCGGGCGGGAGCCGGCTTGCCCTCGGCCTCGGCGGCCTCGCGAGCGGCCTTCTCCTCGGCCTCCGGGGCGAGCATCTTGACGATCTCGTCGAGCGTCAGCGGGTACGGGTCGTAGGCGTTGCCCACGAAGCCGGTGACGCCGGGCGTGTTGCGGACGACGCCCCAGGACTCGTTCGTCAGGTCCATGCGCACCAGGACGTAGCCCGGGAGCTTGTTCTGACGGATGGTCTTGCGCTCGCCGTTCTTGATCTGCGCGACCTCTTCCTGCGGCACCTCGGCCTGGAAGATGAAGTCCTCGACGTTCAGCGAGACGGCGCGCTGCTCCAGGTTGGTCTTCACGCGGTTCTCGTAGCCGGCGTACGTGTGGATGACGTACCACTCGCCGGGCAGGGTCCGCAGTTCCTCGCGCAGGGCGGCGACGGGGTCGACGGGCTCGGCCTCCTCTTCGGCGGCCTCCTCCGCGGCCTCCTCTTCGGTGGCCTCCTCGACCTCGTCCTCGTCCTCGACGTGCAGGGCGGCTTCCTCAGCCGGCTCCCCCGCCTCGGCTTCGGCAGCCTCGAACTCGTCGACCTCGTCCGCTCCCTCGACGATGTCGAGCTCGTCGTCCGCGGACTCGACACCTTCTCCACGAGGCTCGATGGCGTCGTTCACGTTCGGGTCAGACACGGTGGCTGCTTCTTCCTGGATTCATGGCGGTGGAACACGCGAAAGGGGCGCCGGGTACGGCGCCCTTCGCTTTCGGCTCAGCCGAAGACGTACTTGGCGGCCTTGTCGAGTCCGAAGTCAATCACAGTCACCAGACCGATCATGATGACGACGAAGACAATCACCACGGTCGTGTACGTCGTCAGCTGCGAGCGGGTCGGCCAGACGACCTTCCGGAGCTCCGCGACGATCTGGCGGTAGAACGTTGCCAGTCGCTTGAACGGGCCCTTCTTACCGCGCTTGCCGCCCTTGCGGGCCTTCTTGGACTCCGGCGCCTCATCCTGGGCATCAGGCATGTCGATGGAGCCCACGGCGTCCGTCACTCGTCCTCACCTGATTCCGGGTCGTGGCCGTGCCGCGCCCGGTCTGAGCCGCACGGCGGTGCATTCCTGCTGTACGTACATGCGCACACACACATCCTGGCGTAAGGAGTGTGTAGCAGGGCCGGAGGGACTTGAACCCCCAACCGCTGGTTTTGGAGACCAGTGCTCTACCAATTGAGCTACGACCCTTTGGTTCCCCCCAAACGTACCGCATCCGCCCGAGTGCTCGGTGTGCACCCAGTGAGCGCGGCCGGTGGAGGCCAACGAGGTGAGAGTGTACGTGGTCCGGAGCCGGGCGTCGAACAGAAAGTGTTCTCAGGGGCGTTGTCGGTCGCGGTTTTGCCGGTGCGTGGCTCGCAGACGGGCGTGTTTTCGGTCTCCCCGGCCGCTGCCGTCCGGTCGGCCGCCCCGGCCCGTGCACACTGGCTGCAGCGGCTCGGTCCGCCTGTGTGACGGCCCTGTCGCGCATCTGTTCACCGCCATGACCAGTCCGTGAAACCCGCGTGCCGCGGGCGTTTCGTGTCTGAAACGATGGGGTCCATGAGCGCTGCAACCCCTCCCACCGAGCGCCGGGTCTCCGCCCGAGTCGGCGCGATCTCCGAGTCCGCCACCCTCGCCGTGGACGCCAAGGCCAAGGCCCTCAAGGCCGCCGGGCGTCCGGTGATCGGCTTCGGCGCCGGTGAGCCCGACTTCCCGACGCCGGACTACATCGTCGAAGCGGCCGTCGAGGCCTGCAAGAACCCGAAGTACCACCGCTACACGCCGGCGGGGGGTCTGCCCGAGCTGAAGGCCGCGATCGCCGCGAAGACGCTGCGGGACTCGGGTTACGAGCCCGACGTCTCCCAGATCCTGGTCACCAACGGCGGCAAGCAGGCCATCTACGAGGCCTTCGCCGCGATCCTCGACCCGGGTGACGAGGTCATCGTCCCGGCGCCGTACTGGACGACCTACCCGGAGTCGATCCGCCTCGCCGGCGGCGTCCCGGTCGAGGTCGTCGCGGACGAGACCACGGGCTACCGGGTCTCGGTCGAGCAGCTGGAGGCCGCGCGCACGGAGAAGACCAAGGTCGTCCTCTTCGTGTCGCCGTCCAACCCGACCGGCTCCGTCTACAGCGAGGCCGAGACCGAGGCGATCGGCCGCTGGGCCGTCGAGCACGGCCTGTGGGTCCTCACCGACGAGATCTACGAGCACCTGGTCTACGGCGACGCGGTCTCCGTGTCCCTCCCCGCGCTCCTGCCGGAGCTGCGCGACAAGTGCATCGTGGTCAACGGCGTCGCCAAGACGTACGCCATGACCGGCTGGCGCGTGGGCTGGGTCATCGGCCCGAAGGACGTCGTCAAGGCCGCGACCAACCTCCAGTCGCACGCCACGTCCAACGTCTCGAACGTCGCCCAGGTGGCCGCGATCGCCGCCGTCTCCGGTGACCTGGACGCCGTCGCGAAGATGCGCGAGGCCTTCGACCGCCGCCGCCGGACCATCGTCCGGATGCTCAACGAGATCGACGGCGTGCTCTGCCCGGAGCCCGAGGGCGCCTTCTACGCGTACCCCTCCGTCAAGGCCCTCGTCGGCAAGGAGATTCGCGGCAAGCGTCCGCAGAACACCGTCGAGCTGGCCGCGCTCATCCTGGAGGAGGCCGAGGTCGCGGTCGTCCCGGGCGAGGCGTTCGGCACGCCGGGATACCTGCGGCTGTCGTACGCGCTGGGTGACGAGGATCTCGTAGAGGGCGTGAGCCGCGTCCAGAAGCTCTTGTCCGAGGCGCGGGACTGACGTTTTTCGCGCTCTGCGCGCGGGGACGCGACTACTCACGTGAGTAGTCGCGTCCCCTTTTTTTCGTGTTTGCGTGCGAGCAAGACCACGATCGGGGAAAGCGCTACCGATACGTAATCCCCGTACGGCAGGATCCTGGGATGGAGCACGTACGTGATGTCTCTGAGCTGCCGAAGGCTCATCTGCACCTGCACTTCACCGGGTCGATGCGGCCCGGAACCGTCCTCGAACTCGCCGACAAGTACGGCGTGCGGCTGCCCGAGTCCCTGACGGACGCACTGACCAGCGGGGAGCCGCCGAGGCTGCGGGCGACGGACGAGCGGGGCTGGTTCCGCTTCCAGCGGCTGTACGACGCGGCGCGGTCCTGCGTCAGAGAGCCCGAGGACATCCAGCGGCTGGTGCGCGAGGCGGCCGAGGAGGACCTCCGGGACGGCTCCGGCTGGCTGGAGATCCAGGTCGACCCCACCTCGTACGCGCCCCGGCTGGGCGGGCTCATCCCGGCCCTGGAGATCATCCTGGACGCGGTGGACAGGACCGTCCGCGACACCGGTCTCGGGATGCGCGTCCTCGTCGCCGCGAACCGCATGAAGCACCCGCTGGACGCGCGCACGCTGGCCCGGCTGGCCGTGCGGTACGCGGACCGCGGGATCGTCGGTTTCGGGCTCTCCAACGACGAGCGGCGGGGCATGGCACGGGACTTCGACCGGGCGTTCGCGATCGCGCGCGACGGCGGGCTTCTGGCGGCGCCGCACGGCGGTGAGCTGACCGGCCCGTCGTCGGTCCGGGACTGCCTGGACGACCTGCACGCCTCGCGGATCGGGCACGGGGTGCGCGCGGCGGAGGACCCGCGGCTGCTGAAGCGGCTCGCCGAGCGGGGGATCACCTGCGAGGTGTGCCCGGCCTCCAACGTCGCGCTCGGCGTCTACGAGAAGCCCGAGGACGTACCCCTGAGGACTCTGTTCGAGGCCGGGGTTCCGATGGCGCTCGGCGCGGACGACCCGCTGTTGTTCGGTTCACGCGTCGCGGCCCAGTACGAGATCGCCCGCCACCACCACGGCTTCACGGACGAGGAGCTTGCCGAGCTGGCCCGTCAGTCGGTACGCGGCTCGGCGGCTCCGGACGACGTCAAGGAGAAGCTGCTGTCGGGGGTCGAGGACTGGCTCGCCGCCCCGGCCGGCTGAAGCGGGTGACGGCCGGCTGAAGCGGGTGACGGCCGCCTCAGAGGCTGACGCCCACCGTCACGGGCTCGTTCACGAGAGTGATCCCGAAGGCGTCCCGGACGCCCGCGACGACCTCCCGGGCGAGGGCCAGCAGGTCCTCGGTGGTCGCGCCCCCGCGGTTGGTCAGGGCCAGCGTGTGCTTGGTGGAGATACGGGCCGGACCGGTGCCGTAGCCCTTGGTGAAGCCCGCCTTGTCGATCAGCCAGGCCGCCGAGGTCTTGGTGCGGCCCTCGCCCGCCGGATAGGCGGGCGGGACGGCTCCGTCGCCCAGGCGCTCCCGCACGCGCGCGTGGAACACGGCGAAGTCCTCGTCGGTGAGGATCGGGTTGGTGAAGAAGGACCCGGCCGACCAGGTGTCGTGATCCTCGGGGTCGAGCACCATGCCCTTCCCGGAGCGCAGCTTCAGCACCGCCTCGCGGGCGGCCGCGAGGGGCACGCGGTCGCCCGGTTCGACCCCGAGGGTCCGGGCCGTCTCGGCGTACTTGATCGGAGCCGACAGCCCGTCGGCGTCCTCCAGCTCGAAGCGGACGCGCAGCACGACGTATCGCCGGGGGTCGGCCTTGAAGCGGCTGTGCCGGTACGAGAAGACGCAGTCGGCGTTCGCGACGGTGACCGTCTCGTGGGTGACGCGGTCGTAGGCGACCACTTCGGTGATGGTGGAGGAGACCTCCTGCCCGTACGCGCCGACGTTCTGGATCGGCGTAGCGCCCGCCGAGCCGGGGATTCCGGCGAGGCACTCGATGCCCGCGAGTCCGGCCTCGACGGTGCGGGCGACGGCGTCGGTCCACACCTCGCCGGCCGCCAGCTCCAGCTGTGTGCCGTCGAGCGCGAAGCCCTTGGTCGCGATGACGAGCGCGGTCCCGGCGAACCCCTTGTCACCGATGACCAGGTTGGATCCGCCGCCGATGAGCAGCAGGGGTGTACCGGAGTCGTCGGCCTCACGGACGGCGGAGATCACTTCCGCGTCGGTCGTCGCGGTGATCAGCCGGTCCGCGGGACCGCCGAGCCGGAAGGTTGTCAGGGGAGCGAGCGGGGCGTCGTGGAGTTCCTGCACGGGCACAAGGGTACGAGACGGCGTAGTAAGGGGTGCCCTGCCATGGAGGACACCCCTTACAAGCCCTGACAAGCGCGCCGCTCTAGGCGAGCCGTACGACCGCCCGTGACATGCCGAGCACCTTCTGGCCGGCGCTCATGACGGTCAGGTCGACGCGGACGGTGTCGTCGTCGAGCTTGGCCGCGACCTTGCCGCTGACCTCGATGGTCGCGCCCTCGTCGTCGTTCGGGACGACCACGGGCCGGGTGAAGCGGACCCCGTACTCCACGACCGCGGCCGGGTCGCCCGCCCAGTCGGTGACCACCCGGATCGCCTCGGCCATGGTGAACATGCCGTGCGCGATGACGTCGGGCAGTCCGACCTCCTTGGCGAACTTCTCGTTCCAGTGGATCGGGTTGAAGTCGCCGGAGGCGCCCGCGTACTGCACGAGCGTGGCGCGGGTGACGGGGAAGGTCCTGGCGGGCAGTTCCGTGCCGACCTCGACGTCCGCGTACTGGATCTGTGCCGTCATCGGCTCACGCCTGCCCTTCTGCCGCGGCCTTGTCGTCGGCCGCGTCGTCCTCCGCACGGGCGACGAGCTTGGTCCAGGCGGTCACCACGTGCTCGCCCGCCTCGTCGTGGACCTCGCCCCGGATGTCCAGGATGTCGTTGCCGGCCATGGACTTGATCTTCTCGATGGTCGAGATGACCGTGAGCCGGTCGCCCGCGCGCACGGGACGCGTGTACACGAACTTCTGGTCGCCGTGCACGACGCGGCTGTAGTCGAGACCCAGCTGGGGGTCCTGGACGACCTGTCCCGCGGCCTTGAAGGTGATCGCGAACACGAAGGTGGGTGGAGCGATCACGTCGGGGTGCCCGAGCGCCTTGGCGGCCTCCGGGTCCGTGTACGCCGGGTTGGTGTCCCCCACGGCCTCCGCGAACTCGCGGATCTTCTCCCGGCCGACCTCATAGGGATCGGTGGGCGGATAGGACCGCCCCACGAACGACTGGTCGAGCGCCATGGGCTCGGCACCTCCTGATGTCTTGCTGTGGTGGTTCAGCGAACGACCGCTCGCCGGCGCCCTGCCTGACAGCGCCCTGCCTGATAACGAGCGTTCGCCACAGTGGCCGAAACGACGCGAGGCCGCCCCCTGTTACGGGGACGGCCTCGCGTACGAGCCTGTTTTATCGCGTCTCGCGGTGCGCGGTGTGCGCGTTGCAACGCGGGCAGTGCTTCTTCATCTCAAGACGGTCCGGGTTGTTACGCCGGTTCTTCTTGGTGATGTAGTTCCGCTCCTTGCACTCCACGCAGGCCAGCGTGATCTTCGGGCGGACGTCGGTGGCAGCCACGTGAGTGCTCCTTGACGAACGGATGGAATTGGCTTAACGCAAGAAGAGTAGCCGATCGAAGGACCGACCCCACAATCGGCTACTGTCTGTAGCGGTGACCGGACTTGAACCGGTGACACAGCGATTATGAGCCGCTTGCTCTACCGACTGAGCTACACCGCTTCGATGCGATCGATCCCCGCCTCGCGACGGGAACCCCTCACACCAGAGCCCCAATACGGAATCGAACCGTAGACCTTCTCCTTACCATGGAGACGCTCTGCCGACTGAGCTATTGGGGCGAGCGATGAAGACATTACACGCCCCACCGCCGTTCCCCCAAATCCGTTTCGAGGCCCCCACCCAGGCCCCCGCCGGGACGCTTCACCGCCCTCGGCCACCTCACATGTCACGGCCGCCATCGCCCTGGACCAGGAGGGCAAGCCGTCGGGACCGTCCCCGATCACACCCCGCAGACGCGGAGGACCACACCGGTACGACTATTCCGCTCCTCCCTGAAGCCGGCGGTCCGCCGCCCTAGGCTCGACTCACTCTGCGTGATCTTGCGCGTCCTCCTCGCGCACGGCCTACCCCAGGAGTGCGATGCCCGACAGTCAGCCGCAGCCCTCCTCTTCCGCGTCGAACCCTTCATCGGGCTCCGCGTCGGGACAGCCCGAGGGATCCGCCCTGCTGTTGTGCGGGGCGCGGCTCACCGACGGCCGGACCGTGGACGTACGGCTGTGCCGCGGACGCATCGAGGCGGTGGGCACGGCGGGGAGTCTGGCGGGCGGAGGGGGCGGCGGCCCCGGCGGGCACTCCGCGCGCGTGGACCTCGGCGGCTACCTGCTGCTGCCGGCCCCGGCCGAGCCGCACGCACACGGCGACACGGCACTGTCGGCCGACGCCGACGGACCGGTCTCGTACGACACCGAGGACGTCCAGCGGCGGTCCACCGAGGCGGCGCTGCTCCAGCTCGGCCACGGGACGACGGCCCTGCGCTCGCACGTCCACGTGGGCGACGTACAAGGGCTTGGCGCGCTGGCGGCGGTGCTCCGGGCGGGGCGGTCGCTGCGCGGCATGGTCGAGCTGACGACGGTGGCGATGCCGCGGCTGCTGACCGGCGTCGCGGGGGCCGACGGGCTCGCGATGCTGCGGGACGCGGTGAAGATGGGCGCCTCCGTGGTGGGCGGCCGTCCGGATCTGGACCCTGATCCCACGGGGTACGTGGAGGCGGTCCTGGAGATCGCCTCCGAACAGGGCTGCCCGGTCGACCTGCACGTCGACGGCTCCGACCCGGCGCGGCTCAGCCGGCTCGCCGCGATGGCGGGCGGCCTGCGGCCCGGGGTGGCGCTCGGTCCGTGCGGCGGGCTCGAGCGCCTGCCCGCCGAGGCGGCGGCGCGAGCGGCGGACCAGCTCGCGGCGGCGGGGATCAGTGTGGTGTGCCTCCCTCAGGGCGGCTGCGGGGGCGCGGACGACCGGGGCACGGCTCCCGTACGGCTGCTGCGCGCGGCCGGAGTACGGGTCGCGGCGGGCAGTGGCGCCCTGCGTGACGTGTCGAACCCGGTGGGGCGCGGCGATCCGCTGGAGGCGGCGTACCTGCTGGCCTCCCGCCACGGCCTGCGGGCCGAGGACGCGTACGACACGGTGAGTACGTCGGCGCGGAGGGTTCTGGGGCTCCCCGAGGTGCGGGTGGAGGCGGGTTTCCCGGCGGAACTCCTCGCTGTTCGGGGCGACCGGCTCTCGGGGGCGCTCTCACTGGCGTACAGCCGGATCGTGGTGCACCGGGGGCGCGTGGTGGCACGGACCAGCGCGGTGCGCGAGTACTGCAACTCGGCGGCGGCCGCGGCACTGGACCTGCCCAGACAGGGCCGGGGCGAGCCGTCTTAAGGGCTTCTGAGGGCCGGAGGGCGGGGGCTCTCGCGGGCGACTCGCGGGCGACTCTCGGGGACGGCGGGGGCTCTCGGGGGCGGCCTCTCGGGGGTGGCGGAGCCGGTCGGCGTCGGGTCGGAGTCGGGTCGGAGTCGGTCGGCAAGCCATGCGGCGGATGGGTCCGGTCGGGCGTACGGTCGAAGACATGCGCATTGTTATCGCTGGGGGTCATGGTCAGATCGCGCTGCGGCTGGAGCGGCTGCTCGCCGGGCGCGGCGACGAGGTCGCGGGCATCATCCGCCGTCCCGAACAGGGCGACGACCTGCGGCTGGTCGGTGCCGAACCGGTGCTGTGCGACCTGGAGTCGGCCACGGTCGAGCAGGTCGCCGCGCATCTGCAGGGCGCGGACGCGGCCGTCTTCGCGGCGGGCGCGGGCCCGGGCAGCGGAGCGGCCCGCAAGGACACCGTGGACCGCGACGCCGCCGTGCTCTTCGCGGACGCCGCGGTACGGACGGGCGTACGCCGCCACATCGTGGTGTCGGCGATGGCCGCCGACCCGGATCACCAGGGTGACGACGTCTTCGACGCGTACCTGCGCGCCAAGGGCAAGGCCGACGAATACGTCCGGAAGCAGAGCGCCCTGGACTGGACGATCCTGCGCCCCGGTTCGCTGACGAACGACCCCGGTACCGGCCTCGTCCGCCTGGAGGCCTCAACGGGGCGCGGCTCGATCCCGCGCGACGACGTGGCCACCGTCCTCGCGGAACTGGTGGACACCCCGGCCACAGCCGGCCTGACCCTGGAACTGATCAGCGGCTCGACGCCGGTGTCGGTGGCGGTGAAGTCGGTGGCGGGCAACTGAGGCCGAGCCTGAGGCCGAGCCGCGGGATGGCTTCGCGGATGCGGTGAGCACGTCTGCGACGATGCGGTGAGCACCTCTGCGACGCCTCAGAACAGCGGCAGTTGGCCAGGGAAGTCGGGAACCACGTACCCGTCCAGCGTCGGCTGGGCCGCTCCCGCCTCCGCCTGCCTGCGCGACCCGGGACACGACACCAGCCCACCGTTCGACCCCGGCGGATCATGGCGCGCGAACCGCCCGGCGACCACGGCGATCTCGCGACGACACTCGGGGCACCTTCTGCGACGCGACGACATGGTCTCAGTGTGCCCTCAGTGTGTCCGGCGGGCCCTGCCACAGGAGTTGGGTCGCACAGGAGTCAGGAGTCAGGAGTTGGGAGGCGGGCCGGTGGCGAACGGTCGGATCAGCAGACGGTGTCCGTCGAGTTGGCCCAGAAGACCAGGAAGGACCACGTCTGGGCGCCCACGACCCCGTCCACGGTGATGCCGGCGCAGTGCTGGAACCGCAGTACCGCCGATTTGGTGACCGACCCGAAGTCGCCGTCCACGTCCAGGTTTCCGCTACTCATGGCGTTGTTGAGATAGCACTGGGCCTGCTGGACAGCGCGTCCTGAGGAGCCGATCTGCAGCGTTGGACGCTGTTTGGTGAAGTTGCAGACATCCTGGGATCCGTGCTCGGGCAGCACCGCACTCGCCGACGTCGCACGAGGCGCCTCCGACTGGGCGCTGTGAGGCACTGCCAAGGCCGTGCCTCCCCCAAAGACGAGAGAGGCGACCAGAGTCACGCTGGGAAACACGTGTCGCATGTTCATCACCTCCAAACGACGCACCCCCAGTACCACCGTGCCCTTTCACCCCACTGGTCGCATCCCGAAAAGGCATGCTGAAGGAGGGCGAGGAAAGATGGCATGACGAAGGGCCCGTGACCTGCTCCTACAGCAGGTCACGGGCCCTTCGTTCCCGTGTGGCGGCGCCAGGATTCGAACCTGGGAAGGCTGAGCCGGCAGATTTACAGACCGCGCGGCAGACAGGACCTGACTAGGGGATTCCGCCGCAGAGCGCCCTAGTGCCCCACGTGTGCCCCAGAGGCTGAGTCAGATGCCTAGCCCTCAGACAGTGGAGCCCCCCACGCGCGCTCAGTGAGTTCCCCCCAGACGCCCGGAGCTACTGTCCGTGGGTCAACTGCCTCACTCGGCGCGGTGCGGCTATACGTACCGTTCGGCTGTTCGGACCTGTCGTGCTCCTTGACCCAAAAGACCCGCCGAACGAAGTTGCCGGGCACATCTCCACTCGGAGCATCGGGACGAAGCACGGCGTAGCCGACCCGCCGCCCGGTGCCTCGCCAAGGGACGGGGCGCCGGCGCGTCGCGGCAGATAGTTCAACGGACTGCCGAACATAGTCGAACTGCTCAATGTCCTCTGTCCATACGATGCCGTCCTCGTGCTCAAGAGCCTTACGGTTCTCCCCCACTGGTTCCTCCCGCTGTTGGCAGTCAGAACATCAGTGTGACCGCTTCGGCCTGGCAGACCATCTACTTCTGGCCCTTGTACACGGGCACCGCGATCCCGATCGACAGCCGGCGGTCGCGGATGGGGCTGGGCACGCGGGTCTAGCTGGCTTAACACCATGAGGGCGCGGCAGTCAGCCGCGCCCTCATGGTCGTTGGTGGTCGCCGTTGGCCGGCCTCGGACGGCCCGGCTCTCAGCCATCCTGTCTAGTCCCCCGTAGTGCCGCATTGTTCCGAAGTATCTGGCGGTGCCGTCTGCCATGGTCTAACGTCGTCCCATTAAGCGGGTTCCGTCGCAGTGGCGTTACGGAGCGGCAGGAAAGTGGGGGGCTATGGCTTATCGCAACAAGACTTACGTTGCCTTCGCCAGCGAAGATATTCACTGCTACCGCCTCATGGAGGCATGGCGCGACAACGTGAATATTGATTTCGATTTCTTCGATGCGCACGATATAAATATTGCCCTCGACACGAGCCACCCGGATACGATCCGTCGCAGGTTGGGCGAGCGACTCTCTAACACAAAGCAGACGGTAGTCCTTCTGAGTGACACTACCCGCCCCAAAGCCGCCAGACCTTCGAGCTTTCTGTATTATGAGATCGAGGCCATTAAGCGCCGAAATCTTCCAGTTGTCTTTGCTAACCTCAACGGCTCCAGGTCTATCCAGTCGGCGAAAATTCCGTCGACGCTGAGCGAACATTATTCGATCAGCGTCTCCTTCCAACCAACCATAATTGCGCATGCGCTCAACGAATACGTTGCCGCATTCACAAGCAACATCGTCAGCGCGACACCAAAAATCGGACCACATTTTTACAAGAAATCCGCCTACGAGCGACTGGGCCTCTGATTATCATGCATGACCTGGGTCAACTGTTCAGGACTCAGAGAGGCCTGACGCTTTTTTCACAGAACACGCTCGGAGCTTTCGGTCTTCTTTCCGCTGTTCTGCAGGTAGCTCTTGCCCTTTGGGGGGACGTCCGGCCGTCCACTTCACAGCGTTGGATCCTACTCGCAGCGCTCCTCGCTGCCTCACTGGTCTTCGGCATAATCAGATCCTGGCCTCAGCGCAGCGTGTCCCGGTCTTTCTCCAACCCTGACATGACCGTAACGGTAAAGGTGGGGGATCTCTTCGAGCAGCCCTCCCATCTCATAGTCGGCTTCACTGATACCTTTGATACGGATCTTACGGACGGTCTCGTCATCTCTCCCGAGAGCGTCCAAGGCCAGTTCCAAAAAAAAGTATACGCGGGGGACACCTTAAAGCTTGATGACGACTTGTCAGATCGACTCAGCAGCGTCCCTGCACGAACTAGCGAAAGCAGATCAGACAAGCCGAACGGAAAGCTGACACGCTACCCTATATCTACCGTGGTAACACTCGGAGAACCTTCACAGCACTACTTCTGCGTCGCCTACTCCGAGATGCAGAACGATCTTATCGCGAAATCTAATGTTGACTACTTGTGGAGAAGTCTAGACGCTGCATGGAACGCTGTTTACCTCCACGCCCAAAGGAAGACCGTCTCAATGCCGATCATCGGATCGGAGTTGGCGCGAGTGTCCTGCTTGAACAGAGAAAGCCTACTCAAGATGATTGCCCTTTCTTTCGTGGCACGCTCAAGACAGGACCCAGTGTGTAAGCACCTTCAAATCGTAGTCCACCCGAAAGACTACGACCACATAAACATGCTGGAAATTGACGCTTTTCTTCGCACTCTCTAGAAAGAAGCGGGCCCGTACGTATTGCTGCCCAGTTGAGCTTGCGCAATACGTGAGTGCGAATACGGCACCTGACGGAGGAAGTCTTGGATAACGCCTTGAAAGTATTTCTGAGCTGGTCTGGAGACCGCGCCAAGGCGATGGCACTGGCACTCAAGACATGGCTCCCTGATGTAATCCAGGCCGTAGAACCGTGGGTTTCTCCTCAGGACATCATGAAGGGAAGTCGGGGCCTGAGAGACATAGCCGACGAACTCTCAGAGTCGCGCTACGGGATCATTTGCGTCACACCGGAGAATCAAAACTCACCGTGGGTTAATTTCGAAGCTGGCGCGCTTTCTAAGGAGATCGACGAGTCTCTCGTCAGCCCTCTTTTGCTCGACATGAGCCCCGCAGACCTGACTGGCCCTCTGTCACAGTTCCAGGCCACTGATAGCGCGTCCAAGGACGACGTGCATAAGCTTATGCGAGACATTAACACAGCTCTAAAAGGAGCTGGCATACCGACAGAAAGGCTGGACAGGGCTTTCGAGCGCTCTTGGCCAGACCTGAACTCAGAGCTAGCGAAGATTCGAAAGGCACCCGGGAGCGCACGGGCTCACTCCTCCCGCAGTAACGCGGATATTCTGGCAGAACTGTTGGTTCTCATCCGGCAGCAGGAACGACGCCTAGTAGACATTGAGGATGCAGTCCGCTACTCACGAAGCGGCGTGCAGAGAGTAACCGTGGAGAGGCCAGCTTACAGAGTGGCATCTGTTGCGCCAGACGGCGGTATTGACCATGCGCGGCAATTGCAGGGGCTTCCTCTGGCTGAGCTGCAGGAATTTGCCCAACGTGTGGGCATAAGGGGAACTCAGCGCTTGCGGAAGAGTCAGTTGATTAAGGCGATCGAGGAGCATTTGGCTGAGAACGCACCGGATCTAGAGCCCCCCGGCCCGGTGCTGTGACAAGTTTACGATCGTGCAAGGTGCCCTGCTAGTTCCTCACCTACCCCGTGCTCCGGTGGGCACTCTCACGCTGGGTGAGGCCGTGCTCCGCACCCAGTTGGGCTCACAGTGCCGTGCACACTGGCAAGTACGTATAGACGGTGAAGGACAACCAGGGAGGGGTACCGCATGGCGCAGGAGGCCAACCCTCGGGGGACTTTCCTGGAGATCGCGGCAGCGGTGGAGGCTCAGATCAAGGCCAACCTGGACATGACGGAGCTGCCGTCGGCAGCCGAGCTCATGAAGGCTCATGGAGTATCGCGCGGGGTCGTGCTCCGGGCATTCGGCGCGCTGCAGAAAGAAGGCGTCGCCGAACCGGTGCCGGGTGGGCGTTGGCGGGTCGTACGAGCAGGTGAGCGGACTGACCGCCGGCCGCTGGCAGACCGCATCGGGGACATCATCAGGGATGAGGGCATACCGGTAGGGGCAGCGTTTCCCAGCGCATCGGTTCTGGCCGAGCGGTTCGGAGTCTCACGCCCCACCGTGACTAAGGCTCTGGACAAACTGGAGGCAGCCGGATGGCTGTCGGAGGGAGGGCAGGGCAAGGTGCGAACCGTCCGCGCGGTGCCGAGTCGAGAGGGGCGTTCGCAGCCTTGACGGGATTGACGGAGTGGGCCTACCCCCTCGCCGAATCGTTGCTATCAGAGCCACTGCCGCGCCGCTGGAAGCACTCACTCGGGGTCGCAGAACGGGCACGCACGCTTGCACCCATGCTGGGCCCGGATGCTGAACTACTGGAAGCGGCGGCGGTCCTCCATGACGTCGGCTACGCCCCGGACTTGGCCAAGACCGGCTTTCACCCGCTGGACGGCGCCCGGTACCTGCGGGACGTGGCGCAGGCCGATGACAGGGTCGTGCGGCTCGTTGCCCACCACTCCTGCGCGTGGATGGAAGCGGAAGCCCGCGGACTACGCGAGGAACTGGAGGCAGAGTTCCCGCGCGAAACTCCCGAACTCACGGACGCGCTCATCTACTGCGACATGAACACAACGCCTGACGGCGTGCCGACGGGCCCCGTCGACCGTGTGAACGAGATCGCCGGACGGTACGGGCCGGACAGTCTCATTGGGACGTTCATCCGCCGCGCTGAGCCGGAGATCCTTGCGAGCACGGCGCGCGTCCTCGAACGGCTCGCCGCGGTCAAGCGTCAGCCGATGTAGGGAGCGGTCCGTGTCCGGTCCATGGCGTGGTGGATCCTAAGTCGCATGGTCGGGTGGATGTCGTACTCAGACAGGTCCGTCGGGGCAACCCAACGGACCTGTGTCGTCTCACTGCTCGTACGGATGTCACCGCCGATTAGCCGCGCGCGGAAGCACATGCTGAACTGCTGACGGACTTCCCCGTCGTCGTACTTGAGGACGTGCCCAGGGTCGGTGTAGATGCCCGTCAGCTCGGTGACCTCGACCTTCATCCCGGTCTCTTCCCAGACCTCCCGCACGACCGTGCCACTGATGAATTCGCCCGCGTCATGCCCGCCCCCAGGGAGCGCCCAACGGCCATTGTCGGAGCGCTTGATCAGGAGCACATCCCCTACCGCGTTCTGCACGAACGCCACGACGGAGGGCACCACCGAGTTGGCCGGCGGCGCGGCGGGGTCGTTGTAGTAGTCGACGCGTCCCATGCTCAGGCTCCCTTGAAGTCTGCTTCTGTCGCCTGACGTGCTCCACCCCAGGTCTGTTCGATGCTATTCGCGTACGTCTCGAACAGTCCGCCGCCCGGCACGCGGCGCAGGTGAAGAACGGGCGCGAGGTAGGCGGGCACCCCGTAAACGTGGGTGTTCACCAGGATCTCGTCATCCGCCCGGTACAGGGAGTTGTACAGCGTGGAGTCGTGCAGCCGGAACCGGATCTCCGGGTGGCTGTCGAACAGCGGACGATAGTTGATCAAGGCGTTGCGAATCTTGCCGTCCATGATGCCGTGGCCCTCATCTATGCCGCGCTGCCTCACCGCCGCACAGTCAGGGTCGCCTAGCAGGATGCGCACCTGCGTCTGCCCCATGGTCCCTCCGGCCTCTACCTTCTGCCGAAGGAGTTCGAGGAATCGCGGATCTTCGGACAGGAAGAGTCCCGAGTAGACCAGGACATCGAGGTACTGCTGAGCACGCCCATACATCTCGTGCCACAGCCCGGACGGGACCAGGTGGCGGTGCGGGTAGACCGTGATGATCTCCGCCTTGCTCAGATCCGCCGAACTCTCCGTGTTACGGCTGTCATCCCACAAGGTCGTCACGCCCACTCGGAGCGCTGACGCCGTCGCGTACTGATGACGCCGGTAAGGCACCTTCCCCTGGGTTATCCAGCGTTCGACCGTCTTCGGGTTGACCCCGATCTCGTCAGCCAGGCTCTGCACCGTCATGCCTCGCGCCAACAGGGCTGACCTCAAGCGCTCGTTGGACATCTGCACCCCCGATGGGACGTCTAGGGACGTCTCGACGGTAGCCAGATGCCCCGAAGCTGTCTACGGGCGAGGTGCACAACTCCCCTGACCTGGAGTGATTCTGATGGTGCGCCAAGAAGTTCCGGCGCAACCCAAGAAGTCCCGTCGGACAACTTGACGAGACTATGATGCAGTACCTGTAATACAGGTACTGCATCACGCAAGACCGGTGAGCGGCCCTCAGTGGCCGTTCCCGAGCGCTGAAGGCGGGGACGCTGCAATCCCGCTAAAGGCCAGGTGGAACAGGGTTTCGGCCCGTACTGGCGAGGTGGCCCGGTGACCGCGAGCAACGGCCGGCGTGTGGGGACTTGGTCCCCCTTGCAGTGCTTCATCCCTGTTGATCTCGACTGAGAGGAACCCCGGTGTACCGACGACATCGGTGGGCGCCGCCGCGATGGACCGGCCAGCGGCGCCCGTACGGCATTCCCGGTCCGCCCTCTTCCTGGCATCGCAGCGGCTAGCGCTGCGGCCGGCTGCCTCTCCCGCCCGTCCACCGCCGCACGCGGTTGGTCGACGGACGGGAGCACGGGGAGCCGGATCGTCCGACTTCAAACGGCGCGCGGCCCCGGTGCTCGAACACCGGGGCCGCTGTTCGGGCCGTACCACCCTGAGAGGAACCACGACCCATGAAGCACATCGGTGCTGTTCAGGCGGTTGTTACCGCCGCCGACGACTTCGACCGCGAGCCGACGTTCGCGGAGCTGGACGCCATCGCGCACGAGACGCCGCTGATCGAGGCTGACGTTGAGTTGCTGGACGTGCAGATCAGCCTGCTCGACCGGACGCCGACCGAGGTGGACCACCAGCGCATCCGCCGGGCGCGGCGCAAGGTGCTGGCCGCGCGCCGGACCCTGGCGAACCGGGGCGGTGCCGTTTCATCGGTGGTGGCCTGATGGCGGGCGAGTTCACGGCGCAGATGTCTGTGTTCAAGGGCCGGTGGCGGCTGTACGTGGTGCTGTTCAACACCACCGAGCGTTGGCCGGAGTTCGGCTTTGACCGGGCGCTGCCGGTGCCGACGCTCACCGAGCGTTCACAGGCGCTCAGCGTGCTCGGGTTCGAGCCGGTCCCGGGCGCAGAGTGGCAGTGGACCGAGGACCGCGACGACCCCGAGGACCCCGCTTCGCCGGTCGTCCTGATCGCCGCCGTGCGGGTGCGTTCATGGACGGGGGCGGGCGCGTGAACGCCGTTCAGATCCGTTCAGCCGAGCGCGCGCTGTCGATCGGTACGTGGCTGATCGTGGCGGGCGCGATGCTGTATTCGATCCTCACCGTCACCCCCCTCGCTGCCGAGCACACGCCGAATGAGTGGGACTGGACGGCCCCGATACTGCCCCTGGTGGTGGACGCCGCCGTGGTCATCGTGGTGCGGCTCGATGCGGTGCTGGCCCGTCTCGGGGGCCATGGCGGCCGGTGGCCGGTGGTCCTGCGGTGGATGACCGGCTGCATGACGCTCGCCCTGAACGTCGCTGACTCCGCGCTGGCGAAAGACCTGGTGGGCGTGGCCGTGCACGCGGTCGCCCCGTTGCTGCTGATCGTCACAGCGGAAACCGGGCTGGCCTACCGGCGCGCGATCGCGGCGGCCGTCACCGCGCTGGAAGAGCGGCAGCAAGCCGAACGGGAAGCACGCCGGCAAGCCGCACGCGAGGAGCGTGAGGCCGCTGTGCGGCTGGCCCGTGAGGAGCGCGAGCATGCCGCGATGCTGGCCCGTGAACAGCGCGACCACGAAGCCCAATTGGCCCGTGAACAGACCGAGCGGGAAGAGCGGGCCCGCCGGGAGGAACGCGAGCAGGCGGCGGCGCGCGAGCGTGCCGAGCGTGAGGCCCGTGAACGCGCTGAGCGCGAGCGTGAACACCAGCGGCAGGAGCGTGAACGCCGTGAACGCGAGGAGGCCGAGCGCCGCGAACGCGAGCGTGCCGAGCGGGAGCGCCGTGAACACGCCGCACGGATCGAGCAGGCCGAGCGTGAACGCCGTGAACGCGCTGAGCGCGAGGAGCGGGCCGAGCGTGAACGCGCCGCGCTGCTGGCCGCCGGGCCCGCCACGGAGAAGCTCCCCGAGGACCGTGCTCACGCGGTCGTGAGGGCCGCGTTCGAGGCTGGGTTGCCGGTGCGGGCCGCCGCCGAACTGTGCGGCTGGTCGGTCGGCTGGGTCTCCACCCGCTACGCGGAACACCGCGACCCCGGCACCGGTGGCGCTGAGCTGGCGATCGCGGGCCGCTGATGGCCGCGATACCAGTCTACGTCTGGCGTCTGGCGCCGGACGGGTTGGCCACCCGCCGTCAGCTCCGTGCCAAGGGGCTACGGCCGGGTGGTCAGGACGTGGTCGCGCAGATCGAGCGTCCACGCCGTCGCCGTCCGCCGCTGGTCGCCTACCTCTACGCGGTCGACCAGGCCAAGCCCGTGCGCCCCATGACCCCGGCCAAGTGGGCGGCGCTCGGCAAGGCCAACACTGCCCGCCGCACCTGCCCGCAGTGCCGCACCGACGCCGGATACGTCATCCCCGCCTCGCTCGGCGTGTGTGTGCCGTGTGCGTTCCCCGACGACGAACAGCGCGCCGCCTAAAACCCCTCCGACCTGGGAGTTTCGCTGTGTCCAGCCGTACCCGTACCCGCGCCGTGAAGACGGCGGCGGGTGTCCACACCGTCCGTATCCCCCGTCAGCGTGGGCGGCGCTCCGACCCGTTCGTGATCGTCGTCCCCGAGCGCCCCTCCCTGACCCGCGAAGCGTTCGGGTTCATCGGCCGCGCGCTGTGGCGCTTCCGCCGCGCGCTCGCCCCGACCGCCCTCGCCGTCCTCGCACTGCCGGTGACCGCCATCCTGCACGTGCTGGCGTGGTGGTCCGGGCTGCTCCTCGCCCCCGTCGCCGCGGCGCCGCTGGTGTGGCTGCTGGTCATGCAGCGCCGCCGCCCCGCCACCGGAACCACCCTCGGCTGGCGCACCGGCCTGGCCGCGCTGGCGGTCACCGCGTCCGCGTGGGTGGCGCTGGCCGCCGGGTTCGGCCCCCTCGCTGGGCCGCTGGAGCTGCTCTGGCTGCTCACCCTGATCGCCGCGCAGACCGTGTGGCTCATCGTCCGCCGCACCCAGACCCCTGAGGAGATCGTCTGATGGCGCAGCACACCAATGGCCAGCGTGCGCGCGGGCCGGTCAACGACCCCAAGACTGGCAAGTTCGCCAACGCCGGCGCCGCCGCGGGCGGGTTCGTCGGCGCGATGGGCAGCTCGTTCGTTCCGCCGATCAACGTCACCGTGAACAACAACAAGAGCGTGGCCCGCACCGGCGGCGGGCCGCGCCCGGAGACCTTGCTCCCGGCGCCGGAGTTTCTCTCTCCGGCGCAGACCCGGCAGTACTGCAACACCCTGCGCGCCGCTGCCGTGGCTCTGTCCATCGAGGTGGCCATGGGTGCCGAGATCCTCAAGGGCGTGCTGAGCGAGGTGCCCGACCCCGAGGGCAAGCCGTTCGGCTCGCGCCGCCGTGCGGCCAAGGTGGCTCGCAAGATGCAGAAGGCCGCTGACGCGTTGCAGTCCGCGGGCAAGAACGCCGCCGCCTGCTACTCCGCCTATCAGCAGGAGTTCCAGGAGGAGATCAACCGCGTCCGCCACCGCGCCCGGAAGCCTCAGCGACCGGTCGTCAACTGGACCGACCAGTAAGGAGACCCGTACATGACCAGGAACAACAGGCGCGGCCGTGAAGTCATGGACCACCTTGGCAACGGTCTCGTCGCCACCTACGCCCAGCCCGGATACGGTCGTTCTGGTGGTATCGGGGAGTACCTGCTGGCCCGTGCCATGCCGCACCTTCCCCCGTGGCTGGTGACGGCGGGCGTCGGTATTGCAGGTGTCGGCGGCAATCAGATGTGGGCCGACTCGGCAGCGGCCGGTGTGGGCCTGACGCTCTCCTCCGTCGCGCTCACCGCGGTGACGTGGTGGGCCGGACGCAACACGAGCGCTCAGCGGCGCCTGCACTCCGCGATCACGGTGGCGGCCGGTACGACGTGGTTCACCGCGGCCGCGCTCGCCGGACCCCTCACCGGCCCGCTCCCGGACGCGTACCTCATGGGCGGGGCGACGCTCGCCCTGTCGTGGAACGTGCGGATGATGCTCCGCACCAGCGACGGCAGCGGCGAGAACTCCGACAAGGGCCTGCTGGAGAAGGTGGGCCTGGCCAAGGCGCAGATCGGCAACGTCACGGTGGAGCCCAACAAGGTCACCGTGCCCTACGCGCTGCCGGCCGGAGAGGGCACCAACGAAGACGTGGGCAAGGCTCTGCCGAACATCGCGGCAGCCCTCGACGTGCCCGCCAACAGCGTGCGCAACCGGCCCGACCCCGAGTCCGCGGCGCGCGGCACGGTCACCATCGTCCCGAAGGACATGCTGAAGGAGATCATCTGGTACCCCGGCCCGTCCGCCCCTGGTGGCTCGATCACGGAACCGATCGTCATCGGCGTCTACGAGGACGGACGCAAGCTGCAACTCACCATCCCCGAGGCACTGCACCTGCTCATCATGGGGATGACCGGCTCCGGCAAGACCGAGGGCGCCCTCGACGTCCTGTGCGAGGTGCTCACCCGCCGTGACGTGGCCGTGTGGCTGTCCGACCCCAAGGTCGGCCAGGACCTGGGCGAGGCATTC
Source organism: Streptomyces sp. NPDC046862 (assembly GCF_040704615.1). Lineage (NCBI taxonomy): Bacteria > Bacillati > Actinomycetota > Actinomycetes > Kitasatosporales > Streptomycetaceae > Streptomyces > Streptomyces sp. NPDC046862. The sequence continues at coordinate 171,461 of NZ_JBEYXP010000012.1, read as the reverse complement.
GCCGCATGTGACTGGGTGGTCACCACCCCGTCCGGCGCAGAGCTGATGATCGAGTCCCTGAAGGTGGCCATCCCGGCCCGCCAGAAGTGGCTCGGTGACCACAAGTACCGCAGCTGGGCACCAGAGGCCGCCCAGGTGCAGAACGCCCCTGCGCACTCCTGCCTGCGTGACGGGCGCGCGTGCGGCTGCCCCGGCATGCCGTACCTGATCTCCTGGTTCGAGGAGGCCGCGAACACGCTCCGCGCGGTCGACGACGACGCGTTCACCAACATCGCCCAAGAGGCGCGGTCGGCCGGTATCTGGCTGGTGGTCTCGATGCAGCGCGCGTCCGGATACCAGATCTCCACCGACACCCGCGCGTCCCTGCCCGCGTCGCTGTGCTTCGGCGTCGAAGAGAAAGACGCCGGATTCGCCCTCCCCTCCGAGGTCCTCGACGCCGGCGCCAACCCCGGGGCATGGGGCAACAAGCGACCCGGCTACAACTACCTGGTCGCCAAGGGCATCGACGAGGAACTGTGGTCCACCCCCGGCCGGACCTTCCGCAACGACCCCGTAGCGCTCACGTGGGTCACCCGCGAGTTCGCCGCCGTCCGCATGGCCATCGACCCCATCACCGAGGCCGCCGCAACCAGCGTCGCCGGACGCGCGTACACCGACCGGAACGCCGACGAGCAAGCCGTCGAGGAGGACGACGACATGCAGCATGAGCCGCTGGTGGACCCCGAGGACGACGACATCGACCCCGAGGCCGAACTCCCGGAGTCGGAACAGGGCGACGACACCCCGCTCGTCAGGCAGACCACCGGACGCAAGCCGTCGCCCGAGGAGGCACGGCAGCTCTTCGTCCAGGCGCTGGAGGAGTTCGAGCGCAAGGGACAGATGGTCGTCGGCCCGAAGGACTTCAACGACTGGTGCGACGAGCACAACCTGTCCCGCCCGTGGGTGTCCGAGCGCCTCAAGGAGGCGTACCTGGAGGGCCGGTTGAAGGAGACGGGCAAGACCGGCCGGTGGCGGATCATACCGACCCTGACACCCGCCTGACGCCTGACACCGTCAGGGCCCCGTGACACCCGTTCCCCTAGGCAGGCGCGGGTGTCACGCGCCCTGACAGCGACCGCTGACACCCCCTGACACTCACGCCTGACACCCGATCCCGCGGGCCCGCGCCACACCCCGGCGCGGGCCCGCCGCCGTCCCAGAAGGGAGCGCACATGACCCACCACGAACCGCCGGGGAACCTCGCCCCGCACATCCCCGCCGACGACTACCGCCGCGCACAGGCGACCGGCGCCCCGATCGTCATCGTCGTCAACGGCGCCACCCCCACCGGCATCCCGTGGCGGCGGGTGCTGATCCCGCTCGCCATCGCGGGCGCCGCCGCAGTCGGCGGCTGGGGGCTGGTCGTCGCCCTGTGCGCGCTCCTGGACGCCACCGCCCACGCCGTCACCGTCATCGCGGGCGCCGCCGGACCCATCGGCATCGGCGGCGGCATCACCTTCAAACTCGCCCGCCGCAAGTAGCCCGAAGGGAAACCCCATGGTCCGACTGCGTATCCAGCGCGCCACCTGGCCCCGACCCGCTCTGATCCTCACCGACACGCCCCGCCCGGACTGCACCGAGTGCGACGGCGTGGGCGGCATCGAGCACGACTACGGCGACTACGAGACCGGCGAGTACGCCGGCACCGACTGGGAGCCCTGCCCCTGCTGGACCGAGAGGCGCATGGTCCTGCTCCCCCTGCCGCGCCTGCCCCGGTGGATGCGGCGGCGCCACCGCGTCCGCGATCCGTGGGCCAGCCACGGCTACAGCAACGAACCGCCCTTCTAGCTACGCCAAGGGCGGCCCCCCTCTCGCCAAAGACCGGGGCCGCCCTTGCTCGCCAGCATCCACCAAGGAACTGGAGATCTCCCAGCATGACCCAACACACCCTCTTCCGGCGAGTGCCGGATACCTTCCGGCCCTTCCGGGTCCTGGACGCCTACTCCTGCATCGGCGGCGGCACCAAGGGCTACCGCGCCGCGTTCGGCGAGGACTGCCACATCACCGGCGTCGACAAGGAAGCCCAACCGGACTACTGCGGCGACGACTTCCACCAGGGCGACGCCATCGCCTTCATCCTCGCCCACGGCCACGAGTTCGACTTCATCCACGCCTCCCCGCCCTGCCAGGGAGAGGGCGCGCCGACCAAGGGCACGAACAAGGCCCGCAACGCGGCCATCGGCCGCACCTACCCGAGGCTCATCGCACCCACCCGCGCCGCGCTGGAGACCACCGGCCGCCCGTACGTGATCGAGAACGTGGCCGGCTCCGAGGTCCGCAAGGACATCCGTCTGTGCGGGGAACAGTTCGGCCTCGCCGTGCTCATGCACCGCTACTTCGAGCTGGGCGGCTGGACGACCGCGCGGCCGGCCCACCCCCGACACCGGGGCAGGGTGCGCGGATATCGCCACGGCGAGTACTTCGACGGCCCCTACGTCGCCGCGTACGGCAAGGGCGGCGGCAAAGCCACCGTGGAGGAGATCCGCGCCGCCAAGCGGATCGACTGGTCCACCGACCACCTCCGTCTGCGCGAGGCACTGCCACCCGCCTACACCGAGTGGATCGGCCGCGCCTACCTCGCCACCCTCGCCCCCGCGTTGGAGGTGGCCGCGTGACCACCGCCCCGACCATGCTGGACACCGCGCTCATGCTGGCCACACACGGCATCCCGCCCCTGCCCCTGCGAGCGGGAAAGGTGCCGTTCGGCAACTGCCCCGACTGCACCGGCAACGCGTGTGGCGGACGACCGAACATGAAGAACGCCGGCCCCTGTCAGTGCCCCCGCGTCTGCCACGCGTGGGCCGCCGCCACCACCAACCCGCACGTGCTCACCTCCCCCGTGTGGGCTTCGGTGTGGCGTGAGGCGGTGGCGGTCGCCTATCACCCCGGTGGGGCGGGGCTGACGGTGGTCGACCTGGACAACGCGGCGGCCGTGGCGTGGGCGCGTGCCACGCTGCCCGCAACTCGCACCGTGCCCACCACACGGGGCCAGCACTGGATCTACCAGGGCGCCATGCCGTCCGCCAACGCGGTCCGCCCCGGCGTGGACATCAAGTCACACAGCCAGTACGCCCGTTGGCTCGGTCTCGGCACCGGGCGCATGACGGCTCTGCCATCGGCCGTCCGCGCCCTAGTGGTGAGGGAAGACACCACCCCCGCGCGGGGCGGGGTGGCCTCTTCCGTCGCCGCGCGCGCCACCTGGGACCGTTCCGTGGCAACCGGATGCCGACACACCGAGCGATTCGTCCGTACCGGCCTGGACCGCGGACTCGCCCTCGTACGGGCCCGCACCGAATCCGGCGCGGGATCACAGGCGTTCGGCGTGGCCCGCTTCCTCGCCACCCAGCACACCCAGTGCCCCGGACCGTGCGGACTGGACGCCATCGGCGAGGAGATCGTGGCCGCCGCCGTCCTAGTCGGTGTCCCCGAGACCTACGCCCGCCGAGCCGTCACCAACGGCCTGAGCACGGCAGCGGAGCGCGCGACATGAGCACAACATCCCCGACCCCCGACAGCGGCCCCCAGGGCGCCGGACAGGGCCCGCCACAGACAGCCGTGGGCGTGCCGAAGGTCGCCGCCCGTCAGGGCGTCCTTTCTGCCCTTCGTTCTGACCCACGCTCTGACGACACCGGCAACCCCACACCGGACCGGCCCGGCATCCGCATCTACGCCCCGCCCGTCTACCGCCACCACTACGACGGCGCGCGCTGGTCCAAGCGCTACGGCGACACCCCGACCGCCGCGTATGCCTGCTCCTGCGGCAAGACCGGCACGGCCACCGGCGCCCGCGCCGTGGCCGCCCTGGTCACCGCATACGACACCCACCGCGACGCATGCCCGCTCCGCAACCCCCAGGAAGGGAGGCACGCGGCATGACCGACCCCACCCGCACCGAGGAACTCCCGCCGCCGTCCAACCCCCTGGCCGTCGCCCGCCGTCTCCTGCCCGACTGGCAGACCGGCGGGCACCTGGTGTGCCGACGGTGGCGCGCCTCATGGATGCGCTGGAACGGCACCTGCTGGCGCGAGCTGGACGACGCGCAGATGCGCGCCGCCATGTACACGCGCTTGGAGCACGCCGTCTACCAGGCGCCCGGCAAGGACGGCGAGACCGAGGAACGCGATTGGGCGCCCACGAAGCAGAAGATCAGCAACCTGCTCGACGCCATGGGCGCGATCACGCTCCTGCCCACCGAGACCGACGCCCCGGCATGGCTCGACGAACAGGGCGCCGCCGGCCCGGACCAGGGGCCCATCGTGGCGTGCGCGAACGGGTTGCTGCGCATCCAGGACCGTGCGCTTCTGCCGCACTCGCCGGAGTTCTTCAACCTCGTCTCCGTCCCGTTCGCCTACGACCCCGACGCCACCGCGTCCACGTGGGAACGGTTCCTGGCGCAGATCTGGCCCGACGACCCCGACGCCATCGCCGCACTTCAGGAATGGTTCGGCTACGTCGTCTCCGGCCGGACCGACCAGCAGAAGATTCTGCTCATCGTCGGCCCGTCCCGCTCAGGCAAGGGCACCATCGCCCGCGTGCTGAAAGAGCTGGTCGGCAAGGAGAACCTGGCCGGACCGACCCTCGCGGGACTCGGCACGAACTTCGGACTGGCCACCCTCGTCGGAAAGCCGCTCGCCGTCATCTCCGACGCCCGTCTGGCAGGCAACGACAACACCCAGGTCGTAGAGCGGCTGCTGACGATCTCCGGTGACGACACGATCGACATCGACCGCAAGTACCGCGAGCAGTGGACCGGCAAGCTGCCCACCCGGCTGATGATCCTGTCCAACGAACTGCCGCACTTCGGCGACTCCTCCGGCGTCATCGCCAACCGGTTCATCCTGCTCAGCATGCGCATGTCCTGGCTCGGCAAGGAAGACACCACCCTCACCGACCGGCTCACCGCCGAAATGCCCGGCATCCTCAACTGGGCCCTGGAAGGACTCGCCCGCCTCAAGCGCAACGGACGGATCACCGAACCGTCATCCAGCCGCGAAGCGATCACCACCATGCGGGACACAGCGAGCCCGACCAGCGCTTTCGTACGCGAGCGGTGCACCACCGGCCCCACGTGCAGCGTGCCCGTGGATGCCCTGTGGGCCGTCTGGCGGGACTGGGCCGAGGACAACGGCGTCCGCCCCGGCACGAAGCAGGTGTTCGGCCGCAACCTGCTCTCCGTCATCCCCCAGCTCAACCGGACCCGGCCCCGGGACGCGTACGGCCGACAGGTGGCCACCTACAACGGGATCACCCTCAACCAGTCCGAACCACATCTGCCTGAGTCGTGACTCATCGCGACTCAGACCCCCTCTCACCGGCTCTGAGTCGCGATGAGTCGCGACTCAGAGCAATGTCACTCCAACTCTCCGAGCCCCTGGAGGAGTCCCGACTGTGGCAGGCACTCAGAAGCTCAAGCTCCCTGAAGTCCTCGCAGAGATCAAGATGAGCCGCGCTGCCTTCTACCGCATGAGGGCCCGTGGCAAGGCGCCTCGCATCACCTACCTCCCCAACGGCCAGATACGCGTGACCCGCAGCGACCTGGACGACTGGTGGGACCGCCTCGAACGCCCCGCCTACTGACTGCCGCTCGATCACGGGCCCGCCACACGGCGGGCCCGTTCTCATGAAAGGAACCGTGTGGGCACCACGTACAACGTTCGGATCTGGGCCACTCGTCAGCGCAAGGACCGTGGCCAGTCCACCGCCGAACTGCGGTGGAAGGTGGGCGACACTCCGCACTCCCAGACGTTCGGCACCAAGACGCTCGCCGACAGTCGCCGTGCCGAGCTGTTGATGGCCGTGAACGCCGGCGAACCCTTCGACGAGGCCACCGGCGTTCCGATGAAGGAACTTCGGCAGCGCAATGACGTGAGCTGGTACAAGCACGCGCGCGACTACATCGAGATGAAGTGGCCCACGTCGCCCGCCAAGACCAGGACGACCCTCGCCGACGCCATGGCCACGGCCACACCGGCTCTGGTGACCAGCCGTCGCGGCATGCCGGACGCGCGGGACCTGCGGCACGCCCTCTATAGCTGGGCTTTCAACCTCAACCGCTGGACGGACGACCCGCCGGCGGAAGTCTCGCGCGTACTCGCGTGGGTGGAGCGCAACGCCCTTCCCGTCAGCGCCCTGGACGATCCCCTTGTGATCCGCAAGGTGCTCACCGCGTTCACTCAGCGCCTGGACGGAAAGAAGGCTGCCGCGTCCACCGTGAAGCGCAAGCGCGCGATCTTCCACAACGCGCTGGGATTCGCCGTGGAGGCCCGGCGCCTCCCCCACAACCCACTCCCCCAGGTTCAGTGGGTGATCCCTCCGTCCGTCGACGAGATCGACCCCGGCTGTGTCGTCAACCCCCGACAGGCACGAACGCTGCTCGACGCGGTCGGGGAGCAGGGCGCCCGCGGGGAGCACCTGAGGGCGTTCTTCGGGTGCCTGTATCACGCGGCCATGCGTCCGGCGGAGGCCGTCTGGCTCCGTCAGGAGAACTGCGAGCTGCCCGCGTCAGGGTGGGGCACGCTGCACCTGGACGGTTCCCGTCCGCGCGTCGGGCGAGGCTGGACCGATTCGGGCAAGCCTCACGACGAACGCGGCCTGAAGTGGCGACCGGAACGGGAGATCCGGCACGTCCCCATCCCGCCGCACTTCACTGCCATGCTCCGTGAGCACATCCAGAATCACGGTGTGGCGCCCGACGGGCGACTCTTCCGCACGGCGCGCGGCGGCCTGGTGCAGGAGAGCGGCTACGGCGAGGTGTGGGCCCGAGCGCGGAAGCAGGCTTTCACCCCTCAGCAGCAGGCCTCCCCGCTCGCCGCGCGCCCATATGATCTACGTCACGCATGCGTCTCTCTGTGGCTGAACTCCGGGGTCGACCCGGTGGAGGTCGCTCGCCGCGCGGGGCACTCGGTGGCCGTGCTGCTCAAGGTCTACGCGAAGTGTCTGGACGGCGCGACGGCTATGGCGAACGCCCGGATCGACGAGGCGCTCAAGCGCTGGAGCTGACCCGCCCACGCTGCCCCACGGATGCCCCACACGCACTGGTCAACACGTGAATCAGGGTGAGACAAGGTGGGACAAGTCACTCAAAATGGCTCCACGATCACCCTGAACGACGAAAGGGTCCGCATCCAGCGTTTTCGCTGGTCACGGACCCTTTCGGTCGTGTGGCGGCGCCAGGATTCGAACCTGGGAAGGCTGAGCCGGCAGATTTACAGTCTGCTCCCTTTGGCCGCTCGGGCACACCGCCGGGGGTTGCTGCCCGTTGAACCGCCTTTTCGGCGGTGCTCCGTGGCAACGACGTAAACGATACCTGATGCGCGGGGGTGCTTCGCCACCCCATTGATCTGCGCTCCGAGGGGAGGGGGTGGCTAGGCTTATGCGGATGCGGCCCGGGATCGACACCGGGCTCGGCGACCGCCTCTACGTACGCCGATACGCACCCGATTCGCACACCCGATACAAGGAGCCACAGGACATGGCCGACTCCAGTTTCGACATCGTCTCGAAGGTCGAGCGGCAGGAGGTCGACAACGCCCTCAACCAGGCCGCCAAGGAAATCTCGCAGCGCTACGACTTCAAGGGCGTGGGTGCCTCGATCTCGTGGTCCGGGGACAAGATCCTGATGGAGGCGAACTCCGAGGACCGGGTGAAGGCGATCCTCGACGTCTTCCAGTCCAAGCTGATCAAGCGCGGCATCTCCCTGAAGGCGCTGGACGCGGGCGAGCCCCAGTTGTCCGGCAAGGAGTACAAGATCTTCGCTTCGATCGAGGAGGGCATCTCCCAGGAGAACGCCAAGAAGGTGGCGAAGATCATCCGTGACGAGGGCCCGAAGGGCGTGAAGGCCCAGGTGCAGGGTGAGGAGCTCCGGGTCAGCTCCAAGAGCCGCGACGACCTGCAGACCATCATCGCCCTTCTGAAGGGCAAGGACTTCGACTTCGCCCTTCAGTTCGTGAACTACCGGTAAGCCGGCCAAGGCCGGTGGTGAGCAACTGAGTTCCGGTGAGCGGAAATTGGTGGTCCGTGACGCGGGAGACCCGTGCTGTGCGGCCGGCTCGCCGGGGACGGACACGATGAGGGCCGCTCCTGCGCCTACTGACGCCGGGGCGGCCCTCTCGCCTGCCGACTGCGGGCTCAGGGTGCGTGATCAGCGGCGTGAGTTGCCGAAGAGTATGCGGTAGGCGATCAGCAGCACGAGGGAGCCGCCGATGGCCGCGGCCCAGGTGGCGCCGTCGTAGAAGTCCTTGTTGATGGGGTGGTCCATCCAACGGGCCGATATCCAGCCACCGATGAACGCGCCCGCGATACCGATGAGGGTCGTGCCGAAGAAGCCGCCCGGGTCGCGCCCGGGCAGCAGGAACTTGGCGATGGCTCCGGCCAACAGCCCCAGAATGATCCAGCTGATGATGCCCATGCCGTGAACCTGCCCTTCCGTCCTGTGTGTGCGCTGTACTCCTGCTCCGGCCAGGCTGTTTTCACACGTGTCGCATCTGTCACTTGCGTTGCCTGGGACGCATGCATGGTGCTGATGATGCTCGTCCCGTGAGCTGCTTGTCCCGGTGTGTCGCTCTCTTGGTGTCTTGTTGTGATGGAGGACGTCTCGGCGGTGCCTGCCGGTTGCGCTGATCAGTAGGGTTCGGGCCATGACAGAGACCGGTTCGAACACCAGCCTGCGGCGGACGCTCGGCGTCGGTGACGCCGTGGTCATCGGTCTGGGATCGATGGTGGGGGCGGGCGTCTTCGCCGCGCTGGAACCGGCGGCGGCCGTGGCCGGATCCGGACTCCTCCTCGGTCTCGGGGTGGCCGCCGTGGTCGCCTACTGCAACGCCATGTCATCGGCACGGCTGGCGGCCCTCTACCCCGCTTCGGGCGGTACGTACGTGTACGGGCGCGAGCGGCTCGGGGATTTCTGGGGGTACCTGGCGGGCTGGTCGTTCGTCGTCGGCAAGACGGCGTCGTGCGCGGCGATGGCGCTCACCGTGGGCGCGTACGTCTGGCCTGCTCAGGCGCACACCGTGGCCATCGCGGCCGTGGTGGCGCTGACCGCGGTGAACTACGGCGGCATCCAGAAGTCCGCCTGGCTGACGCGGGTGATCGTGGCGGTGGTGCTGGCGGTCCTCGCTTCCGTGGTGGTCGTGTGTCTCGGGTCCGGGGAGTTCGACGCCGGCCGGCTGGACATCGGGCTCTCGTCGGGCGCCGGCGGGGTGCTTCAGGCGGCGGGCCTGCTGTTCTTCGCGTTCGCCGGGTACGCGCGGATCGCGACCCTCGGCGAGGAGGTGCGGGATCCGGCACGCACCATCCCCCGCGCGATCCCGCTGGCCCTGGGTATCGCGCTCGTGGTGTACACCGCCGTGGCTGTCGCTGTCCTTTCCGTGCTGGGACCCGGCGGGCTCGGGCAGGCCTCGGCGCCGCTGGCCGACGCGGTCCGGGCCGCCGGTGTCCCGGGGCTCGTTCCCGTGGTGCGGGTCGGTGCCGCCGTGGCCGCGCTGGGGTCGCTGCTGGCGCTCATCCTGGGGGTCTCCCGGACGACGCTCGCCATGGCCCGCGACCGGCATCTGCCCGGCGCCCTGGCTGTCGTGCACCCGCGCTTCCAGGTGCCGCACCGAGCCGAACTGGCCGTCGGCGCGGTGGTCGCCGTCCTGGCCGCCACCACGGATGTGCGGGGCGCGATCGGTTTCTCCTCCTTCGGTGTGCTCGCGTACTACGCCGTGGCCAACGCCTCGGCCTGGACGCTGAGTCCGGCCCCGTTGGCGCGGGTCGTACCGGTGGTCGGGCTCGTCGGTTGCGTCACTCTGGCGTTCGCGCTGCCCGGGGTGTCGGTGGCTGTGGGCGCGGCCGTCCTGGGCGTGGGGGCCGCCGCGTACGGGGTACGGCGGTGGTGGGGTTCGCGGGGCCGGGCAGCGGGAGCCTGATGGGCGGCGCCCCTGCGGCAGGCGCTCGATCTCCGCTCAGCGTGTGGTGCGGCTGGGGCGCGCCGTACGGTCAGGACGCCCGCACGGTCCCTGTGCGTATCCGGAACTCGGTCCAAGGGGCCAGGTCCGCCCCGTCGTTGGACTCCTCGTACCAGCCCGTGCCGTCGAGCCAGGTGTGCAGCCACTGGGTGAGGGCGGGCGCGTCGATGTACCAGGCGTGGTCTGCCTCGTCGGCGTTCGGCTCGTAGAGCAGCACCGTGCCCTCGGCGGTGCGGCAGTCCACGCACGCGTACATCCCACAGCCCCAGTGGGATATCGGCAGTACGTGCTCGGGCCAGGGCCACTCGGGGTCCTTGCGGCCGCTCTTCCGGCTGGCGAGGTACTGCGTGACGGCGGCGGGCTCGCCGGCGGGCGGGCTGTCGAGCAGGGGCAACAGGCCGTACTCCGGACCGAATCCACCGTCTCCTATGCGCAGGTAGAGCGCGGCGAGATGCGGCGGCAGGGCGAAGCCGAGGGCGGACTCGGCTCGGGTGACTGTCGCCTCGTCCACGGGTGCGGGCAGCGAGGGCCAGCCCCACGGCCGGGTGGTGCGGGCCTTGTCCGCCACCCTGTCCAGCAACTGCTCGAACTCGGTCATGGGTTCATCATGCAGGGCTGCACTGACAATCGGGGCAGGCTGTGGACAACCGGCAACAGGAGGTATTTCGGGCGGCCTTCCCGAGCGTCTTCAGGCGGCCTTCCCGAGCCCCTTCGGTTGGCCTGCCCGAGCCGCTCTACCAGGTCTGCGTGAACGGCTGGTCCGTAGGCACGATCTCTCGCCCGAGGGGGAACAACGAGACCGGGATGAGCTTGAAGTTGGCGATGCCCAGAGGGATGCCGATGATCGTGACGCACAGGGCGATGCCCGTCACGATGTGGCCGAGCGCCAGCCACCAGCCCGCGAGGACCAGCCACAGCACGTTGCCGACGCAGGAGCCCGCGCCCGCGTCCCGGCGCTCGATCGTCGTGTACCCGAAGGGCCACAGGGCGTAGACACCGATACGGAACGACGCGATGCCGAACGGAATGCCGATGATGGTGATGCACAGCAGCAGGCCCGCGAGGAGGTAGGCGAGGAACAGCCAGAAGCCGCTCACGACGAGCCAAATGACGTTGAGGATTGTCTTCACTGTTGACGACCTGCCATCTGCTCGAGACGGGCGATGCGCTCCGTCATCGGTGGGTGTGTCGAGAACATCTTGGACAGCCCCTGGCCTGCGCGGAAGGGGTTGGCGATCATCATGTGGCTCGCGGTCTCGATGCGCGGCTCCGGGGGCAGCGGAAGCTGCTTGGTGCCTGCTTCGAGCTTGCGCAGGGCGCTGGCGAGAGCCAGAGGGTCGCCGGTCAGCTGGGCACCGGACGCGTCCGCCTCGTACTCGCGGGAGCGGCTGATGGCCAGTTGGATCAGGGATGCGGCGAGCGGGCCCAGGATCAGGATCAGCAGCATGCCGAGGATTCCGGGTCCCTCGTCGTCGTCGGAGCGGCCGATGGGGATCAGCCAGGCGAAGTTGACCAGGAACATGATCACCGAAGCCAGGGCGCCGGCGACCGATGAGATCAGGATGTCCCGGTTGTAGACATGGCTCAACTCGTGGCCGATGACGCCGCGCAGCTCGCGCTCGTCCAGGAGGCGCAGGATTCCGTCCGTGCAGCACACCGCCGCGTTGCGCGGGTTCCGCCCCGTCGCGAACGCGTTGGGCGCGTCCGTCGGTGAGATGTACAGGCGGGGCATGGGCTGGCGGGCCTGGGTGGAGAGCTCGCGGACCATGCGGTAGAGGGCGGGGGCTTCGAACTCGCTCACCGGGCGCGCGCGCATCGCGCGTAGAGCCAGCTTGTCGCTGTTCCAGTAGGCGTACGCGTTCGTGCCGAGCGCGACGACCAGCGCCACGATGAGCCCCGTACGCCCGAAGAAGCTGCCGATCAGGATGATGAGTGCGGACAGCCCCCCGAGGAGTACGGCGGTCCTGAGCCCGTTGTGCCGGCGGTGCACGGTACGCCCTCCAAGTCGTGCGGCAGGGGAACCCTTGCTTGCGGATGCTGTTGACTCCACTTCTCAGTGGACCCTCCCGTACTGGTCAACGCCAGGCGGGGATCCTCAGTTCCCTTGTGCGCGCCGGGGCGCTCTCGACCGTACGGGTGAGGGGAACGAAGGCCGGGCCCACGCGCGCACGTCGGGGCGGGTGCCCCACGCGCGCGCGTGGATGCCGCAACGGGTCAGAAGAGGCCGGTGTCGGAGAAGCGCAGGACCAGCTGGGGCGCTCCGGACAGAGCGATTCCGAGGACTCCGGTCAGGGCGATGGCGGCCGTCAGCGGGACCGGTACGCGGTGCTTCTCGGGCTCGCCCTCGGGAGCGCGGAACAGCAGGGCCGTCCATTGGAGGTAGTAGAAGAGAGCGATCACGACGTTGACGGCCATGACCACGGCGAGCCAGCCGAGGCCCGCGTCGACGGCCGCCGAGAAGACGGTGACCTTGGCGAAGAGGCCGATGACGCCGGGCGGGAGTCCGGCGAGGCAGAGCAGGAAGAAGCCGAGGAGCAGGGCGGTGACGGGGCTGGCCGCGTACAGGCCGCGGTAGTCGCTGAGGCGGTTCAGCGGCTTCGCGCGGGCCACGAGCGCGGCCACGGCGAAGGCGCCGAGGTTCACCGCCGCGTACATCAGGGCGTACGCGACGGTGGAGCCGATCGCCTTCTCGGCGTCGTCGGAGTACGCGGCCGCCGCTATCGGCACCAGGAGGTAGCCGGCCTGGCCGACGGAGGACCAGGCGAGGAGCCGTACCGCGCTGTACGCGCGCGTGGCCCGCTGCCGGAGGGCGCCGACGTTCCCGACGGTCATGGTGAGGGCGGCCAGTACGGCGAGTGCGGGGCCCCAGACGTCGGCGTACGACGGGAGGGCGACCACGGTGACGAGGATCAGGCCGGAGAAGCCCACCGCCTTGCCGACGACCGAGAGGTAGGCGGCCACGGGCAGCGGTGCTCCGACGTAGGTGTCGGGCACCCAGAAGTGGAACGGTACGGCGGCCGTCTTGAAGGCGAAGCCGATGAGGGTGAGGACGACGCCGGCCTGGGCGAGCGTGTGGAACTGACCGTCGACCTGACGGATGCCGTCGGCGATCTCGGTGAGGTACAGGGTGCCCGTGGAGGCGTACACGAAGCTGATGCCCATCAGGCTCACGGCGGTCGCCGTGACCGACGACAGGAAGAACTTCAGGGCGGCTTCGGAGGACCGCTTGTCGCCGAGGCGGATGCCGACGAGGGCGAAGGCGGGCAGGGAGGCGACCTCCAGGGCGACGATGAGGGTCGCCAGGTCCCGCGATGCGGGCAGGAGCGCGGCGCCCGCGGCGGACGACAGCAGCAGGAACCAGTACTCCCCTTCGGGGAGTTCCCTCTTGCCGTCCTTCAGGGCCGTCATCGACAGCAGGGCGGCGAGGAGGGCGCCGCCGAGGACGAGGAACTGGATGACGAGCGCGAACCGGTCCGCCGCGTAGCTGCAGACGTCGCCGTCGCCGGTCAGGCAGAAGGTCGAGCGGTCGCCGTCCAGGAGGGGCAGCAGCGCGAGGATGGACACCGTGAGTCCCGCGACCGACACCCAGCCGAGCAGCGCCTTCCTGCGGTCGTCGACGAAGAGGTCGGCGACCAGTACGAGGAGGCCGACGACCGCCGCGATGGTGGGCGGCGCGATCGCGACCCAGTCGACGGACTGGACCACGGACTGGGCCAGGGAGCTCATCGGGTGCCTCCTGCGAGGAGCTGCTGCACGGCCGGATCGGTCAGGCCGAGGAGTACCGCGGGCCAGAGGCCGGCGAGGACGGTGAGGGCGACGAGCGGGGTCCAGGCGGCGAACTCGTAGGTCTGAACGTCGGTCAGGCGCGGGCCTTCCTGCGGGACGGCGCCCATGCAGACACGGCGTACGACGACGAGGAGGTACGCGGCGGTGAGGAGCGTGCCGAACGCGGCGATCGTCATGAAGGTGAGGAAGGCGGGGCGGCTGAGGCCGTCGGCGGGCTCGAACGCGCCGAACATCGCCAGCATCTCGCCCCAGAATCCGGCGAGCCCCGGCAGCCCGAGTGAGGCGACGGCACCGAAGGCGAGCAGGCCGCCGAGGCGCGGCGCCTTGCCGTAGAGGGCGGCCCCGGTCTCCTGGGCGAGGGTGTCGAGGTCGGTGGTGCCCGTACGGTCCTTGAGCGCGCCGACGAGGAAGAAGAGCAGGCCGGTGATGAGGCCGTGGGCGATGTTCGCGAACAACGCGCCGTTCACGCCGGTCGGGGTCATCGTCGCGATGCCGAGCAGGACGAAGCCCATGTGGCCGACGGAGGAGTAGGCGATGAGGCGCTTGAGGTCGCCCTTGGCTCCCTGCTTGGCGAGGGCGAGGCAGGCCAGCGAGCCGTAGATGATGCCGACGACGGCGAAGGCCGCGAGGTATGGCGCGAAGGTGCGGAAGCCGTCGGGGGTGATCGGCAGGAGGATCCGAACGAACCCGTACGTACCCATCTTCAGCAGTACACCGGCCAGCAGGACCGAGCCGACGGTGGGGGCCGCGGTGTGGGCGTCCGGAAGCCAGCTGTGCAGCGGCCACATCGGCGTCTTGACGGCGAGCCCGATTCCGACCGCCAGAACGGCGATGACCTGCACGGATGTGGTGAGCGACGGGTCGTTGTCAGTGGCGAGTGCCACCATGTCGAACGTGCCCGCCTTGATTCCGATCAGGAGCAGGCCCAGCAGCATCACGACGGAGCCGAGCAGTGTGAAGAGGATGAACTTCCAGGCGGCCCGGGTCCGTTGCTCACCGCCCCAGCGGGCGATGAGGAAGTACATCGGGATGAGCACCATCTCGAACGCGAGGAAGAAGAGCAGCAGGTCGAGGACGGCGAAGGTCGCGAGGGTGCCGGACTCGAGGACGAGTACCAGGGCGACGAAGGCCTTCGGGGACGGGCCCGAAGGCATCTTGAAGTAGGAGTACAGCGCGCAGAGGAAGGTCAGCAGCGCGGTCAGGACCAGAAGGGGGAGGGAGATGCCGTCGATGCCGAGGTGGATGCGCACGTCGAGTGCGGGGATCCAGCTGATGTCCGTGCTGGCCTGCATCTTCGACGGTTGGTCGTGGTCGAAGCCGAGCGCGAGGACGATCGCGGCGATGAGGACCGCGCCGGTCACGGTCACGCCGTGGCGGAGCACCGCCTGCTCGGGTGACTTCCCCTTCAGCCCCGGCGGGGCGGGCAGGAGAGCCGCGGCGGCGCCGAGGAGCGGGCCGACGACGACGAACGCCAGAAGGAACTGCATCACGGACTCGCTGATATCGATCACGCCTGCTCACGCTCCCGTGGCGACGAGGACGACGGCGACCGCCAGGACGACGGTGCCGGCGAGCAGCGCGCTCACATAGGTCTGCACATTGCCGGTCTGGGCGCGCCGTACGGCCGCGCCGAGCAGGCGGGGTACGGCGCCGGCGCCGTGGACGTAGGTGTCGACGACCTCACGGTCGAGGAACCGGACGAGACTCGCTCCGGCCTGGACCGGTCGGACGAAGAGCGTCCTGTACACGGCGTCGAGATGGAAGCCGACGGCCGCGTGGCGGTGCAGCGGGCCGAGCAGCAGTCGGCCCGGGTCTGCCGGGTCGGGTGCGGCGGCCACGTTTCCGTAGGCGGGCGCGTGGCTCGCGATGGCCTCGGCCTCGACCTGCCCGGCGTCGCCCTCGGGGTGGGCGGCGACCGCGCCCAGCGGGACGTCGGCCGCGAGCGCGGTGGTGTGCTTCCAGGCGCCGTAGGTCACCAGTCCGCCGACCAGGGCGAGGCCCGTTCCGAGGACGGCGGTCGTGAGGGTCGGGGTGAGGTCGCGTCCGTCGAACCAGTCGGGCAGCGGGCCGGTGGCCAGGCCGAAGGCGAGGGACGGGACGGCGAGGAGCCACAGCACGGCGTTCATGGTCAGCGGCTGTTTGCCGTGGTCGGGGGCCTCGGCACCGCGACCGTAGAAGGCGAGCAGCCACAGGCGCATGGCGTACGCGGCGGTGAGCAGGGCCGTGAGCAGGCCGGAGACGAGGACGATCCAGCCCGCGGAGCCGGGGATGCCCTCGGCGTGGCCGGTGGCGACGTGTTCGGCGGCGCCGAGGACGGCCTCCTTGGTGAAGAAGCCGCTGAAGGGAGGGATCGCGGCGAGGGCGAGGAGCGCCACGGTCATCGTCCAGTAGGCGTCGGGGACGCGGTCGCGCAGGCCCTTCATACGGGACATGGCGGCCAGCGAGTTGGTGCCGGCGGCGTGGATGATCACGCCGGCCGCGAGGAACAGCAGCGCCTTGAAGGCGCCGTGCGAGAGGAGGTGGAAGACGGCGGCTCCACGGTCGCCGACGGCGAGCGCGCCGGTCATGTAGCCGAGCTGGCCGATCGTCGAGTAGGCGAGGACGCGCTTGATGTCGTCCTGGGCGAGCGCGGCGAGGCCGGAGCCGACCATCGTGACCGCGGCCATGACGGCCATGACGAGCAGGGCTGCCGAGGAGGCGGCGAAGACGGGAAGGAGCCGGGCGATGAAGTAGACGCCGGCGGCCACCATCGTGGCGGCGTGGATCAGCGCGGAGACGGGTGTGGGGCCCGCCATCGCGTCGGGGAGCCAGGTGTGGAGCGGGAACTGCGCCGACTTGCCCGCCACACCCGCCAGGAGAAGCAGGGCGATGAGCGTCGGATGGTCGAGTCCGCCGCTCGCGACCGCGCCCAGGACGGTCGTGATGCGGAAGGAACCGGCGTCCACGGCGAGCGCGAACAGGCCGATGAGGAAGGGGACATCACCGAGCTTGGTGACCAGGAAGGCCTTGATGGAGGCGGCGCGGGCCTCCGGGGTCTCCCAGTAGTGGCCGACCAGGAAGTACGAGCAGATACCCATGATCTCCCAGCCGACCAGCAGCACCATCAGGTCGCCGGAGTAGACGACGAGCAGCATCGCGGAGGTGAACAGGGAGACGAGCGCGGCGTACGAGGGGTAGCGCGGGTCGTCGCGCAGGTAGCCCGTCGAGTAGATCTGCACGCAGGTCGCGACCAGGCCGACGAGGACGGCGACGAGGGCCGCGAAGCCGTCGATGTACAGGGCGAGGTCGATGGGCACCGAGCCGGTCGGCGTGAGTTCGGTGGCCGCGACGATGGCCCTGCCACCGCCTTGGCGCATGGCCACGATCACGGCGAGCGCGAAGGCCGCGAGGGTCGGCAGGACGGCGAGGGGCCGGACGAAGCCGGGGGCCGTACGTCCCAGGAGCAGGCCGGCGGCCGCGCCGAGGAACGGAAGGAGGGGGACGAGGGCGGCGAGGGTGGTCGTGGTCACGCGGTGGCCTTAGCCTTCTGGGCAGCGGGGGCTTCGCTGTCGGGGCCGTCGGTGCCATGGCCGTCGGATTCGTGGCCCTCGGCGGTGTCGCGGAGCTTGTCGATGTCCGAGGTGCCGCGGTTGCGGTACACGGCGAGCACGATCGCCAGGCCGATGCCGATCTCGGCGGCGGCGATGGCGATGGTGAACAGGGTCAGGGCCTGGCCGGAGTGCAGGGTGTCCTGTGCGGCCCGGCTGAGCCAGACGTCGAAGGCGACGAGGTTGAGGTTGACGGCGTTGAGCATCAGCTCGACCGACATGAGGACCAGGATGGCGTTGCGGCGCGCGAGGACGCCGTACAGGCCGGTGCAGAAGAGGAGGCTGGAGAGCACGGCGGGGTAGGCGAGGTGCATCAGCGGGCCTCTTCCTTGTCTGCGGCTTCCTTGTGCGCTGCTGCCTCGTCTGCGTCTGTCTTGTCTCCGTCTGTCTTGTCTCCGTCTGTCTTGTCTCCGTCTGCCTTGCCTGCTGCTGCCTTGCTGCCGGGGGGCTCGTTCTTGGCTGCCTTGCGGGAGAGGACGATCGCGCCGACGAGGGCGGCGAGGAGGAGGACGGAGAGGGCCTCGAAGGGGAGGACCCAGTTCTGGAAGAGGGCCTTGCCGGTGACCTCGGTGGAGCCGGCGGCGGCACCGTCCAGGTCGACCCACGTCGTGCGGAAGGCGTCGACGACGACCCAGACCAGGGCGGCGGCCGAGGCGACGGCCACGGTGAGGGCGGCCCAGCGGTTGCCGGAGTCGGCGTCCGGGGAGCGCCCGATGGGGGCCTTGGTGAGCATCAGACCGAACAGGAGGAGGACCACGACGGAACCGACGTAGATGAGGACCTGCACCCAGGCGATGAACTCGGCTGTGAGCAGGAGGTACTCGACGGCGAGGCCGCCGAGCGCGACCACCAGCCACAGCGCGGCGTGCACGAGTTGCCGGGTGGTGACGGTGACGATCGCGGCGCCGAGGGTGACCAGGCCGACGAGGAGGAAGGCGATCTCGACACCGGTCGGGGAGAGGAAGCCGTGGGTGTCGGCGGCGGTGGCGGCACCGGCCGCCGTGGTCGCGGGGTGCGCCACCGTGGCGGCGGCTGCGGAGAGGCTCATGACTCTCCTTCCTGCGGCTTCCGGTGGGTGGCGGAGGCTGACCGGGAGTCGGTCCCGGACCCTGTATCGGTCCCGGACCCGGTGTTGGCTTCCGGCTCTGCCTGGGCTTCGGAGGCGGCCTGGGCGGCCGCGGCCAGTTTCTCCGCGGACTTGCGGGCGGCGGCGATCTCCTTGGGCTCCTCCGCGCCGGGGTCGAGGGCGGGCGGGGCCGGGACGGTCCACATCCACTCGCGGAGCTTGTCGCGTTCGTGGGTGAGCTCGCGGATGTCGGTCTCGGCGTACTCGAACTCGGGGGACCAGAAGAGGGCGTCGAAGGGGCAGACCTCGATGCAGATACCGCAGTACATGCAGAGGGAGAAGTCGATGGCGAAGCGGTCGAGGACGTTGCGGCTGCGCTCGCGGCCGCCCGGGGCGGTGGGCGGGACCGTCTCCTTGTGGGAGTCGATGTAGATGCACCAGTCCGGGCACTCGCGGGCGCACAGCATGCAGACCGTGCAGTTCTCCTCGAACAGGCCGATCACACCGCGGGTGCGGGGCGGAAGGTCGGGCTGGGCGTCCGGGTACTGCTCGGTGACGGTCTTCTTCGTCATCGTGCGGAGGGTGACGGCCA
Organism: Streptomyces sp. NPDC046862; assembly: GCF_040704615.1. Lineage (NCBI taxonomy): Bacteria > Bacillati > Actinomycetota > Actinomycetes > Kitasatosporales > Streptomycetaceae > Streptomyces > Streptomyces sp. NPDC046862. The sequence goes on along the minus strand of NZ_JBEYXP010000012.1, from coordinate 152,447 downwards.
GGCCCTTGGCCAGGCCGGAGCCGGGGATGGGGGCCATGGTTTAGGAGTTCACCACCTTGACGACGCCCGTGAGGGCGATCTGGGCGAGGGCGAGCGGGACGAGGAGGGTCCAGGAGAGCTTCTGGAGCTGGTCCTCGCGGAGACGGGGATAGGTGACGCGCAGCCAGATGACCAGGAAGGCGAGGAGCGCGGTCTTCAGCAGGGTCCAGACCCAGCCGAGGCCGTCGGCGCCCCAGGGGCCGTGCCAGCCGCCCAGGAAGAGGACGGTGGTCAGGCCGCACAGGACGACGATCCCGGCGTACTCGGCGAGGAGGAAGAGGGCGAAACGGAGGCCGGTGTACTCGGTGTAGGCGCCGAAGATGATCTCCGAGTCGGCGACGGGCATGTCGAACGGGGGCCGCTGCAGCTCGGCGAGGCCGGCGACGAAGAAGATGATCGCTCCGACGATCTGCCAGGGCAGCCACCACCACTCGAAGGCGTCGACGATGCCCGGGAGGGAGACGGTGCCGGCCGCCATCGCCACGGAGGCGGCGGCGAGCAGCATCGGGAGTTCGTAGGCGAGGAGCTGTGCGGCGGTGCGCAGGCCGCCGAGGAGGGAGAACTTGTTGGCGGAGGCCCAGCCGGCCATGAGGGAGCCGAGGACGCCGACGCCCATGACGGCGAGGACGAAGAAGATGCCCGCGTCGATGACCTCGCCGACCGCGCCCTCGCCGGGGCCGATGGGGATGGCGAGGAGGACGAGGAGGTACGGCAGGAGGGCGACGGCCGGGGCGAGCTGGAAGACACGGCGGTCCGCGCCCGCGGGGACGATGTCTTCCTTCTGGGCGAACTTGACGCCGTCGGCGACGAGTTGGGCCCAGCCGTGGAAGCCGCCGGCGTACATGGGGCCGAGGCGGCCCTGCATGTGGGCCATGACCTTGTGTTCTGTCTGGCCGATGATCAGGGGGAAGGTGAGGAAGACGACGAAGACGACGAGGAGTCGCAGGGCGACGTCGAGCGCGTCGTTCACGGCGTGCCTCCTGCGGGGTCGTCGGGGGTGGAGTCCGGGGCCTCGGTCGGGGCCGGGTCCTCCGTCGGGGCCGGAGCCGGGTCGGGCTTGGGCGTCGGCTTTGGCTGTGAGTCCCGGTCCGGTTTCGGTTGCGGCTGCGGTTGCGGTTTCGGTTGCGGTTGCGGTTGCGGTTGCGGCTGCGAATCCGGGCTCGGCTGCGGCTGCGAATCCGGGCTCGGCTTCGGGGTGGGGTCGGGTTCGTCGAAGGTGGGGCGGGCGTGGTGCCAGGGGGCGTCGGCGCTGCGCGGGGCGGTTGGTTCCTTCGGGCCGGGGCCCTCGGGGCGGGGTTCGGTCGAGGCCTCCGGCTGCGTGGCCCCCGTGGCGGGCGCCGCCTCCGTGGGCTCCGGGGTCTGGCTCGCGGAACCCTCGCTCGCGCTGCGTGAACGCCGGGTCGGGGTGGTCTCCGAGGGGGACTCGGCCTGGCCGGCCGAACCCTCGGATGCGGTACGGGTACGGCGCGGAGGCGTTGTCGTCTGGCTGGCCGAGCCCTCGCTTGCCGAGCGGGTGCGGCGGACCGGGCGGTCGCCTGCGGCGCGGGTGGGGCGTTCTCCGGCGGCGCGGGACGGGCGGTCGCGGGTGGGGCGGGACGGGGCCGGGGGGAGCTGGCCCTTCAGGGGACCCCACTCGTTGGGGTCGGGGACGCCCGGGGGCAGCATCTGGCGGCGCTTGGGGCCGCCGTGGTCGGACTCGCCCGGCTCCTTGGCGCCCGGCCAGGCCTTGGCCACGCGCGCGGCCAGGACGAAGTCCTTGCGCAGGGGGTGTCCCTCGAAGCCCTCGGGCAGCAGGAGCGGGTCGAGGCCCGGGTGGTCCTCGAAGGTGACGCCGAACATTTCGTGGGTCTCGCGCTCGTGCCAGGCCGCGCCCGCGTAGACGCCGGTGGCGGTCGGGAGGGCGGGGGTCTCGTGCGGGACCGTGGTGCGGAGCAGGAGACGGCGGACCGGGGACAGGGCGACGACGTGGGCGGCGACGCGGAAGCCCGTGCCGGGTTCGTCGACCGCGCTCAGCCAGTCGAAGTACGTGCAGCCCAGCGCGGAGTGGGCCGTGCGGAGCGCCTGGGTCCAGGATGCGGACGGGACGTCCACGGTGAGGACGCCGTACGACTCCTCGGCCGTGGCCTCGGGGCCGAAGAGTTCCTCGACGGGTGCGGGGAGCCAGCCGGTCACCGGTCCCCCTCCCCGGTGGCAGCCGGTGGCGTCACGAGCCCGCTCTGCAGCGCGGCCGCCGAGGGACGCGTTCCGTGGCCGTACCGCTCCCCCAGCGACTCGCGCGCGATCTTCTCCTGGAGCTTCAGGATGCCCTGGAGCAGGGCCTCCGGGCGGGGCGGGCAGCCGGGGACGTAGACGTCGACGGGAATGATCTGGTCGACGCCCTTCGTCACGGAGTACGAGTCCCAGTAGGGGCCGCCGCAGTTGCTGCACGCACCGAAGGAGATGACGTACTTCGGCTCCGGCATCTGCTCGTACAGGCGCTTCACGGCCGGGGCCATCTTGTCCGTGACCGTGCCGGAGACGACCATCAGGTCGGCCTGGCGCGGGCCGGGCGCGAAGGGGATCACGCCGAGACGGATGAAGTCGTGGCGGGCCATCGACGCGGCGATGAACTCGATCGCGCAACAGGCGAGGCCGAAGTTGAACACCCAGAGCGAGTAGCGGCGGCCCCAGTTGAGGATGACCTTCATCGGTTCCGGGGCGAGGCGCGCGAGCGCGCCGAGGCGCTTCGGTTCCGGCAGCAGAACGGGCTCCGAAGGAGTCGCTTCCGGCGTCATGTCCTTGCCAGGATCTGGCTTCACGTCCATGCCAGGACGCCCTTCTTGTATGCGTAGAGCAGGCCGACGGCCAGGAAGCCCAGGAAGATGAACATCTCCACGAGCGTCGCCGCGCCGTAGCCGGGGGCGGCGAAGACCGTCGCCCAGGGGAACAGGAAGATCGAGTCGACGGCGAAGATCACGTACAGGAAGGCGTACACGTAGTAGCGGACCTGGGTGTGCGCCCAGCCCTCGCCCACGGGGTCGACTCCGCACTCGTAGGTGAGGAGTTTCTCGGGGGTGGGGACGACGGGGCGCAGCAGGCGGCCCGCACCGAAGGCGACGGCGACGAACAGCACGCCGATGGCGGCGAGCAGGCCGACGACCGAGTAGGACTGGAAGTAGTCCGCCGCGACCACGGTCCCCGCTCCCGGCACGGTTCCAGTGCCGGTCACGGTTCCGTGTTCCGCGACAGCGGCAACGGCGGCGACAACCGTCGGTTCCGGCACGTCCGTCCCCTCACTCCCTGGCTTCGCCCCTGGTGAATTTCGACCAGTCGGCCCCGGCCTGTCCGATCCTGGCTGCCCGTCCCGACCTGCCCGTCCCGACCTGTCCGGTCCTGGCGTCGGCTGCGACCTGCCCGGCCCTGGCCTTCCGGCCGTCGTGAACGCTGCGGTTCGGTGATCTGTACGCACGGGAGTCTAGGCCCTGCTAAAGAAACGGTAAGCAGCCCGTCACAGCTTGAACGGTAACGCGCCCCGGCTCGACGTGCGGAGGCCGCCCGGGCTGCCGGGGATGGTGGGGTTTTCCCCAGGATGGCCGGGCGGTCCGCAGCATGGCGCGGGCGGGGGCGGGCCGGGCAGGCTGGGGACATGACCGCTCGTATCCCCGCCGGCTCCGCCCAGCCGCACTCTTCGCGGGACAGACAGAACTCACCGGACAGACAGGACCCACGGCGCGGACAGTATTCGCGGACCGAACCCCAGTCGCCGGCCGAACAGCCCTCGTCGGGCGAACAGCCCTCGCCGGCCGAACAGCACTCGTCGGCCGGACAGAATTCGCGGCACGGGCAGGGCTCGCGAAACGGGCAGGTCCCGTGGGTCCCGCCCACCGTGCGGCCGCGGTCCGCCGACCGGACGCTGTCCGATCCGTTACCGCCCGCCCGGTTCGCGTTCGGCGGCCAGACGTGGCGGGAGATCGCGCATCTCCTTGTCAATCTGCCGGTGGCGTTGCTCGGGTTCGTGTACGTCGTGGCCGTGCTGTTCACCTCCGCATTTCTGACGGTGACGGTCATCGGCTTCCCGTTGCTCGCGGCCGCGCTGCTGGGGGCCCGGCAGCTGGGGAAGCTGGAGCGGCGGCGGGCCCGGGCGCTGCTGCGGGTGCGCGTGGACGAGCCGAGTCCGCTGCCGTTGTCGTTGCGCGGGAGCGGGGGGTTCGTCTCGCAGGCGTGGATGAGCGTGAAGGACCCGGTGGGCTGGCGCACGATGCTGTACGAGTTCATGCGGCTGCCCTGGGGGATCGTGACCTTCACCGTCACGATCACCTCGTTGTTCGTGGCGTGGCCGGTCCTGCCGTACATCGCGCGTGGGCTGACGAACGTGGACCGGGCGTTGGTGCGTGGCCTCCTCAGTCCCTCCGAGGAGCTGGAGCGGCGTATCGCGGAGCTGGAGTCGGACCGCGGGGTCGTGGTCGACACGGCGGCGGCCGATCTGCGCCGCATCGAACGCGATCTGCACGACGGCGCCCAGGCCCGCCTGGTGAACCTCGCGATGGGCCTCGGCCTGGCCAAGGAGAAGCTCCTGGAGGACCCCGACGCGGCGGCGGCGATGGTCGAGGAGGCGCACGGCGAGGTGAAGCTGGCGCTCCAGGAGCTGCGGGACCTGGCGCGGGGGATCCATCCGGCGGTGCTCACCGACCGGGGGCTGGACGCGGCGTTGTCGGCCGTCGCCTCGCGGTGCACGGCGGCCGTGACGGTGACCGTCGACCTCGCCACCCGGCCGGCCGCGGCGATCGAGGGCATCGCCTACTTCACCGTCTCCGAGCTCCTGCAGAACGTCAGCAAGCACAGTGGCGCCCGGACCGCGGCGGTCGACGTGTGGCGCTCGGAGGAACGGCTGCTGATCCAGGTCTCGGACGACGGCCGCGGCGGTGCCCGTCTCGACGGCGGTACGGGGATGGCGGGGCTCGCGGAGCGGCTGGGCGCGGTGGACGGGCTGTTCGTCGTCGACTCGCCGGCCGGGGGGCCGACGACGGTGACGGCGGAGCTGCCGTGGCGGGACCGGGGGGACGAGGCGGTGCGCGGGAGGTGAGAGCGGCAGCCGCGGGCGGTAGGGAAAACCCCCGCCTGAAGAGGCCGACGGCCTTCATGGTCCGGCCCGCTCGCGGCGAGCAAGGTGGAACCACGACATTCGACGTGTGGGATCCGAAGAGAAACGGATGGCGGCCATGGCCACGGAGTACGGACAGGGGTACGGGAGCTGGGGTGGCTCCGAGGCGGTCGGGAAGCGGCGGCACCGGCTCCCGGCGGGACTGCGGGCACCGTTCGAGGCGCGCAGCTGGCGGGAGTTCGCGTATGTGCTGCTGAGCCTGCCGATCGGCATCCTGATGTTCACGTACGCCGTGACGATGGTGTCGCTCGGAGCCGGGCTGCTCGTCACGTTCCTCGGCGTGCCCGTACTGGCCGGCGCGCTGGCGGGGGCCCGGGGGCTCGGCGCGATGGAGCGCGCCCGGGCGCGTGGGCTGCTCGGGGTGGAGGTGGCTTCGCCCGAGCCGCTGCGGATGAAGCGGTCCGGGGCGATGGCGTGGATGGGAGCCATGCTCAAGAGCGGCACCTCGTGGCGGCACATGCTGTACGCGATGGTGCAGTTCCCGTGGGCGGTGTTCTCGTTCGTGGTGGCGGTGAATTTGTGGGTCTTCGGGTGGTCGATGCTGACGTATCCGCTGTGGTTCTGGGTCTTCCCCATGTGGGTGGGCCAGGGCGGGATCCAGCTGTACGGCGACGAGTCGCACCACGTGTACCTGGACAACCCGTTCGAGATCACCGTGACCGTGCTGGTCGGGCTGCTGATCACGATGGCCACGCCGTGGATCGTGCGGGCGCTGACGACGGTGGACGGTCTGATGGTGCGGGGGCTGCTGGGGCCGTCCCTGCTGGCGACGCGGGTGGTGGAGCTGGAGTCCGACCGGGGGGTCGTGGTCGACACCGCGGCGGCCGACCTGCGCCGCATCGAGCGCGATCTGCACGACGGGGCGCAGGCTCGGCTGGTGGCGCTGGCGATGGATCTCGGGCTCGCGAAGGAGAAGCTGGCGGAGGATCCGCAGGCGGCGGCGCGGATGGTGGACGAGGCGCACGGTGAGGTGAAGACGGCGCTGCAGGAGTTGCGGGACCTGGCGCGGGGGATCCATCCGGCGGTGCTCACCGACCGGGGGCTGGACGCGGCGTTGTCGGCCGTCGCCTCGCGGTGCACGGTGCCGGTGCAGGTGGAGGTGGATCTGCCGGTGGCTCGGCCGGCGCCCGCGATCGAGGGGATCGCGTACTTCACGGTGTCCGAGCTGCTGCAGAACGTCAGCAAGCACTCCAGGGCCACTCGCGCGACGGTGGATGTGTGGAAGGTGGACGACCGGCTGATGCTCCAGGTGGTGGACAACGGGGTCGGTGGGGCCGACACGTCGGCGGGGTCGGGGCTGGCGGGGCTCGCCGAGCGGTTGGACGCCGTGGACGGGATCCTGGTGGTGGATTCGCCGGTGGCGGGGCCTACGCGGATCACGGCGGAGCTGCCGTGGCGTCGGGCGTAGGTGGTCGGGCATAGATGGTCGGGCATAGATGGCTGACGGCCTTGCCGGGCCCTCTTGACCTTGGGCCGGCTGGGGTCGCCCTCCGTTCGTGCGGTCGCACGGGCGGGGGGGGCGCCGTGCTGTGTCCGGGCGGGGGCGCCGGGGGTGGGGGGCTGGACAGGGGTCGGGCTCGGAGTCGGCGCCGGGCTCGGAGTCGGCGCCGGGCTCGGGCTCGGGCCGGCTGTCACGCTTCCTGTCGTGAGCGGGCTCGTCCTTGCGCGGCTTCGTCGCCACGGTTCCTGTCGTGAGCGGGCTCGTCCCTGCGCGGCTTCGCCGTCACGGTTCCTGTCGTGAGCGGGCTCGTCCCTGCGCGGCTTCGCCGTCACGGTTCCTGTCGTGGGCGGCTTTCCCGCCGTTGTGGCGCGGGCGCCTACGCTTTTGTTCGTGGGTCGGGGGCGCGCCGCGAGGTCTCCGTCCTCGGTCCGGCGGCGCTGTGGGCGGTCAGCCACTCGGCGGCGGACGCCGGCCGCTGCGGGCGGACACCTCCCGGCACACCCCCTTCGGTACGTACGCGGCTGCGGGTGCGCGGGGGCGGGCGTTGCCTTCGGCGTGTTGCGGCGTCGGAGTGCGGCGGGGCCTTTCAGGGGCGCAGTCATAGTGCAGGGCACGCCCCAGGCCTTCAGGGGCGCGGGGAACTGCGCGACAAGCCACGACGAACCCGCACCGAGCCACCCACAAGAACCCGGCAGACGCGAAAACCGCCCGACCGCCGGAGGCACCACGCGGGATACTGATGTGTCGACAGGCGGCGGGACGCGGCCGGACACACAGGGCTCGGGGGGCCGGGGATCGTGGAGGACAGAGTGCGCGTGGTCATCGCCGAGGATTCGGTGCTGCTCAGAGAGGGGCTGACCCGGCTGTTGACCGACCGTGGGCACGAGGTCGTCGCGGGGGTCGGAGACGGAGACGCGCTGATCAAGACCATCACGGAGCTGGCGGCGCAGGGCGAGCTGCCGGACGTGGTGGTCGCGGACGTGCGGATGCCGCCGACGCACACGGACGAGGGGGTGCGGGCGGCCGTGCAGTTGCGGCGGGAGCATCCGGACCTCGGCGTGCTCGTGCTGTCGCAGTACGTGGAGGAGCAGTACGCCACGGAGCTGCTCGCCGGTTCCAGTCACGGTGTCGGCTATCTGCTGAAGGACCGCGTGGCCGAAGTGCGCGAGTTCGTGGACGCCGTGGTGCGCGTGGCCCAGGGGGGCACGGCACTGGATCCGGAAGTCGTCGCGCAGCTGCTGGGGCGCAGCCGCAAGCAGGACGTGCTCGCGGGCCTCACCCCGAGGGAGCGCGAGGTCCTGGGGCTGATGGCCGAGGGGCGGACCAATTCGGCGGTCGCGCGGCAGCTCGTGGTGAGTGACGGTGCCGTGGAGAAGCACGTCAGCAATATCTTCCTGAAGCTCGGGCTGTCCCAGAGTGACGGGGATCACCGGCGCGTGCTGGCGGTGCTGACCTATCTGAACTCATGAAGAGCTGACACCGTGTCAGATGGGAAATGTCCGCACCACCAGTGGGACGTTGGACCGAGAACCGATGGACGGGTACGGGGCGTCTTCACCGTGAGCGTCGAGTACATCGGGTCAAGTCGGGGCGTCGGGCCGTCTCAGATGCGCATCCATCATGCGAATGGCCGAGGGAAGGCGACCCTTACAGACGTAGGGTTGACCTTGGGACGGCCGCCGGGACGGCCACTCCCAGACAGCCGCCTCAAGGGAGGTCCAGTTCAGTGACCAGCCAGGTCAGCAGCCCAGCGGAGCCGGCCGACGAGGCCGTCGTGGGAGAGCAGCGCAATCCGGCGGGAGTGAAGGGCGTCCGCCGGCTGGATCGAGTGATCATCCGTTTCGCGGGGGACTCGGGTGACGGCATGCAGCTCACCGGTGACCGCTTCACCTCCGAGACGGCGTCATTCGGCAACGACCTGTCCACCCTGCCGAACTTCCCCGCCGAGATCCGCGCCCCCGCCGGCACCCTGCCCGGGGTTTCGAGCTTTCAGCTGCACTTCGCCGACCACGACATCCTCACCCCGGGCGACGCGCCGAACGTACTGGTCGCGATGAACCCGGCCGCTCTGAAGGCGAACATCGGCGATGTGCCGCGGGGCGCGGAGGTCATCGTCAACACCGACGAGTTCACCAAACGGGCGATGCAGAAGGTCGGGTACGCCGCCAACCCCCTGGAGGACGGCTCCCTCGACGGCTACCACCTCCACCCGGTGCCGCTGACCACGCTGACCGTGGAGGCGCTGAAGGAATTCGCGCTCAGCCGCAAAGAGGCCGAGCGCAGCAAGAACATGTTCGCCCTCGGCCTGCTGTCGTGGATGTACCACCGGCCCACCGAGGGCACCGAGAAGTTCCTCAAGGCCAAGTTCGCCAAGAAGCCCGACATCGCGGCCGCCAACATCGCCGCCTTCCGCGCGGGCTGGAACTTCGGCGAGACCACCGAGGACTTCGCCGTCAGCTACGAGGTCGCGCCGGCGGCCACGGCCTTCCCGGTCGGCACCTACCGCAACATCTCCGGGAACCTGGCGCTGTCGTACGGGCTGATCGCCGCGTCCCGGCAGGCGGACCTGCCACTGTTCCTGGGCTCGTACCCGATCACTCCGGCCTCGGACATCCTGCACGAGCTCAGCAGACACAAGAACTTCGGTGTACGCACCTTCCAGGCCGAGGACGAGATCGCCGGCATCGGCGCCGCACTCGGCGCGGCCTTCGGCGGTTCGCTGGGGGTGACCACGACCTCCGGCCCCGGCGTGGCGCTGAAGTCCGAGACGATCGGGCTCGCCGTCTCCCTGGAACTGCCGCTGCTGGTCATCGACATCCAGCGCGGCGGACCGTCGACGGGTCTGCCGACCAAGACGGAACAGGCGGACCTGCTGCAGGCGATGTACGGGCGCAACGGCGAGGCACCGGTCCCGGTGATCGCGCCGCGCACCCCGGCCGACTGTTTCGACGCCGCCCTGGAGGCGGCCCGGATCGCGCTGACGTACCGCACGCCGGTGATGCTGCTGTCCGACGGTTACCTGGCCAACGGCTCCGAGCCCTGGCGCATCCCCGAGCCGGACGAGCTGCCGGACCTGCGGGTCCGTTTCGCCCAGGGGCCCAACCACACCCTGGACGACGGCACCGAGGTCTTCTGGCCCTACAAGCGTGACCCGCAGACCCTCGCCCGCCCCTGGGCGATTCCGGGCACTCCGGGCCTGGAGCACCGCATCGGCGGCATCGAGAAGCAGGACGGCACGGGCAACATCTCGTACGACCCGGCCAACCACGACTTCATGGTCCGCACCCGCCAGGCCAAGATCGACGGCATCGACGTCCCCGACGTCGAGGTCGACGACCCGCACGGCGCGAAGACCCTCGTCCTCGGCTGGGGATCGACCTACGGGCCCATCACCGCCGCCGTACGACGCCTGCGCACCGCCGGGGAGCCCATCGCCCAGGCCCACCTGCGCCACCTCAACCCCTTCCCGCGGAATCTCGGCGCGGTGCTGCGGAGTTACGACAAGGTGGTGATCCCGGAGATGAACCTCGGTCAGCTGGCCACGCTGGTCCGGGCGAAGTACCTGGTGGACGCCCACTCCTACAACCAGGTGAACGGTATGCCGTTCAAGGCGGAACAGCTCGCCACGGCTCTCAAGGAGGCCATCGATGGCTGAGACGTCCACGGAAGGCGCGGGCACGATCGAGGCGCTCTCCCTCGTGCCCAAGGCCGAGGCCAGGCAGTCCATGAAGGACTTCAAGTCCGATCAGGAAGTGCGCTGGTGCCCCGGCTGCGGCGACTACGCCATCCTGGCGGCCGTCCAGGGCTTCATGCCCGAGCTCGGTCTCGCCAAGGAGAACATCGTCTTCGTCTCCGGCATCGGCTGTTCCTCCCGCTTCCCGTACTACATGAACACCTACGGGATGCACTCCATCCACGGGCGCGCGCCCGCCATCGCCACCGGGCTGGCGTCCTCGCGCCGTGACCTGAGCGTGTGGGTCGTCACCGGTGACGGTGACGCGCTCTCGATCGGCGGCAACCACCTCATCCACGCCCTGCGCCGCAACATCAACCTCAAGATCCTGCTCTTCAACAACCGGATCTACGGCCTGACCAAGGGCCAGTACAGCCCCACCTCCGAAGTCGGCAAGATCACCAAGTCGACGCCGATGGGGTCCCTGGACGCACCCTTCAACCCGGTATCGCTGGCGATCGGCGCGGAGGCGTCCTTCGTGGCGCGGACGGTGGACTCCGACCGTAAGCACCTCACGGAGGTGCTGCGGCAGGCGGCGGCCCATCCCGGCACGGCGCTGGTGGAGATCTACCAGAACTGCAACATCTTCAACGACGGCGCCTTCGAGGTACTGAAGGACAGGCAGCAGGCCGAGGAGGCCGTGATCCGCCTGGAGCACGGGCAGCCGATCCGCTTCGGCACCGACGACTCCAAGGGCGTGGTCCGCGACCAGGCCACCGGTGATCTGAAGGTCGTCACGGTGACACCGGAGAACGAGGCGCGGATCCTGGTCCACGACGCGCACGCCACGTCACCGACCACCGCCTTCGCGCTGTCGCGGCTGGCGGACCCGGACACACTGCACCACACTCCGATCGGCGTGCTCCGGTCCGTGCGGCGGCCCGTGTACGACGACCAGATGTCGGACCAGCTGGACTCCGCGATCGAGCAGAACGGCAAGGGGGACCTGGGGGCGCTGCTGGCCGGCGGGGACACCTGGACGGTCGTCGGCTGACGGTCGGAGGTAGTCGTCTTCGAGGGCCTGGGGCGCGGTACGCCTCCAGGCCCTCCGTCCGTCATACGTCGGGGATGTCCCGCTTGGCGCGGACGAGAGTCTCGCGGGTGATGACGACGATGCGCTCGTAGTCGGCTCGGGCCGCGTCGGAGGGGAGGTGGGGGTCGAGGGCGGCGGTGGCTTCGGTGCCGATGACGGCGAAGTTGCCGTCGGTGAGTTCGAAGAGGTCCGGGCAGGACTCTCCGGTCAGGCTCCCCCGCTGGCGGGGCGAATCACCGAGCCGTCGGGTGATGCGGGCGGAAGAGAGCTCAATGCGCAACGGGCGGTCCCCTCTCACTCGGGGCGGTGAAGCCCCGGGTTTGGGGGTGGCGCCCTATAACGACTGACGCACCCCCGGGGTCACGGCGACCCCGGCAAAATTCATGACCCGACGCGTTCCTCCCCAACCCTGCCGACCCGTCATGATCGCTCCTGGCGGACGGCGTACCGAAGCACGGCCTACCGAAGCAGGGCGTACCGAAGCAGGGCGTACCGAAGCACGGCGTACCGAAGCACGGCGTACCGAAGCACGGCGTACCGAAGCAGGGTCAGGAGCGGCTCTCGCCCGGGGGCTCGGGGGCGTGCCCAGGCGCGTGCCCGGGCATGGCTGCGGGACGACCGGGCGCGTGCCCGGGCGCAGGGTCCACCTCCTCGGGCGCGGGACCCACCACCCACCATTCGTCCGGGTCCTCCGCGAGCTCTTCCATGATCGTGTCGACGGCTCTGCCGACCCGGGCCTCCAGGGACTCCTCGGGCAGGCTCCTGCGGTGCTCGACCGTGCGTTCCCAGTACTCCGCGAAGACCTCGTTGCGGGAGAGCATGCGCAGGTGGCCGACCAGTTCGTTCCAGTCGACGTAACCGATGCGGTGGGCCAGCAGGATCGTGCCGTACTCGCGGTTGGCGAACATCAGCTGGCGGCGCTTGAGGTCGGAGATCCCGTTCAGGGTGGACAGGGCGGCGGCGAGCGAGGGGTCGTCGATCGCGCGGTCCAGCTGTTCGGTGACGAGGCGGTGCTGCCGGATCAGGTTCGCGCGGTGGATCTCCTCCACCATGTGCTCGATGCCCTCGGCGATGCACCCGAGCCTGGCGAGGAGTTCCACGGTGAGCTCCTCCTGACGCCGACGGCGGTCGCCGCGCGCGCTGAACGGCGCCCGCACCAGGCCGAGAGCCGACACCACCGCGGACCCGATCCGCCGCGCAACCGGAGTCAGTGTGGCCATGTCAAGCTTCTCCCCGGACGGTAGCCGCAGACGGTAGCCGTGCAGCCCGGCCGGTGGCATGGGCGGGCCGGCGCACGGTGGGCGAAACCGCCCCTCCCCTCAGCCTGCCCGGCGGTTCGATCGCGCGTGAGAGGCAAGAGGGGGGCGCACGGGTGGACATGGCTTGTACGTCGACGGGCGCCCTGACCCGTGTGTGCCCCACGGGCGCCGGGCCGGGAGGCGGGACGGGCGGCCCCTCTCCGCTCGCAGACCCTCTCCGCTCAGGGTCGCGCTTTCGCGACCCCGGCCCCGGCCCTGGCCCCGGCTCCCGCGGTCTTCGCCACGTCGTACGCCTCCCGCGCCTTCTCCACCTCACCCATCCGCTCCGCCGTCCACATGGCCAGCGCACGGACCTGCTCCGCGGCCTCGCGGCCCAGATCGGTCAGGGAGTAGTCGACCCTCGGCGGGATCACCGGCTTGGCGTCGCGGTGGACCAGGCCGTCGCGCTCCAGGGTCTGGAGCGTCTGCGTCAGCATCTTCTCGCTGACCCTGCCGATCGCCCGGCGCAGTTCGCTGAAGCGGTACGGGCGGTCCAGGAGCTCGATCAGAACGAGGACGCCCCAGCGGCTGGTGACGTGCTCCAGGACGAGACGGTACGGGCACATCTCCTCGCCGAGGTCGTACTTTCCGGTGGGGACGTTCGTCGTGACGCTGCTTACGGCCATGCCAGTACCTTACTTCAAAGTGGGTACTTTCGGAGAGTTAGCGCTCCCCTTAGGGTTAGCGGCAGAGCCACCCCACCGAGGAGTTGTCTGCATCATGAGCATCGTCGTCACCGGCGCCACCGGGAACCTGGGCCGCTTCGTCATCGAGGGCCTGCTGGAGAAGGTTCCCGCCGAGCAGATCACCGCTGTCGTGCGCAGCGAGGAGAAGGCCGCCGGGTTCGCGGCCCGCGGCGTGAAGCTCGCGATCGCCGACTACAACACCCCCGAGACCTTCGACGGCATCCTGTCCGCCGGTGACAAGGTGCTCCTCATCTCCGGCAGCGAGGTCGGCAACGACCGCGTCGGCCAGCACAAGGTCGTCATCGAGGCCGCCAAGGCCGCCGGTGTCGCGCTCCTCGCCTACACCAGCGCCCCGGGCACCCTGAAGGCCGCCCTCGCCGACGACCACCGCGGCACCGAGGAGGCGCTCCTGGCCTCCGGCCTGCCCTACGTCCTGCTGCGCAACGGCTGGTACAACGAGAACTACACCGAGAACCTCGCCCCCGTGCTGGAGCACGGTGCCGTCGTCCAGACCGCCGGCGAGGGCCGGATCGCCTCCGCCGCGCGCGCCGACTACGCGGCCGCCGCCGTCGCCGTACTGACCGGCGAGGGTCACGAGAACAAGACGTACGAGCTGAGCGGCGACACCGCGTGGGGCTACGCGGAGTACGCGGCCGAGATCGCCAGGCAGACCGGCAAGGAGATCGTCTACAACTCCGTGCCCGCCGACGTCTACGTGGGCATCCTGACCGGCGCCGGGCTGCCCGAGCCGTTCGCCCAGATCCTGGCCGGCGTGGACGCTTCCATAGAGAAGGGCGAGCTGGCCGGCACCCCCGGTGACCTGTCCCGCCTGACCGGCCGGCCCACCACGCCGATCGCCGACTCGATCGCGGTCGCGCTGAAGGCCTGACGCCCGGCCCGGGCCGCTCCTGAACAGCCCCCTGAGCAGCCCTCCTGAGGAGCCCTCCTGCCGAGCGCCTCTCGAGGCCTCCTCGGCACCTCCTCCTGGAAACCCCGTCTGTCATGACCGTATAGCGATACGGGCATGACAGGCGGGGGCGGTCGGCGTTACCGTCGATCGGGGCCGCGTCGACGCGCCCGTGCGAGTGAGGAGAGGCCGTTGTCCGGGCAGTCAAGGCGTGACCATCGAACCGGCCTCCTCAACGGCTTCGCCGCGTACGGCATGTGGGGCATCGTCCCCCTGTTCTGGCCCCTGCTGAAGCCCGCCGGGGCGGCCGAGATCCTCGCCCACCGGATGGCCTGGTCCCTCGTCCTCGTCGGCGCCGCGCTGCTGGTGCTGCGGCGCTGGTCCTGGGCCGGTGAGCTGCTGCGGCAGCCGCGCAGGCTGGGGCTCGTCACCGTGGCCGCGGCGGTCATCACCGTCAACTGGGGTGTGTACATCTGGGCCGTGAACGCGGGCCAGGTGCTCGAGGCCTCCCTCGGATACTTCATCAACCCTCTGGTGACCATCGCCCTCGGTGTGCTCCTGCTGAAGGAGCGGCTGCGGCCGGCGCAGTGGGCCGCGGTCGGCGTCGGCTTCGCCGCCGTCCTGGTACTCACGATCGGCTACGGGCGGCCGCCGTGGATCTCCCTGTGCCTGGCGTTCTCCTTCGCCACGTACGGCCTGGTGAAGAAGAAGGTCGGCCTCGGCGGCATCGAGTCGCTGGCGGCCGAGACCGCGATCCAGTTCCTGCCCGCCATGGGCTATCTGCTGTGGTTGAGCCGGCAGGGTGAGTCCACCTTCGGGTCCGAGGGCCCGGGGCACGCCGCGCTGCTCGCCGCGACCGGCGTCGTCACCGCGCTGCCGCTGATCTGCTTCGGCGCGGCCGCGATCCGCGTTCCGCTGTCCACGCTGGGGCTCCTGCAGTACTTGGCGCCCGTCTTCCAGTTCCTGCTCGGCGTCCTCTACTTCGGCGAGGCCATGCCGCCCGAGCGCTGGGCGGGCTTCGCGCTGGTCTGGCTGGCGCTGTCGCTGCTGACCTGGGACGCGCTGCGCACCGCGCGCCGGGCGGCCCGCGCGCTCAGGAGCGGGATCAGCGGGGCCGTGACCAGCGGAGCCGTGAGCGAGGCGCGTGACGCCGCGAGCGCCGCCGCCGCGTCCGCCATCGTGGGCGAGCCCGTCCCCGATCCCGTCCCCGGCACTGCCCCCGATCCCGTATCCGGTGCCGCGCCCGACCCCGTGTCCGGTGCCGCGCTCGACCCCGTGTCCGGTCCGGCGGACGTCAAGCCGCGGACCGCCCCGTAGACCACCGGTTCCACCGGGATCCCGTTCGCTTTCCAGGCGGACGTCCGCCCAGCGGACGGATGTCGCCCGGTCGCCCGTTATGCGAACACCCCTGACCGAATACCACTCTTGACGCTCAGTCAGTCACACCAGCACCATCCGAGGCACCCCATTCACTGTGGATTCACCGCGTGTCCGCCATGAACCCCGTGGCGGTCCCGGAATCCCTACGGAATTCGGAGCCCCCCACTCATGAAGCTCTCCGTTCCCGGGCGTGCCACGGCGGCTGCCGCTGTCGCGGCCGTCACGCTGCTCACCACCGGGTCCATAGCCGGGGCGGCCCCCGCCCCCGAGGCGGCGGCCGCCGCACCCGACCTGCCCGTCGCCAACGTCAAGGCCCATCTCACGCAGTTCCAGTCCATCGCCACCGCCAACGGCGGCAACAGAGCGCACGGGCGTGCCGGTTACAAGGCGTCCCTCGACTACGTCAAGGCCAAGCTGGACGCGGCCGGGTTCACCACCACCGTCCAGCAGTTCACCTCCGGCGGCGCCACCGGCTACAACCTGATCGCCGACTGGCCGGGCGGCGACACCAACCAGGTGATCATGGCGGGATCACACCTGGACAGCGTCACCTCGGGCCCCGGCATCAACGACAACGGCTCGGGCTCGGCCGCCGTCCTGGAGGCGGCACTCACGGTCGCGCGGACCAACTACCAGCCCACGAAGCACCTCCGGTTCGCCTGGTGGGGCGCGGAGGAGCGGGGCCTGGTCGGCTCGCGCTACTACGTCAACAACCTCTCCACCGCGAACCGTGACCGCATCAGCGGCTACCTGAACTTCGACATGATCGGCTCGCCGAACCCGGGCTACTTCGTGTACGACGACGACCCGGCGATCGAGAAGACGTTCAAGGACTACTTCGCGGGCATCGGCGTCGCCACGGAGATCGAGACCGAGGGCGACGGCCGCTCCGACCACGCCCCCTTCAAGAGCGCGGGCGTCCCGGTCGGCGGCCTGTTCACCGGCGCGAGCAACACCAAGTCCGCCGCGCAGGCCGCCAAGTGGGGCGGTACGGCCGGGCAGTCCTTCGACCGCTGCTACCACTCCTCGTGCGACACGACGTCCAACATCAACGACACGGCGCTGGACCGGAACGGGGACGCGCTGGCGTACGCGGTGTGGGAGCTGTCCTCGTAGCCGGGGAGGCAGCGGTCCTCGTGTGACGGTGACGAGGGCCTGAGCGACACGGATCCCGGGGCCGGTCAGTGCTCCGCGCCGGCGGCCGGCTCCGGGGACTCGCTCGCCCGCGCACGGTTCGCCAGACGGCCCATGCGGGTGCGCGCCGACTCGAGTTGCTCGATGTCCTCGGCCGCGGGACCGGCTTCAGCCGTGAGGCCGGTCCACACGTCGATCAGGTCGCCGCCCAGGCGCAGCCCCTCGTGCGGGTCACGGACGGCACGCCAGGCGGCTGCCGCGCTCTGGACGTCGCCGTAGGCGGCCCGGGCGTCGTGCCGGCGGTGGCGGACCCGGGCCAGGTCCAGGGAGAGCTGGAAGGACCTGGGCATGTCTCCGCCCAGGTAGGCGATGTAGGCGGCCAGTTCGCGCAGCCACAGGACCTCCGGGTGGTCCGGGCCGAAGGTCTCGGACGCCTGGGCGGTGGTGAGTTCGGCGAGGTCGGCGGCCTCGTCGATCCGGCCCGCCCGCACGGCCTCGTTGATCCGTCCGACGGGCTCCGCGTAGGACGAGGGCTCCGACCCGTCCGCGTCCGCGGTGCCCATCACGGCCTCGGCGATCTCGAACTCCCTTACGGGGGGCGGCTTGGGGGCGGAGTCGTCGTCCTCGGTGGCGGTGACGGGAGTGGGAGCGGGAGCGGGCTCCGGCGGGGGTACGAGCGTGGGAGCCGGGCCGAACTCTCCGACCGGAGGGGAGACCGTATCGGCGGGAGTCGCCGCGGCCTGCGGCGAGGACTCCCCGACGCCGAACTCCGCTTCCGGCCCGGACTCCTCCACCCGCACCGGCTCGTCGGCGAAGCTGCTGGAGCCGTCCACGGAGATCCGGAGGGGCACGGCGTAACCGATGCGCTCGTCGTGGACGGTGGCGAGGACGGAGTGGCCCGTGGCGACGGCGATGCGGTGGAGGTAGTCGAGGACGGTGTTCTGGAGGGGCTCGTCGGGGAGGGCCACCACCGGCATGCCGCCCACCGACGCGCCGGACCCGGACGCCGGTACCCGCACGTCGATCGGCAGCGTCCCGGACCCCGAATCCGGGTACTCCGAGTACTTCGGGTAACCCGAGTGCTCCGGGTAATCCGGGTACTCCGGCCGCTCGAATTCCCGCTTCTGTTCGCGGCTGAGTCGAGACATGGTTCCTCACTCGGGTCAGAAGAAGGGGCATCGGACGGCAGAACAAGGGGACTTCGGGCAGAACCGCACCCTCGGAGCCACGAAGGACGCCACGAAAGTCACAGCCCCTCCCTGACCAGTCTCTCCGATCTCCCCCGCTCCCCGCGTCACCGCAGCGTCACAGGCTCGTCCCAGGAGCGGATATCGCGCTTCCGGGAACGCCCGATCACTATGAAGATCGGTAACGGACGAGGAGGAGAGGGCAATGCAGGGGCAGCGAGAACAACAGGCGCCGAGCGGACCGGAGATCTGGGTACGGGGACCGGTCGCCGAGCCGGAGCAGCGGCAACCGCAGCAGCGGCAAGAGCAGCGGCAACCGCAGCAGAGCCAACCACAGCAGCGGCAACCGGAGTCGAACGGCCGACTGGTCGCGAGTCCCCGGCGGTTCGCCTGGGTCGCCACGCACGGCGGGGCGGGCACCACCACCCTCGCGACCGTGTTCGGCGGCCATGACACCGGGCGGAACTGGCCCCGGCCCGAGCACGGCGACCCCGAGTCGATCCTGCTGGTGGCGCGGACGCATGCCACGGGGCTCAACGCCATCTCGTACACGCTCGACACCTTCCGGCGCGGTGACGCACCGCCGGGGCTCGACCTCGACGCCGTCGTCCTGGTCGCCGACGCGCCCGGCCGCCTGCCCCGCCAACTGGCCGAGCACGTCAAGCTGATCAGCTCCGTCATCGACGTCTACCACGTTCCCTGGATGCCGGCCTGGCGCATCGGCGACCTCACCGCCCCGCTGCCACGGGAGAGCGCGGACCTGGCCCGCCTGACAGGAGCGGCCGCGGTCTGAGACCACCCGGGACGGCCCACTGCAGGACCCTCAGGCAGGACCTCCGGCAGGACCTCTGGCAGGACCCCTTGGCTTTTGTTGCATGCGCATATAGCCTTGTGCGCACATAGACTGTGTGCGCATGTAGAGCGTGTCCGCACGCAAAGCGCTCCCGCAATCAAGCCTCACACTCTGGAGGACTCGTGAGCCGCACCTTCCTGTTCCTGCTCGGCAGCGGCCGTCCCGGTGGCAACACCGAGATCCTGGCCCGCAGGGCCGCCGAGCAGTTGCCCGCCGACGTCGAGCAGCGGTGGATCCGCCTCGCCGAGCATCCGCTGCCCGACTTCGAGGACCTGCGCCACCGCACCGGCCACGTCCCTCCGGCCAGCGGCGACGAGGCGCTGCTGCTGGACGCCACGCTCGCGGCCACGGACGTGGTGATCGCCTCGCCGCTGTACTGGTACTCGGTGTCCGCCCCCGTCAAGCGCTACCTGGACCACTGGTCCGGCTGGCTGGAGACCCCGGGCATCGACTTCACGGCGCGGATGGCCGGCCGCACCCTGTGGGGCGTCACCGCGCTCGCGCACGAGGAGGAGGTGGTCGCCGAGCCTCTCGTCGGCACGCTCAACCATTCGGCCGCGTACCTGCGCATGCACTTCGGCGGGGTCCTGTTCGGCAACGGCAGCAAGCCCGGCGACGTCCTGAACGACTCGGCCGCGCTCGCCCGCGCCAAGACGTTCTTCACCCAGGAGCCGCCGCTCGCGCGCTACCCGTTCGAGGTCGGAGCCGAGGCCGCGTGACCGCTGAGCGGTGCTGTCCTACGCCGTGACGTCCTACGCGGTGACGTCCTACGCGGTGATGTCCTTCGTGGTGAACCGCGCCCACGCCGCCGACCCGAACACGGCCGCGTACAGGCACTGCAGTCCCAGGTTGCGTTGCAGGTCGTCCCAGTAGACCGGTTCCCGCATCAGGTCGGCGAACGACAGCCAGTAGTGGGAGAAGAAGTACGGCTGGAGGGCGTGGAGTTGCGGGATCTGGTCGAGGATCTGCACGGTGATCAGCAGGCCGACCGTCGTGGCCATCGCCGCGATGCCGCTGCTGGTCAGGGTCGACACGAACAGCCCCAGGGCGGCCACACCGATCAGGGACGCGGCCACCACCAGGGCGATGAGCAGGGACCGGCCCAGCCCTTCGGCGAAGCTGATGCGCGTACCCGAGATGGTCGTCAGGTCGCCGAGCGGGAAGAGCAGGGCGCCCACCGCGAGCGCCGACACCGCGACCACCAGCGTGGCGACCAGACAGAACGTCATCGTCGTCGCGTACTTGGTGAGCAGCAGCCGGGTGCGGCCCGCGGGCGCGACGAGCAGATAGCGCAGCGTCCCCGCGTTGGCCTCGCCCGCGATGGCGTCCCCGGCGATCACTCCGATCGCCATCGGCAGGAAGAAGGGCAGGGTCGCGGCCAGCGCCGTGAACACCAGGAACAGGCCGTTGTTGGTGATCTGGGTGATGAAGGCCGGGCCCCCGCCTCCCCCGCCACCGACCGACGAGCCGTCACTGGTCTCGATCTTCACGGCCACGCCCACCAGGACGGGCACGCCCGCGAGTACGGCGAGCAGCGCGAGGGTGCGCCAGCGACGGAAGGTGGTGACGAGTTCGTTGCGGAAGAGCCCGAACGTCCAGAGCGGGCTCGGAGCCCGTACCTCCGCGGCCTCCCCGCGTGTTGCCGTGCCGGCCTGCGCCGCCTCAGCCTGCGACACCGAAGCCCTCCCCCGTCAGCGCCACGAACGCGTCCTCCAGGGAGGCCCGTTCGACCATGAAACCGCGTACGCGGACTCCGGCTGTCACCAGTGCCGCGTTCACCTCGGCGAGATCCCGTTCCGGGGGCTCGCCCGTCACCTGTTCCTCCGTCACGACGACATCGCCGACACCCTGTTCCTTGAGCACCCGGGCCGCGTCCCCGACGTCCGGTGTGGTCACGACCAGCCGTCCGCGCACCCCGGCCGCCAGGTCGGCCACCGGGCCCTGGGTGAGCAGTCGCCCCTGGGCCATCACTGCGGCGTGCGTGCACACCTGCTCGATCTCGTCGAGGAGGTGGGAGGAGAGGAAGACGGTGGTGCCGTCGGACGCCAACTCCCGTACCAGGGACCGGATCTCCCGCATTCCCTGCGGGTCGAGCCCGTTCGTCGGCTCGTCGAGGACGAGCAGCCTGCGCGGCTGGAGCAGCGCCGACGCCAGCCCCAGCCGCTGCTTCATGCCCAGCGAGTAGGCCTTCGCCTTCTTGCCCGCGGCCGCCGTCAGCCCCACCCGGTCCAGCGCGGCGGCGACCCGCGTCCGCCGGGTGCGGGGGTCGGCGGTGGGGTCGGCGGCGTCGTACCGCAGCAGGTTGTCCCGGCCGGAGAGGAAGCCGTACAGCGCGGGCCCCTCGATGAGGGCGCCCACCTGCGGCAGTACGGTGCGGGCGGCGCCCGGCATGGGACGGCCGAGCACCCGGGCGGTGCCCGACGTGGGCTCGATCAGGCCCATCAGCATGCGGATGGTGGTGGTCTTCCCGGAGCCGTTGGGCCCGAGGAAGCCGAAGACGCTGCCGCCGGGAACCGTGAGTTCGAGGTGGTCCACGGCCACCTGGCCGCCCCGGAAGGTCTTGGTCAGACCCTGGGTGTGGATGACACTCGCGTCCGTCATGGCTCCCCTCGGGTGCGGCCGCGGGCCGGGACGGCGTCCTGCGCCGTCCCGGCCCGCCCGCCGGTGTCCTGCCTGGCCGGTGTCCTGCCCGGCCAGTGTCCTACTTGGCCGCGTTGGCCGCCTTCACCAGCGCGTCCTTGGTGACCGCGCCGGCGTACGCCTTGCCGTTGTCCGTGATCAGGACGTTGATCAGCCGGGTCTTGAAGACGGTACCGGAGCCGAACTTGCCGCTGACCTTGTCGCCGAGGGAGCTCAGGAACCCGTCGACGTCGCTGTTGCCGGTGGCGGCCCCGGAGGGTACGCCCTGGCCGCCCGTGTCGAACTCGGCGATGGAGTTCCAGCCCTCGCCGATGGTCTTCAGGCCGCCGCCCTCCATCTCCTTGCCGAGGCCGCCGCCCTCCAGCCCCTTGCCGGCGTCCTTACCGAAGTGCTCACCGGACGGCGCCGCGCTGTCGTGGTGCCCCCGGGCCTCGGCCTTGTCGCCCTCGGTGACCTTCGCGCCCTTCGGCGGGGTGAAGTCGAACGTGGAGGCGCTCGGCTTGCCGAAGTCGACCTGGGTGAAGCCCGCGTCCACGACGGCCGCGCCCCCGCTCGCCGGGGTGAGCGTGAACTTCAGCGGCAGCCCGGTCTTCGAGTCCACCGCGATGGAGATGGCACCGACCGTGGAGCCGGACGCCTTGGGCTTGATGAGCAGCTTGTAGGCGTCCCGGCCGGCGACCTGGGCGGTGCCGTCCACGGTCACGGACGTGGTGTCGTCGACCGCCTTCAGGGCCTCCTCGGCCAGCTTCTGGGGCGTGGCCGGGACGTCCTCGGGCGCGGCCTTGCCGGACTTGTGGTCCTTGGCCTCGCCCGCGCCGGTCGAGTGGAAGACCTCGTTCGACTGACTGTCGTACGCCCACACGTCGTCGCCGTTGTGGATGACGCTGTACTCGGAGGCCTTGTCCAGCAGCGACAGCTTCTGCTTGTCCGGGCCGTCGGCCGCGACGCGCACGGTGTGCGTGCCGGTGGCGAGTTCGAGCAGCTTGGAGGAGGGGTCGGCGGACGAGCCGCCGTCCGAACCGGAGGGCTTCCCGGCTCCGCCGAGGCTGCTCTCCAGCCCGCCCAGGTCCGGCAGCCCCAGATCCGTGCTGATCTTCACCGTCCCGGACACCTGCTGTACGTCCGACGCGGCGATCTTCTCGACGAGTTCCTGTGCGCTGATCTTCGGCAGGTCGGGGTCACCCGAGCCGGCGAACGCCGGGACCAGCCCGATCGTCGCGGCCGCCACCCCCACCACCGTGACCGGGACGACGTACCGCGAGGCCTTGCGGCGCCCGGCGCGCACGTCGTCGGGTTCGCCGGCCTTCGCGCTGTCGTCGGTTTCGTACGGTGCCATGTGTGCCTTACCTCCGTCGTAGGCGGCGGCTGTTCGTCGTGACTCGCACTCGTCCTCGTCCACCCCGAGCCGCCATTCTCACCCGATTCGGTGAGGAGTGGTGCTTTCCATCTGACCAAATCGGCCAACGAGAAGCGTCAGACCCCGGAATCAACTCCATGTACTGCTGTGGGATGACACGGAGAGGCGGCGCCTCCCCCGACCCGTAGGGGTCGCAGGGGAGTACGCCGCCCGGCTGACACCCGTTCAGTGGTGGCCGTTCCGGTGCATCACGGACTACGGGCACGGTCTGACCCGGTCCAGCAAAACCGGTCCAGCAAAACCGGTCCAGCAAAAAGAGCCCGCCCGGTGCTTGAGGACGAGCCCTTCACCCGCACTCAACCGGCGCGGTGCACCACCGCGTCGCAGAGCTCGACCAGCGCGGCCTTCGCGTCGCACTCGCGCAACGGCGACAGCACGGCCCGGGCCTCCTCCGCGTACCGCACGGTGTCCCGCCGCGCCTGCTCCAGCGCGGGATGCGTCCGCAGCCGGGTCAGCGCCTCCGCGTGCCGCGCGTCATCGGTCAGGTCGGAGTCCAGCAGCTCGCACAGCGCGATGTCCTCGGCGAGCCCGAGCCGCTCGGCCCGCTCGCGCAGCCGCAGCACCGGCATGGTGGGGACACCCTCACGCAGGTCGATGCCCGGCGTCTTGCCGGACTCGTGCGAGTCGGAGGCGATGTCCAGTACGTCGTCGGCCAGCTGGAAGGCGATGCCGAGCCGCTCCCCGTACTGCGTCAGCACGTCCACGACCGTCTCGTCGGCGCCGGACATCATCGCGCCGAAGCGCCCGGAGACGGCGACCAGCGATCCGGTCTTGCCGCCGAGGACGTCGAGGTAGTGGTCGATCGGGTCCCGCCCGTCGCGCGGCCCGGCGGTCTCGAGGATCTGCCCGGTGACCAGCCGCTCGAAGGCCTCGGCCTGGATGCGGACCGCCTCGGGCCCGAGGTCGGCCAGTATGTGGGAGGCCCTCGCGAACAGGAAGTCGCCGGTCAGGACGGCGATGGAGTTCCCCCAGCGGGCGTTCGCGCTGGGGACGCTCCGCCGCACCTCGGCCTCGTCCATCACGTCGTCGTGGTACAGCGTGGCCAGATGTGTGAGCTCGACCACTACGGCCGACGGGACGATCCCCGGGGCGTACGGGTCCCCGAACTGCGCGGCGAGCATCACGAGCAGTGGCCGGAAACGCTTCCCGCCGGCCCGCAGCAGGTGCTGCGCGGCCTCCTGGATGAAGGGGACCTCGCTCTTGGTGGCTTCGAGCAGCCCTTCCTCGACAGCCGCCAATCCGGCCTGGACATCGGCTTCCAGAGCCTGGTCCCGCACGCTCAGCCCGAACGGCCCGACGACGGTCACGAGGGGTCTCCTGTCTGCTGACGTCTACTGACGGTTACACGGTCGGTCTCAAAATCGGTCTCACGGTCGATGACACGGTTTGTCGATCTGTCGCTGCCATCACTCGAGTCAGCGTATCCGGTCACCTTTCGATCACCACGGGCGCCCAGGGGTCCAGCCCGGGCTGTATCGGATCACGCCCGGTATGTTCTTGATCAGGTGATACAAGCGGACATGTACCGACTCCCGAGTCGACACCCTCGCCCATGGCCACCGAAGGCGCCGAGCCCCCGAGGCTCCGGAGATCACTCCGATGGGCCCGTCGAACTCGCTCATCCGTACGCCCTTCACCCGCGCCACTCCGCACGAGGCCTCCGCCGTCACACCTCCGCACGCGCCGACGCCGCTCTCGCACCGGAACCACTCAGGGCGGCCACCACGGCCGGCTCACCGGGCGACCGCTACGACAACGACGCACCCCGCACGCAAGGTTCCGGCCACACGGCCGGGACCGGCCCCCACTTCCGCGCGACCTCCCCACTCTCCGCGAACCCCGCGTACTCCACGCCCTTCGCGTGGAGTTGGTTCGCGAGTTCCCGGAACACCGAACGTATGCCCCGCACTTCGCGCCCATCACGAGGTGAGACACCCCGAAAGGGGGCCGGGCCCACGCCTCGCCGGACCGCCCAATCGGCGGTCGACTTGTCCGAATTGCCGCCTTGCCAGCACTTCATCCGGTCCGTCCCGTGAATTGGGTCACGCCGCCCCCGTGACGTCCTCTGCTCCCACCCTCTCGACTCTTCCTTTGCAGAAGGCAAGTTGAGCTTCGCCTTCCGGTGATTTCGCGAACTTCTGCACCACAAAGAGCTGATCAAGGGCGCTTCTGTCGTGCTTTCGGCCTTGTTCCCGACATGTGCTCTCGCATACGTTCACGGTCCATCCGGACGGGACGCCGAATCCTGCCGCCGCCCGGAATCCCCACTGACCAACCACTCACGCAGGCAGGAGCGGGGGAACCAGGTAAGCCGCCGGTCCGCACGACGGGCCGGCTCGGGGTGAAGCCATGCACGGCACGCACGACGCGTCGCCGTACACGGCCGGGCACCTTTCCGCCCGAACCCGACAGCTCACCTCGCAGGCGCCGGAGAGGAACAGCGTCATGGCCGCACGAGGCAAGCACTGCCGCCCCAGATCCAACCCGTTCATCCGAGGAGCCGTCGTCGCCGGAACCGGCGCCGCCGCCCTCGCCCTTCCCCTCCTGAGCGCGACCGTCGCGAGCGCCGCGACGCCGGCCCAGGCTCCCGCCTCCATCCAGGCGGTCCAGTCCGCGCCCCACCTCAAGTCCATTGCGTACACGGTGGCCAAGGGCGACACGCTCTACCGCATCTCGAAGAAGTACGACACTCCCGGTGGCTGGCGGAAGATCTACAAGGACAACCGCAAGGCCATCGGCCACGACCCGCACATGATCCACCCGGGTCTCCACCTGAAGCTCAGGACGGCGAAGGCGGGCACGGCGGGCACGGCGGGCAAGAAGTCCACCCCGTCCCCGGCGTCCACACCGTCGCCCGCGTCCACACCGTCCGCCGCGTCCAACCTGTCCACGCAGACCGTCACCGACGCCGCCCCGGTCGCCGACACGACGTACACGAACGACCTCGACGGCTGGATCCGCCAGGCGCTGGACATCATGGCGCAGAACGGAATTCCCGGGTCGTACGACGGCATTTACCGCAACATCATGCGCGAGTCCTCCGGCAACCCCCAGGCCATCAACAACTGGGACTCCAACGCCGCGGCGGGCACCCCGTCCAAGGGGCTCCTCCAGGTCATCGACCCGACCTTCCAGCAGTACCACGTGGCGGGCACGTCGAACGACCCGTTCGACCCGGTCGCGAACATCGCGGCGGCGTGCAACTACGCCGCCGCGCGCTACGGCTCGATCGACAACGTCAACGGACCGTACTGATCCCGGAACACCTACCGGCCGCCGGGCCGGGCGGGCGACGAGCTCCGCCGGCCCGGCACCGGGGCGGATCCGGACCGGGGGCCGGGCACCTCATCCGCCCCCGCCCCCGCCCCCGCCCCCGGGAACAGCCGCTCCAGTACCACCGCGATCCCGTCCTCCTCGTTGGAGAGCGTCACCTCGTCGGCGACGGCCTTGAGTTCCGGGTGGGCGTTGGCCATGGCGACCCCGTGGGCGGCCCAGTCGAACATGGGGATGTCGTTCGGCATGTCCCCGAAGGCGATGGTGTCGGCCGGGCCCAGCCCGAGGCGCCGGGCGGCCAGGGCGAGGCCGGTCGCCTTGGTGACCCCGCATGGCTGGAGTTCGACGGTGCCGGGCCCCGACATGGTGACCGTCGCGAGCGAACCGACCGCCCCGCGGGCCGCCGCCGCCAACTCGTCGTCGGACAGGGACGGGTGGCGCAACAGCACCTTGCTGATGGGCTCGCCCCACAGGTCGTCGCGGAGCAGGACCCGTACGGCGGGCAGGGTCGGGTGCGGCATCAGATAGCCCGGCTCGATGAGGGTGAGCCCGTCCACGCCGTCCTGGTCGACGGCCGCGTACACCTGCCCGACCTCGGCCTCGATCTTGCCGAGCGCGGTCTCGGCCAGTTCCCGGTCCAGGGTCACCGACCACAGCAGCCGGTCCGCGCCGGCGTCGTACAACTGCGCGCCCTGCCCGCACACCGCGAGCCCCTCGCTCCCGAGGTCCTCCAGCAGGGGGCGCACGCGTGGCGCGGGGCGTCCCGTCACCACCAGGTGCCGCGCGCCCCCGGCCACGGCTCTGGCCAGCGCCGCGCGCGACCTGTCGGAGAGCGTGTCATCGCCGCGGAGCAGCGTTCCGTCCAGGTCAGTGGCGATCAAGGCATATGCGGTGCGCGGGTTCATGATCAGAGAATACGGATCGGGAAGGCCCACCTGTCCGGCGTGAACCGGACGACGTGAGTTGACCGTTGGGACGTCACGGGGTCCCGGTCCGCCCGCACGTTGTCGCGCGGCACGGGCCCGCCCCTGACGCCCCGCCGATCGTCGAGACGCTCGCCGTCGGTGTCACCCGAAAGTGACGAACGGGACGTCAGGGCAGACCGGATGTCCAGACGAGCGGGCGGGCGATCCGCGCCCTCACCCGTGGGCGGCCGCCAGATGCCTCGCCAGTCGCGGCGACGCGAACTCCGTCCCGCACACGAACCGCATCACCGGCCCGTACGACGCCGCCGACGGCAGGCCCGTGAAGTACAGCCCCGGCACGGACGACCGATAGCCGGCGCCCAGCTTCGGCGTCCCCCGGCTCACCACCAGCTCCGTGCGCAGCTCGTGCCCGAGGAAGTCCATCGCGGCGATGTCCACGCGATAGCCGGTCGCCGCGATCACATGGTCGGCCGACAGCTCCTCCGTACGGCCCCCGTGCGTCTGGACCGCGAGCATCGGGCGCCCGTCGATCACGCCGCCGCGGATGATCCGCGCGACCTCGCGTACGGCCACCGCGGACTCGAAGCGCTCGCGCAGCCACCAGGCGCCCAGCGGTCCGAGGACGCGACGGACCAGGTAGTGGCGGGCCTCTTCGGGAAGGAGGCGGTAGGGGTGCGGGTAGTAGCTGAGGGCCCACAGCGACCAGGCACGCCCGAAGGGAGACTCCGGGCGGAAGCGGGGCTGGGCCCAGGGCGGCGCCCCGAACGCCACCCTGCCGTGGCCGCGCGAGACCACCCTTACGCGCGCCCCGGCCTCCGCGGCCAGCGCCGCCGTCTCCAGGGCGGACTGTCCGGCGCCGACGACGAGGAGCTCCTTGCCGGAGAACCGGCTCAGGTCGTGGTGCTGCGCGCTGTGCGAGACGGGCCCGGTGGGGCTGGGCCCGTCCGTGGCCGCTCCCGCGAGCTCGGGCGGGAGGTGGGCGAGCCCGGAGAGCCCGGTCGCCACGACGACGGCCCTCGCGGTGAACGTCTCACCGGAGTCCAGCTTGAGCTCGAAGCCCTCGCGGTCCCCGCGCCGGTCCACGGACACGACCCGCACCCGCTCCAGTTCGGGCACCAGCTTCTGCTGGAACCACTCCCCGTAGGCGACGAAGGTCTCGACCGGGATGATGTCCTCGTCCGTGACCAGCCGCGGGATGCCCGCGGCGTCGCAGTAGTCGACGAGGTCGTGGCCGCGCTGCGGCGCGTCGATGTTCGAGGCGGCGGGGGTCGACTTCAGCAGCATGCCCGCGGGCATGTGGTCCCGCCAGCTCACCATGGGTTCGCCGAAGACTCGTACGGGAATGCCGCGCGCCCGTAGATGCGCGGCGGTGGACAGACCGAACGGCCCGGCGCCGATCACTGCAACCGGATGAATCACGAAGTCCCTCCCCAGGACGCGATGTGCCTACTTCGTGGTGTCGTGCTGACGGAACTGCCGCCTAACCGGCTCCCCCACCTCTGCGATGGGTCCGCCACAGTTGACGCAGATGCCTGGCTCCCGGCCGCACGAAGCGCGCGAGCATCGTGAAGAAGGGCCGCAGGTCGTCACCCGCGAGCCACGCCAGTTCCGTACCGCTCGCGCGTGCGGGCGCGTGCGGGGTCGTGTAGCCGCTGCGCCGGTAGGCGATCAGGGCCGGCAGGTCGATGTTCTCCACGACGTACCGATGGCCGGCGCGCTGCTCCCCCTCCGGAACCGGCCGACCGGTCAGGTCGAGGTGCATGGCGCGGACGACGTCGACCCCCGCCTCGTTCTCGAAGAGGCGGAACTGCGCCCCCATCCGCGGATTGAAGTCCAGGAGCTTGTACTGCCCGTCCCGCCGGTCGAAGCGCAGGTCGAGGTCGACAACGCCGCTGAAGCCGATCTCCTTGATGAAACGTGCGGCGATATCCGCGAGTTCCGGATTGTCGACGACGTACGCGTTGGCCGTCATGCCCGCGTGGGGCGGCCACGAGCGCACCTTCACGCCGGTGAACATCGCGAGCGGCGTCGACTCGGCGTCGAAGTACGCGTGGACGATCCAGTCCTCGGCGTCCTCCCGGGGCAGGTACTCCTGGAGGATCACGCCGGGATGTTCGCCCCACTCCTTGGCGAGCCGCAGCAGGCCGTCCCGGCTGCCGATCCGCGTGGTGCCGTTCACGGCCGGCCGGGCCCTGCGGACGAAGGCCTCCCGGTTCTTGGCCACCACCGGGAAGCGCGCCGTCCGGGCGAAGCGCTCGACCTCCTCGTACGACTGCGGGAAGACGGCCGTGGGGCTCGCGATCCCGTGCTTCACACACAGTTCGTGCAGCCCCTGCTTGCTGGCGAGCCGGCGCGGCAGTCCGCTGTCCACCCGCGGGAACAGGAAGCTGCCGCCGAGTACCGCCTGGTGCTCGGCGATGAGCACGGCGGCCTCCTCGTCGGTCGGGACGAGCAGTGCGGGCCGCCCGATCCGCCGCCCGATCCGCAGCAGCCCCTCCACCAACCGCTCCGGCGCCTCGGTCCCGGTGGTCGGCCACACGAACGCCCGCTCCAGGTACCGCGAGACGGCGGCGGGCGTGTAGCGGTCCTCGGTGATGGCGTACATCGGCACGCCGAGCCGCCCGAGACTGCGGATGGCGCCGACCCCACCGTGATGCAGCGGGTAGTCGCCGAACTTCACGATCAATCCGGGCACGCCTCGGTCGACACCGAACGGCACGCGCCCGCCACTCCTGGCCACGGGTCCCCCCACGTGTCCCCCCTTTACGGACCCGGACCCACCCCGTCCGCGCCCCCAGAGGACGCTAAGCCGGAATTACCGGCTCCGACCGCTCCGTATCCGGACATTACGAACTCTTTAGGCATTGGGGACCCCTGCCCGCTCAGGTCACTCCCCCGTAACGTGTGCCGCAGCGATCACGGCCCCACGAGGGCCGCACACGACGGTTGGACGTAGCACACGGAAAGCGAGGCACACCCCCATGCCCCCCTTCGACGTCCCCGAGGGCGACCCCTTCGGCCCGCACAACCTGCCGTACGGCGTCTTCTCCCGGCCGGGCTCCGGGACGCGGACCGTCGGCGTCCGCCTGGGCGACCACGTCCTCGACGCGGGAGCCGCGGCTCAGGCCCTGTCCTCCCCCTACGCCGCGATCCTCTCCCACCCCACCCTCAACCCCCTCCTCGCCGCGGGCCGCACCACATGGTCGGACGTCCGCCGCGCCCTCACCGCCTGGCTGACCGTCCCCTCCCACCAGGAGACGATCGCCCCTCACCTCCATCCGCTGGCCTCCGTCACACTCCACCTCCCCTTCGAGGTGGCGGACTACGTCGACTTCTACGCCTCCGAGAACCACGCCCGGAACGTCGGCCGGATCTTCCGCCCCGACGCCGCGGACTCCCTCACCCCCAACTGGAAGCACCTGCCGATCGGTTACCACGGCCGGTCCGGCACGGTTGTCGTCTCGGGCACCGAAGTGGTACGCCCCGCGGGCCAGCGGAAGCCCCCCGCCGACCCGGCGCCCGCCTTCGGCCCCTCGACCCGCCTGGACATCGAGGCCGAGGTCGGCTTCGTGGTGGGAACTCCCTCCCCCATGGGCACCCCGGTCCCGCTCGCCTCCTTCCGGGACCACGTCTTCGGCCTGTGCCTCCTGAACGACTGGTCGGCGCGGGACATCCAGGCCTGGGAGTACGTCCCTCTCGGCCCCTTCCTCGGCAAGTCCTTCGCCACGTCCGTGTCGGCGTGGATCACCCCGCTCGACGCCCTGGAGGAGGCCCGCGTGGCTCCTCCGGAGCGGACGCACGACCTGCTGCCCTACCTGGACGACTCCTCCGAGGAGCCCTCCGGCTACGACCTCCGCATCTCCGTGGCGATCAACGGCCACGTGGTCTCCGAGCCGCCGTTCTCGACCATGTACTGGACGGCGGCGCAGCAGCTGGCCCAGATGACGGTGAATGGCGCGTCCCTGCGTACGGGGGATCTGTACGGCTCCGGGACAGTCAGCGGGCCCTCGGAACGTGAGCGCGGCTCGCTGCTGGAGCTCACGTGGAACGGGCGCGATCCCCTTGACCTCCCCGACGGCAAGCGGGCGTTCCTGGAGGACGGCGACGAGGTCACCCTCACGGCGTGGGCCCCTGGGGGCGGCGGCACGAGGGTGGGTCTTGGCGAGGTGACGGGGCGGGTGGTGGCTG
Source organism: Streptomyces sp. NPDC046862 (assembly GCF_040704615.1). NCBI lineage: Bacteria > Bacillati > Actinomycetota > Actinomycetes > Kitasatosporales > Streptomycetaceae > Streptomyces > Streptomyces sp. NPDC046862. The sequence goes on along the minus strand of NZ_JBEYXP010000012.1, from coordinate 121,172 downwards.
CGCACTAGCGTCTGCCGGGTTCTGTTCGCGGGCGGGTGCGGGTTCGTCGTGGCTGGTCGCGCAGTTCCCCCGCCCCTGAGAACCTGGGCGTACCCGGCGTCACAACGTCCCCGGCTCCCACCGGACCGCAGCCGCCGACGTACCGAAGGGGGTGTGCCGGGAGGTGTCCGCCCGCAGCGGCCGGCGTCCGCCGCCGAGTGGCTGACAGCCCACAGCGCCGCCGGACCGAGGACGGAGACCTCGCGGCGCGCCCCCGACCCACGAACACGCCACAGGCGCCCCGGCACGCGGCGGAAGCGGGTCCGTCCGGACGCCGGGCACGCCCAGGCTTTCAAGGGGCGCGGGGAACTGCGCGACCAGCCACGACGGCGGGAAGGTCACCCACACGCCGAACCGCCCCGCCACCCCGGAGGGCGCCCGCACTGGCAGATCTTCCTCACACTCCGGGCAAACCCCCAGGTCAACGGCTCGCCTCACGGAGCGTCAGGTGGCGCAACACTTCGGCAACACTACCTTCCCTACCGGATAGGTATGGTTCCGGCCATGTCCACCGAACGCATCCGAGAGCACGCCGGTCAGGGCGCGACCACCGTCGCCGCCCACCGGCGCCGGCTGCGCGCGGACCGGGCCAGACAGCTCGCCGATCTCCTGCGCCACCAGCTCCTGACCGGCGGCTTCCCGAACGGCGCACTCCCGCACGAGACAACCCTCGCCACCGACTACGGCGCCTCCCGCAACACCGTCCGTCAGGCCCTCGACCTCCTGCGCGCCGAGGGCCTGGTGGAGCGCCAGCCCGGCGTCGGCACGGTGGTCGTCGCCCAGAAGTACCCCCACGGTCTGGACCGCCTCATGGGCCTCGCCGAAACCCTGCACGAACACGGCCGGGTCACCAACGAGGTCCGCACCATGGGCCCCGCCCCCGCACCCGCCCCCGTGGCCGAACGCCTTCGGGTCCCGGCCGGCGCCGACGTCCTCTACATCGAGCGCCTGCGCCGCCTGAACGGCCTCCCGCTGTCCCTCGACCTCACCTACGTCCCCCTCGACATCGGCACCGCCCTGCTCGACGCCGACCTGGAGAACACCGACGTCTTCCACCTCCTGGAAGCCATCTCCGGCCAGCCCCTCGGGCACGCCGAGATCACCCTGGAGGCCGTGAACGCGGACGCGCACTCCGCCGCCGTCCTCCAGGCCCCGCGCGGCGCGGCCGTACTGATGCTGGAACGCCTCACCCACCTGGCCGACGGCCGCCCCGTCGACCTGGAGTTCATCCGCTTCCGCGGTGACCGCATCACCATGAGCGGCCTGCTGCGCCGCTCCCTCTGACCCCACCCGCCTGACCCCACCCGCAGATCCCCCAGCTCGACCTCCCTGGAGACAGCCATGGCTTTGGCGCCCCAGCGGGCCGACGTGCCCGTGACCATCGACGAGTCGAAGTGCATCGACGGCTGCACGCTCTGCGTGGACATGTGCCCGCTGGACTCCCTCGCCATCGACGAGACCAACGGCAAGGCCTACATGCACGTCGACGAGTGCTGGTACTGCGGCCCGTGCGCGGCCCGCTGTCCCACCGGTGCCGTCACGGTCAACATGCCCTATCTGCTCCGGTGAGAGGTCCGACATCCATGAAGCACAAAGCAGTCGCCGCGGCGGCCCTGCTGCTCGTCCCGCTGACCGCCTGCGGCGGAAACGCGGCGGCAGGGGACGACGGCACCGTGACCGTCACCGTCGGCTACCAGTCCAAGACCATCAACACGGTCACGGCGGGCACCCTCCTGCGCTCCCTCGGCTCCTTCGAGAAGCAGCTCAACGCCCTCCACGACGGCCATACCTACAAGGTGGACTGGCAGGACTACGCCACCGGCGCCCCCATCACCGCCCAGATGACCGCCGGAAAGATCGACATCGGCTCGATGGGCGACTTCCCGCTGCTGATCAACGCGGCCCGCGGGAAGCAGCTGGGCAAGCCCACGCACCTGGTCTCGGTCACCGGCTACAACCTGCGCGGCGGCCTCAACACCATTGTCACGGCCCCCGACTCCAAGCTCTCCTCCCTGGAGGACCTGAAGGGCAAGAAGGTCTCGACGAGCGTCGGCTCGGCGGCCGACGGCACCCTCGTACGGGCCCTGCAGCGGGCGGGCATCGACCCGAACAAGGGCATCGAGAAGCTCAACCAGCAGCCCGCGGTCGGTGCTTCGGCCCTCTCGGCGGGCAGCGTGGACGCGCTCTCGCAGTTCGTGGCGTGGCCGGGCCTGCTCACGTTCCAGGGCAAGGCGAAGGCGCTGTACGACGGCGCGCAGCTGAACCTGCCGACGTTCCACGGCGTGACGGTCCGCGAGGACTTCGCCAAGCAGCGCCCCACCGTGGTGGACGCCTTCCTCAAGGCCCAGGCCGAGGCCACCGACTACCTCGACGCCCACCCCGTGGACGCCGCCGAGAAGGTCGCCAAGGCCACCGGTCTGCCCGCCGAGGTGGTCTACCTCTACAACGGCGCCCACGGCATCTCCACGTTCGACCCGGCCGTCAAGCCCCAGCTCGTCTCCGCGCTGAAGAAGGACGTGTCGGTCCTCAAGGCGGCGAAGCTGACCGGTGACGTCGACGTGGACTCCTTCGTCGACGACGGCTACGTCAAGAAGGCCCTGGGCTCGGACTACGCCGCGCGCCTCTCCTCGACCCCGCCGGCGGCGGCGAGCGAGGTCTGGCCGAAGGGCGCCACCGAGACCCGTACCTTCAGGACGCCCGCCGAACTGCTGGCCTACGTCGCGCAGCACAAGGACTCCATCCGCGCCGCCTACGTGCCCGACGCCACCACCGGCACCCTGTGGTTCGCCGACAAGGCGGTGTGGGTGGCCGACGGCGACCAGCTCCTGCCCTTCGTCGCGCCGGCGACCGCGAAGACGTACGTCGACGGGCACGGCGGCGCCCGCGTCATCACGTACGACGACGCGCTGAAGCAGGCGTCGTGACCGGGAAGCCCGCGGCCAGGCATGGGGTGACCGGGCATCAGGTGACCAGGCATACCGCGACCCGCTATGCGCTGAGGGCGGCCTCGCTGGCGGTCGCCCTCGGCCTCTGGCAGCTGCTGACCAGCCTCGACGTGAACCTGTGGCTGCGGTTCTCGCAGTTCCCGACCGTCACCGACGTGGCCCACGCCTTCGTCGACCGCCTCTCCGGCGCCGACTACTGGACGGACCTCACCGACAGCCTCACCCGCATCGTCACCGGCTTCGTGCTGGCGGCGGTGCTGGGCGTGGCCACGGGTGTGCTCGTGGCCCGCTCCCGCCTGGCCGAGGACCTCCTCGGGCCGGTCCTCGAGGTCATCCGTCCGATCCCGGCCATCGCCCTCGTGCCCGTGGCGATCCTCCTCTTCCCGAGCAACGAGCAGGGCATCGTCTTCATCACCTGCACCGCCGCCTACTTCCCGGTCCTGGTCTCCACCCGGCACGCCGTCCGCGCGCTGACGCCGGTGTGGGAGGAGGCCGTGCGGACCATGGGCGGCGGCCGTTGGCGGATCCTCGGTTCGGTGGTGCTGCCGGGCGCGCTGCCCGGCATCTTCGGCGGCCTGTCGGTGGGCATCGGTGTCTCGTGGATCTGTGTGATCTCCGCCGAGATGATCTCCGGCCAGTACGGCGTCGGCTACCGCACCTGGCAGGACTACACGATCGTCAACTACCCGGGCGTCTTCGTCGGCATGGTCACGATCGGCGTCCTCGGCTGGCTCACCTCCACGGCCGTGGAACTGCTGGGCCGCCGTCTCACCCACTGGCTGCCGCGCACGTCGTACGACTCCGGTGTGCGGCCCCCGCGGCGGGAGCGCGGTGCCTCCGCCCCCGTACCGACCGGCTCCCGGAGCAAGGAGGACGTGTCCCATGGCCAGCTCGTCTGACGTCCGTTCCCCTGACGTCCGTTCCCCTGACGTCCGTTCCCCTGACGTCCAGTCCCCTGACGTCCAGTCCCCTGACGTCCAGTCCCCTGAGGCCCAGTCCCCTGAGGCCCGTTCCCCTGAGGTCCGGTCAGCGTCCCCGGGCGGCGCGGGCCTCGGCCTGCACGGCGTCATCCTCGGGCGTCCGGGCGCGCCGGTGCTCGACGGCGTGGACCTCGATGTGGCCCCTGGCGAGATCCTCACCGTCGTCGGCCCCTCCGGCTGTGGCAAGTCGACGCTGCTGCGCACGCTGGCAGGGCTGCTGCCCACCCTCGGCGGAAACGTCACCCAGGACGCCCGGCCCCTGACGGGACCCTCCGCCGACCGCGCCCTGATCTTCCAGGAGGACGCCCTCCTGCCCTGGCGCACCCTGCGCGCCAACGTGGAACTCCCGCTGGCCATCCAGGGTCTGTCACGTGCCGAGCGCAGGGAGCAGGCCGAGTCCTGGCTCGCCCGCGTCGGACTCACGGAGCAGTCCCGGCAGTTGCCGCACCGCGTCTCCGGAGGTCAGCGCCAGCGCGCGCAACTGGCCCGCGCCCTCGCCGCCCGCCCGCGCGCCGTCCTCATGGACGAACCCTTCGGCGCCCTCGACGCCCAGACCCGCGCCGGCATGCAGGACCTGCTGGTGGAGGTGTTGCGCGGTACGGGCGCGACCGTCGTCTTCGTCACCCACGACGTGGACGAGGCGCTGTTCCTCGGCGACCGCGTGGCCCTCCTCGGCTCGGGGCGCCTCGCCGCCGTACGCGACGTACCGCGCCCGCGCGACCGTACGGCGCACGACGATCCGGCGCGTGTGGCGCTGCGACGCGAAGTCCTCTCCTCGCTCGGTACCTGAAAGGCACCCGGACACCTGAAAGGCACCCCGGTGACCACCCCCGTGAACACCCCTCTTCAGATCCCCGCCATCGGCGACGCCGAGGAGCTGATCTGCGACGTCCTCGTCATCGGCGGCGGCACGGCCGGCACGATGGCGGCCCTGACCGCCGCCGAGCACGGCGGAGACGTCCTGCTCCTGGAGAAGGCGCACGTCCGCCACTCCGGCGCGCTCGCCATGGGCATGGACGGCGTCAACAACGCGGTCATCCCCGGCCGCGCCGAGCCCGACGACTACGTCGCCGAGATCACCCGCGCCAACGACGGCATCGTCGACCAGTCCACCGTCCGCCAGACCGCCACCCGCGGCTTCGCCATGGTGCAGCGGCTGGAGTCGTACGGGGTGAAGTTCGAGAAGGACGAGCACGGCGAGTACGCGGTCCGCCAGGTCCACCGGTCGGGGTCCTATGTGCTGCCCATGCCGGAGGGCAAGGACGTCAAGAAGGTCCTCTACCGGCAGTTGCGGCGCCGCGAGATGCGGGAGCGCATCCGCATCGAGAACCGGGTGATGCCAGTGCGCGTGCTGACGTCCGAGGACGACGGGCGCGCCGTGGGGGCGGCGGGCTTCAACACCCGTACGGGACAGTTCGTCGTCGTCCGCGCGGGTGCGGTGATCCTCGCGACCGGCGCCTGCGGCCGCCTGGGCCTGCCCGCCTCCGGCTACCTCTACGGCACGTACGAGAACCCGACGAACGCGGGCGACGGCTACGCCATGGCGTACCACGCGGGCGCCGAACTCACCGGCATCGAGTGCTTCCAGATCAACCCGCTGATCAAGGACTACAACGGCCCGGCCTGCGCCTACGTCGCCAACCCCTTCGGCGGCTACCAGGTCAACCGGCACGGCGAACGCTTCGTCGACTCCGACTACTGGTCGGGGCAGATGATGGCGGAGTTCGCGGCGGAAGTCGCTTCGGACCGCGGCCCGGTGTACCTGAAGCTGAGCCACCTCCCCGAGGAGTCGATCTCCGCCCTGGAGTCGATCCTGCACTCGACGGAACGCCCGACGCGCGGGACCTTCCACTCGGGCCGGGGCCACGACTACCGCACCCACGACATCGAGATGCACATCTCGGAGATCGGCCTGTGCGGCGGCCACTCGGCCTCGGGCGTCCGGGTGGACGACCACGCCCGCACGACCGTCCCCCGGCTGTACGCCGCCGGTGACCTGGCCTGCGTCCCGCACAACTACATGATCGGCGCGTTCGTCTACGGCGACCTGGCGGGCGCGGACGCGTCCCAGTACGCGTCGTACGAAGGGGAGTTGCCGGACGATCAGCTCCGCGAGGCGCACGAGCTGATCTACCGTCCGCTGCGCAACCCCGACGGCCCGCCGCAGACCCAGGTCGAGTACAAGCTGCGTCGCTTCGTGAACGACTACGTGGCCCCGCCGAAGTCCGGCGCCCGTCTCTCCCTGGCCCTGGAGGCCTTCGAGCGGATGCACGCCGACATCGCCGAGATGGGAGCCCACACCCCGCACGAGTTGATGCGCTGCGCCGAGGTCACCTTCATCCGCGACTGCGCGGAGATGGCCGCGCGGGCCTCCCTGGCCCGCACGGAGTCCCGCTGGGGTCTCTACCACGACCGTCTCGACCACCCCCACCGCGACGACACCTCGTGGTTCCACCACCTCGACCTGTACAAGTCCCCTTCCGGCGCCATGCAGTTCACGGCCCGTCCCGTGGCTCCGTACCTGATCCCCGTCGAGGGCTTCAGCCCGGCCGGCGGCCCGTCCCGAGTCCTCGGCGAGGTCCACGCCGAGGAGGTGGCGACGGCGGGGGCGCGCGATGCGGCGCCGGTGGCCGGCACGGTCGGCACAACTGGCACAGGCGGCATAGGAGGCACAGGAGGCACGGACGGCAGAGGGCCCGTCCCGCTTGCCGACTCCCCCTCCGAGGGCTCACCCGAGACGTCCTCCGCCCGCCTCCTCGAACTCGTCGCGCTCGCCGACGAGCAGCCCGAACTCACCACTCTGCGTCCCTACTTGATCGACCCCGCGCCCGGCGTCCGGCGCGAGGCCGTCGCCGTCCTCACCGAGACCCTGCCGGCCGGCACCGGTCCCGCCCTCGCCGCCGCGCTCCGCGACCCGCACGGCGACGTCCGCGCCGCCGCGGCGGCCTCCCTGCGCGAACTGGTCGAGACGCTGCCGCCCGACGCCGCTCTTCGCGAGGGCCTCACCGAGGCCCTGTCGGAGCCCGACCCCGTCGTCCGCGCCGCGGCCCTCGACGTCCTGCGCGCCCTGCGCCTCGGCGGCACCGAACTGTTCGCGCGCGCCCTGTCGGACCCCGACATCGCCGTCCGCATCGAGGCGGTGCGCGCTCTCGTCTCGGTCGACGCCGCTCAGTCGCTGGCCCGGGCGGCGGGCGACGAGTCCCGCGAGGTCCGTGTCACCGTGGCCAAGGCGCTGGCCGGCGTCGGCGCGGGGCACCCGGAGCGGACCGTCCTGCACGAGCTCACCGAGGACGCCGACCCCCTGGTGCGCGGTGCCGCGTTCGCGTCGCTGGCCTCCGCGGCCTGCCCGGCTCCGCTGGGCGCGCGGGCCGTCGAGGCGCTGGACGACGGTGCCTGGCAGGTCCGCGCCGGTGCGGCCACGGCCCTCGCCACCGCGGATCCCACCGTGGCGGTGCCCGCCCTCGCCGGGGCCCTCGCCGACCCGAACGCCGACGTCCGCAAAGCGGCGGTCCTCTCGCTCACCCGCCACACCACCGACGCGAACGCCCGCGTGGCTCTCACCACAGCCGCGAAGGACTCCGACGCGGATGTGAGGGCGTTCGCTTCACGCGCTCTACAGAGCGTTTCCGGAGAACTACACACCGTGGGATCCGACGGGGTCTCAATTGCCCGAGCCCGTGCGGATGTTGACGATGCGTAAGAACACGGCGGGTTACCGCGAGCCGGGCGGACGCAAAAGCTACCCTTAGTGATTAGTCGATATTCCGAAAATCGAGGACAGCTCTTCGGCGGCGGACAGGTCGGCCATTCACTCACCCGGCACATCTCGCTCGTGACCGCATACCTTGAATTCGCCCGAGGATTACCGGAAGGATCTCGCGAGACCGCACCCCCACACCTCCGAAGGATGTTAAGTGGAGCGGTTTTGCGCACTTTACCGCGCACTTTCCATTTGGTTGAACGCTTGAGTTCACGGTCGGGGCAGCGCGCCCACCCTCACATTGTCCGGTCAAACGGCGACTCAGGGATGGTCATTATTCACTTTTCTCGCGCCGGTTCGAAAGCTGAACGATGTCGAGCAGGCGACAAAGGGGGCAGGTCGTGACCAAGGTAATGAACTGCCCGGCAATACGGAACGTCTCGCCTTTGCGGGTGGCCGCCGTCAAATAGCGTCCCCGAACCCCTCCTGGTAGGGAGTGGCCCGCGGGAGGTTCCTTGTCGCAGTTACCTTTTCGCAGCTCATGGTGTTTACTGGTTGCAGGTCTGAGCCTTGGTGGGTCCAGGCCCTTTCCTGGAGACCCTGGGGGTGGTTCCCCAGGGTCTCCTTGTTTTCGATGGCACCACCCTCCACGCCCCCTCTGCCCATCTGCAGGAAATTTTCCAGCGAACTTGCGCATGAGCTTTCAAAAGTCACGTGCTTCAACTTGGCGTGAACTGCGGAATACTGACGGTGACAGCGCCCGAACGCGTGCGCGCCAGGAGCGCAAACCCGGTGCAAACCCCTCCCGTGAAGGGTTTGATTTCCGCTCTCCGACGGATACCGCGCTCCGTAGTGAATTACCGCTCTCTCGCGCATGCTTGACTGGCGATTTCCTCTCACCGAGATGTAACTTGGTCGACCTGACGTCTTCGCCTCGCACCGGACCTAAACCAGCCGGATGCTCATGCGACGGAGAGGGCGCTGGACCCACCACCCCGGGTGCGTGCGCGATCGCGGACGCACCCGGGATCCCCGTCCCCCTCCCCTCCGGAAGGACTCAGACCTCGATGCAGACCGCCATCCATGATGGCGTCGTCGCGCAGCGCACGCCCTGCCCCCAGGGAGCCGGCACCCGTCGGCTGACGGACCGTCACCGTCACGCACTGTCGCGGTCGTACGCTTCGGCACCGTCCCACGACACGGCCACGAACCGCACGGCCACGACGGGAGGGTGACCATGCCTCCCAAGGTCGACGCGTTCCGCACCCTCGACGTCCTCAAGGGCCGTCAGACGATGCCCGAAGGCAGCTTCCTCGACCACCTCCCGGGCGACACCTGGCCGCTGCTCGTCAGAGCCTGGGGCTCGGACGCCCGGGTGTACGAGCGTGACGAGGAACTGCCGCTCGGACCGGACGACCGGCATGTGTACATCGTCCTCGGCGGCTGCGTCCTGCAGGAGCGCTTTCCTCTCGGCACCAAGATCACACGGTTCCGTGGGGTCGGCCAGCTCCTGGGCGAGGCCAAGCTCATCGAACCGGCGGCCTCGGTCAGGACCGTCTGCCTGACCACGACCTGGGTCATGCCCTGCCCCGTCCAGCGCATGAACGTTCTCCTCCACCAGCAGCCCGACGCCCAACTGGCCCTGCTGCGCAGTCTGGAGGACCGCAACCGCAGCGACGAACGGATCTACGGCACGGTCACCCGTCCGCCCCTGCAGCGGGTCGGTAGCCTCCTGCTGCACCTCGCCGATGTCGCCGGTACGAGCAGCGCCTCCCAGCCCGGCCACACCACCATCCTGGGGCCGACCCAGAGGGACATCGCCGACGCCCTGTCCATGGGCATGTCCACCGTGGAGAACGCGATCCGCTCCCTCCGCGACACCCACCGCGCGATCACCAGCAAGTACCGGCAGTTCGTGGTGACGGACCCCTCCGCTCTCCACGACATCGTCATGCCCGCGTAGGCGCTTCGAGCCGCCGCGGCACGACGACCGGGCCGGACCCCGGGCCGGGCCCGGGACCCGGCCCGGCCCGGACCCACCCACCACGACTTCCTGCAGCGTCGCAGGGACCCCTGAGGGTCACGCACGCTCGCGTCTCGAACGGATCGGACCACGATGACCCTCAGCTCGACCACCTTGGCGATCGGCACCAGCGCGGGCTCCCTGCTGGTCGCCTCCCTGTCCGCCTTGTTCGGCGGCCTCATGACCGCCCTCACCTTCCTCGGGATACGCCACCACGCGCGGGTCTTCGCGTGGATGAGGAAGAACCGCGACACCGACGAGGACGCCAAGGACCTCGAGGACGCCGCCGGCTACCTCAAGGAGACCTTCGAGAAGCTCTGCGAACTCGCGCAGAAGCCCTGCCGGGCCACCGAACTGGAGCCGCTGCGACGGCTGCGTCACCTCATCAACGCCTCCGCCGCCCAACTGGAGGTGCTCCACACCGAACTCCGGACCGTCGCGGGGCGCATCGACGACTATCTCTCCACGGGGCTACCCGAGTTGGCCGGCACGGCACGGGTGCCGTGCGCGGAGCACGACGCCCAACTGGAGCGCGCGATGAAGCAGGAACACGCCCGCATCGAGCTCGAACACGCCGTGAGCAGAGCGCAGCAGCGGATCCGTGCCCTGCGCAAGCCCTGACCGGGTTCTGACCGGTTCACGTGGGGCGTCGGCCGTGAACGGCGCCCCCACGCTTCATATCTTCGGCAGGATCCGTTCGAAGAACTCCCGGTCCTCGGCGAAGGTCGGCCGCAGTCGAAGGAACTCCGCCACCGTCACCCACCGCGCGTCACTCACCTCGCCGGGCTGCATGACGACCTCTCCCTCCTCCACGTCCGCCGTCCACCAGTGCAGCCGGAACTGCCGGTCGTCCGTCTCCGACTCCCAGACCTTCGCCAGCGGGGACACCGTCAGCCCCACCTCTTCGCGGACCTCCCGCACCAGTGCCTCCGCCTGGCTCTCGCCCGGCTCGAGCTTCCCGCTGAGCGGCGCCCAGTAGCCCGACCGCCGGGCTTCCGGGCCGCGCTCGATGACGAGCACGCGGTCACCCCGCCGCAGCACGGCGACGATGGCGTCGCGCTGCGGCGACTCGTCAGGCTCCTCCGACTCGTCCCACGGCCCTGGCTGGTCCGGCTGCGGCACCTGCTGCTCCATCACGCCCCCCTACGCCCAGTCGTCCGGCTCGGGGTCCGGCTCCGCGTCCGGCCAGTCGAAGGCCTCGTCCGCGTCGCTCGCCGCCGCGCCTCCCGGTCCCGCCGACCCCGCCGATCCGGCCGAGTCTCCCGGTCCGCTGTGGGCAGGAGCGCCGTCGGCCGGCCCGCCCAGCGAGGCGAGCACCTCCAGCACCCCTTCCCCGTACGTCGCCAGCTTCTTTTCCCCGACCCCGCCGATCCCGCCCAGCTCGTCGACCGACGTCGGTCGCACCGTGGCGATCTCGCGGAGCGTGGCGTCGTGGAAGATGACGTACGCCGGAACGCCCTGCTCGCGCGCCTGCTCGGCACGCCAGGCGCGCAGCGCCTCGAAGACCGGGAGCAGTTCCTCGGGAAGCTCGGCCACCGCGGCCTTCGCCTTGCGCTCGCCCCGGCCGGAGGACGACGAGCCGCCCGAGGCCGCCCGCGAGGCCACCGGCTTCTTCGGCTCCTTGCGCAGCGGCACCTCCCGCTCCCGCCGCAGCACGGACCCGCTGGCCTCGGTCAGCACCAGCGTCCCGTACTCGCCCTCCACGGCGATCAGTCCCTGCGCGAGCAACTGCCGTACGACGCCCCGCCACTCGCCCTCGCCCAGCTCCTCGCCGATCCCGAAGACGGACAACTGGTCGTGGTCGAACTGGATGACCTTGCCGGTCCGCTTCCCGAGCAGGATGTCGATGATCTGCCCGGCCCCGAACTTCTGCCCGCGCTCGCGCTGCAACCGCACCACCGTGGACAGCAGCTTCTGCGCCGCGACGGTGCCGTCCCAGGTCTCCGGCGGGCTCAGGCACGTGTCGCAGTTGCCGCAGCCTCCAGGGGTCGGGTCCTGCCCGAAGTAGGCCAGCAGCTGCCCCCGTCGGCACTGTGCCGTCTCGCACAGCGCCAGCATGGAGTCCAGGTGGGCGGCGGCCCGGCGGCGGAACGCCTCGTCGCCGTCGCCTGTCTGGATCAGCTTCCGCTGCTGAACCACGTCCTGGAGCCCGTACGCCATCCACGCCGCGGACGGCAGCCCGTCACGCCCCGCCCGGCCGGTCTCCTGGTAGTACCCCTCCACCGACTTCGGCAGGTCGAGGTGCGCGACGAACCGCACGTCCGGCTTGTCGATGCCCATGCCGAAGGCGATGGTCGCCACGACGACCAGGCCCTCCTCCCGCAGGAACCGCGCCTGGTGGGCCGCGCGCGTGCCGGCGTCGAGACCGGCGTGGTACGGCACCGCCTCGATGCCGTTCCTGCTCAGGAACTCGGCCGTCCGCTCCACCGAGTTGCGCGAGAGGCAGTACACGATCCCCGCGTCGCCCGGGTGCTCCTGCTTGAGGAAGTTCAGCAGCTGCTTCTTGGGGTCGGCCTTCGGGACGACCCGGTACTGGATGTTGGGCCGGTCGAAGCTGGCCTCGAAGTGGCGGGCCCCCGGCATGCCGAGCCGCTCGGTGATCTCCTTGTGCGTGGCGCGCGTGGCCGTGGCGGTCAGCGCGATCCGGGGGACGTCGGGCCAGCGCTCGCCCAGCAGCGACAGCGACAGGTAGTCGGGCCGGAAGTCGTGGCCCCACTGCGACACGCAGTGCGCCTCGTCGATCGCGAACACCGAGATCTTGCCGCGCCCGAGCAGGGCCGTCGTCGCGTCGAGCCGCAGCCGCTCCGGCGCCAGATACAGCAGGTCCAGCTCACCGGCCAGGTACTCCGCCTCGACCACGCGCCGCTCGTCGAAGTCCTGCGTGGAGTTCATGAACCCGGCGCGCACTCCCAGTGCCCGCAGCGCGTCCACCTGGTCCTGCATCAGCGCGATCAGCGGGGAGACGACCACGCCCGTGCCCGGCCTGACCAGCGCCGGGATCTGGTAGCAGAGCGACTTGCCGCCACCGGTCGGCATGAGCACGACGGCGTCGCCGCCCGCCACCACGTGCTCGATGATCGCTTCCTGCTCACCGCGGAAGGCGTCGTACCCGAAGACCCGGTGCAGCACGGCCAGCGCCTCGCTGTCGGCCGAGCGCCCTGCCTCCGTGACCGCCCCGTCCACTTCCATCACAGCCGTCCCACCCATCCCAGTCATCACCCGTCCCCCGTGTGTCGTCCGCCGTCGTCCACGTCAACCCGTGTCGCCCGTGTCGCCCGCGTTTCCTCCAGCACTGGCCACGATAGGGGTCCGCACCGACAGCCTCAGAGTTATCCACAGGTCGCACCCGAGAGCCGCACCGAGAGCCGCCCTCACACGACGGGACCCGGCCCCCTCGGGAGACCGGGTCCCACGCGTGTCCGCACCGCTCAGCGGAGCGTCACCGCACAAACACTCCCGCCTGTCCCGCCAGGTCCAGGAAGTACTGCGGCGCCACACCGAGCACGAGCGTGACCGCCACACCCACCCCGATCGCCGTCATGGTCAGCGGCGACGGCACGGCGACCGTCGGCCCCTCGGGGCGCGGCTCGCTGAAGAACATGAGCACGATCACGCGGATGTAGAAGAACGCCGCGATGGCCGACGAGATCACACCGATCACGACGATCGCTCCCGCCCCGCTCTCGGCCGCCGCCTTGAACACGGCGAACTTACCGGCGAACCCGGAGGTCAGCGGAATGCCCGCGAAGGCCAGCAGGAACACCGCGAACACGGCCGCCACCAGCGGGGACCTGCGCCCGAGCCCGGCCCACTTGGACAGGTGGGTGGCCTCGCCGCCCGCGTCCCGTACGAGGGTGACCACCGCGAAGGCGCCGATCGTCACGAACGAGTAGGCGCCCAGGTAGAACAGCACCGACGAGACGCCGTCGGGCGAGGTCGCGATGACACCCGCGAGGATGAATCCCGCGTGCGCGATCGACGAGTACGCCAGGAGCCGCTTGATGTCGGTCTGGGTGATCGCGACGATGGCGCCGCCCAGCATGGTGACGATCGCGACGGCCCACATGACCGGCCGCCAGTCCCAGCGCAGGCCGGGCAGGACGACGTACAGCAGCCTGAGCAGCGCGCCGAAGGCCGCCACCTTGGTCGCCGCCGCCATGAAGCCGGTGACCGGGGTAGGCGCGCCCTGGTAGACGTCGGGCGTCCACATGTGGAACGGCACCGCGCCCACCTTGAACAGCAGGCCCATGACGACCATCGCGGCGCCGATGAGCAGCAGCGCGTCGTTGCCCATGGTGTCGGCGAGCGCCGGGTTGACGTTCTGGACGGTGCCGTCGACGACCTGGGCGATCGTCGCGTACGACACCGAGCCCGCGTAGCCGTACAGCAGCGCGATGCCGAAGAGGGTGAACGCGGAGGCGAAGGCGCCCAGCAGGAAGTACTTGACCGCTGCCTCCTGCGACATGAGCCGCTTGCGGCGGGCCACGGCGCACAGCAGGTACAGCGGGAGGGAGAAGACCTCCAGGGCGACGAACAGGGTCAGCAGGTCGTTCGCCGACGGGAAGACCAGCATGCCGCCGATCGCGAAGAGCAGCAGCGGGAACACCTCGGTGGTGGTGAACCCTGCCTTCACCGCGGCCTTCTCGCTGTCGCTGCCCGGCACGGACGCGGCCTGCGCGGCGAACGAGTCGACCCGGTTGCCGTGCACCTCCGGGTCCAGGCGCCGCTCGGCGAAGGTGAACACGCCGAGCAGTCCGGCCAGCAGGATCGTGCCCTGGAGGAACAGGGCCGGTCCGTCGACGGCGACGGCACCCATCGCGGCGATGCCGGCCTTCGTGGTGCCGTATCCGCCGGCCGCCAGGCCGATCACGGCCGCGAAGGAGGCGGCCAGTGCGACGACGGCCACGAACACCTGGGCGTAGTAACGGGACTTGCGTGGCACGAAGGCCTCGATCAGCACCCCGACGATCGCCGCACCGATGACGATCAGGGTGGGCGACAGCTGCCCGTACTCGATCTTCGGCGCGTCGATCTTCTCGATCGGATCGGCCGCCATTGTCCACAGGCTGTGGACGGCTGATGCGCTCACTTGGCCGCCTCCACCTCGGGCTGGGGGTCCTTCTTATGGACGTCGGACATGGTCTGCTTCACTGCCGGGTTGACGACGTCGGTGAGCGGCTTCGGGTAGACGCCCAGGAAGACCAGCAGGACGATCAGCGGGGCGACCACCACGAGTTCCCGCACCCTGAGGTCGGGCATCTTCGCCACATCGGGCTTCACCGGGCCCGTCATCGTCCTCTGGTAGAGCACGAGGACGTAGAGCGCGGCGAGGACGATGCCGAAGGTGGCGATGATCCCGATCGCCGGGTAGCGCGAGAACGTGCCGACCAGGACCAGGAACTCACTGACGAACGGGGCGAGCCCGGGCAGGGAGAGGGTCGCGAGACCGCCGATCAGGAACGTGCCGGCGAGCACCGGGGCGACCTTCTGGACCCCTCCGTAGTCGGCGATGAGCCGCGACCCGCGCCGCGAGATCAGGAAGCCTGCCACCAGCATCAGCGCGGCGGTCGAGATCCCGTGGTTGACCATGTAGAGCGTGGCGCCCGACTGGCCCTGGCTGGTCATCGCGAAGATGCCCATGATGATGAAGCCGAAGTGCGAGATCGACGCGTACGCCACCAGACGCTTGATGTCGCGCTGGCCGACCGCGAGCAGCGCCCCGTAGATGATGCTGATGAGGGCGAGGACGAGGATCGCGGGCGTCGCCCACTTGCTGGCCTCGGGGAACAGCTGGAGGCAGAAGCGGAGCATCGCGAAGGTGCCCACCTTGTCGACGACCGCCGTGATCAGGACGGCGACCGGGGCGGTGGACTCCCCCATCGCGTTCGGCAGCCAGGTGTGGAGCGGCCACAGGGGCGCCTTCACCGCGAACGCGAAGAAGAAGCCGAGGAACAGCCAGCGCTCCGTGCTGGTCGCCATGTGCAGCGTGCCGTTGGCGCGGGCCTCGGCGATCTCCGTGAGCGAGAAGTTCCCGGCGACCACGTACAGGCCGATGACCGCGGCCAGCATGATGAGGCCGCCGACCAGGTTGTAGAGGAGGAACTTCACGGCCGCGTACGACCGTTGCGTCGACGCCGTCTCCTCGCCGTGCTGGTGGGCACGGTCCCCGTAGCCGCCGATGAGGAAGTACATCGGGATGAGCATGGCTTCGAAGAAGATGTAGAAGAGGAAGACGTCGGTGGCCTCGAAGGAGATGATCACCATCGCCTCGACGGCCAGGATCAGGGCGAAGAAGCCCTGTGTCGGCCGCCACCGTTTGCTGCCCGTCTCCAGCGGGTCGGCGTCGTGCCAGCCCGCGAGGATGATGAACGGGATCAACAGGGCCGTGAGCGCGATCAGCGCCACCGCGATGCCGTCCACGCCCAGCTCGTACCGCACCCCGAAGTCCGCGATCCAGGCGTGGGACTCGGTGAGCTGGTAGCGGGCCCCGTCCGGGTCGAAGCGTGCGAACACGGTCACGGCGAGGGCGAGCGTGGCCAGCGAGACGATCAGCGCCAGCCATTTCGCGGCGGTGCGCCGGGCGGCCGGCACGGCTGCCGTGGCGATCGCCCCGAGGGCGGGGAGCGCCGCCGTCGCTGTCAGCAGAGGAAAGGACATCGGTATCAGACCGCCCTCATCAGCAGGGTCGCGGCGATGAGGACCGCCGCACCGCCGAACATCGAGACCGCGTACGACCGCGCGAAGCCGTTCTGCAGCTTGCGCAGCCGTCCGGACAGGCCGCCCATCGTGGCCGCCGTGCCGTTGACGACGCCGTCGACCAGCGTGTGGTCGACGTACACCAGGGAGCGCGTGAGGTGTTCGCCGCCGCGGACCAGGACGACGTGGTTGAAGTCGTCCTGGAGGAGGTCGCGGCGGGCTGCCCGGGTGAGCAGGGATCCGCGCGGGGCGACGACCGGGATGGGACGGCGCCCGTACTGGGCGTAGGCGAGTCCGACGCCGAGGACCATCACGGCCACCGTGGAGAGCGTGACCGTGAGGGCGCTGACCGGCGGGTGCCCGTGCTCGAAGCCGGTGACCGGCTCCAGCCACTTCACGAACCGCTCGCCGATTCCGAAGAACGCGCCCGCGAAGACCGACCCGACGGCCAGCACCATCATGGGGATCGTCATGACCTTGGGCGACTCGTGCGGGTGGGGCTCGTGGCCGTGCTCGTCGGGCTGCCAGCGCTTCTCACCGAAGAACGTCATCAGCATCACGCGCGTCATGTAGAACGCCGTGATCGCCGCGCCCAGCAGGGCCGCGCCGCCGAGGATCCAGCCCTCGGTGCCGCCCTTGGCGAACGCCGCCTCGATGATCTTGTCCTTGGAGAAGAAGCCGGACAGGCCCGGGAATCCGATGATGGCGAGGTAGCCGAGGCCGAACGTCACGAAGGTGATCGGCATGTACGTGCGCAGGCCGCCGTACTTCCTCATGTCGACCTCGTCGTTCATGCCGTGCATGACCGATCCGGCGCCGAGGAACAGCCCGGCCTTGAAGAAGCCGTGCGTCACCAGGTGCATGATCGCGAAGGCGTAGCCGATGGGACCGAGGCCCGCGGCCAGCACCATGTAGCCGATCTGCGACATGGTCGACCCGGCGAGCGCCTTCTTGATGTCGTCCTTCGCGCAACCGACGATCGCACCGAACAGGAGCGTGACGGCACCGACCACGGTGACCACCAGCTGCGCGTCCGGCGCCGCGTTGAAGATGTCGGCGGAGCGGACGATCAGGTAGACGCCGGCGGTGACCATGGTCGCGGCGTGGATGAGGGCCGAGACCGGGGTCGGGCCCTCCATCGCGTCCCCGAGCCAGGACTGCAGCGGCACCTGGGCGGACTTGCCGCAGGCGGCGAGCAGCAGCATCAGGCCGATGGCGGTGAGCCTGCCCTCGGAGGTGTCGCCGGTGGCCTCCAGGACCGGCCCGAAGGCGAAGGTCCCGAAGGTGGTGAACATCAGCATGATGGCGATGGACAGGCCCATGTCGCCGACGCGGTTGACCAGGAAGGCCTTCTTCGCGGCCGTGGCGGCGCTGGGCTTGTGCTGCCAGAAGCCGATCAGCAGGTACGAGGCGAGACCGACGCCCTCCCAGCCGACGTACAGCAGCAGGTAGTTGTCGGCGAGGACGAGCAGCAGCATCGCCGCGAGGAACAGGTTCAGATAGCCGAAGAAGCGGCGTTTGCGCTCGTCGTGCTCCATGTACCCGATCGAGTACACGTGGATGAGCGAGCCGACTCCGGTGATCAGCAGGACGAACGTCATCGACAGCTGGTCGAGCTGGAAGCCGACGTTCGCCTGGAAGTTCCCGACCGAGATCCAGCTGAACAGGTGCTGCATCAGCGTTCGGTGTTCGGGGTCCTTGCCCAGCATGTCGGCGAAGAGGACGACACCGATGACGAAGGAGAGGGCCGCGAAAGCCGTGCCGATCAGATGGCCGACGGCGTCGAGGCGCCGGCCGCCGCACAACAGGACGACCGCTCCCAGCAGAGGCGCCGCCACCAGCAGCGCAATCAGGTTCTCCACGATTCTTCCGACCCCTTACAGCTTCATCAGACTGGCGTCGTCGACCGAGGCCGAGTGGCGGGCACGGAACACCGACACGATGATCGCGAGTCCGACCACGACCTCCGCTGCGGCGACGACCATCGTGAAGAACGCGATGATCTGGCCGTCGAGGTTGCCGTGCATCCGGGAGAAGGTGACGAACGCGAGGTTGCAGGCGTTGAGCATCAGCTCGACGCACATGAACACCACGATCGCGTTCCGCCTGATGAGCACGCCGGTCGCGCCGATCGTGAACAACAGGGCGGAGAGGTACAGGTAGTTGACGGGATTCACTTCGACCCCTCCCCGCTGTTGGAGCCCCCGCTGTTCGAGCGCTCCAGGCGGTCCTCGGCGCGCTGCTCCAGGGCCTTGAGGTCCTGCAGCGCCTCGGTCGACACGTCACGTACCTGACCGCGGTCCCGCAGCGTCTTGCTGACGGTGAGGTCGGACGTGGTGCCGTCCGGGAGGAGGCCCGCGATGTCCACCGCGTTGTGCCGGGCGTACACGCCGGGCGCCGGCAGCGGCGGTACGTGCTTGCCCTCGCGGACGCGCTGCTCGGCCAGCTCGCGCTGGGTCTTGGCGCGCTCGGTGCGCTCGCGGTGCGTGAGCACCATGGCGCCGACCGCGGCCGTGATGAGCAGGGCGCCGGTGAGCTCGAAGGCGAACACGTACTTGGTGAAGATAAGGGCGGCGAGGCCCTCCACGTTGCCGTTCGCGTTGGCCTGGCCGAGGCCGTTGAAGTCCTTCAACGCGGCGTTGCCGATGCCCGCGAACAGCAGGATGCCGAAGCCGAGGCCGCAGAGAAGGGCCAGCCAGCGCTGGCCCTTGATGGTCTCCTTCAAGGAGTCCGCCGCCGTGACGCCGACAAGCATCACCACGAACAGGAACAGCATCATGATCGCGCCGGTGTAGACGACGATCTGCACGACGCCCAGGAAGTAGGCGCCGTTGGCGAGGTAGAAGATCGCCAGGACGATCATGGTGCCGGCGAGGCAGAGCGCGCTGTGCACGGCCCTCTTCATGAAGACGGTGCACAGGGCGCCGATCACGGCGACGGTGCCGAGCACCCAGAACTGGAACGCCTCTCCGGTGGAGGTGGAGTAGGCGGCGAGCTGCGCGGTCATCGGCCGATCACCTTCTTCGACGCCGGCTCGCCCTCACCGAAGGTGGAGGCCCCCTCCTGCGGGACCTCGCCCTTGGAGAGGGCGACCTGAGGCTCCGTACCGGGCGCGGCCTCGGTGACCAGGCCGCGGTAGTAGTCCTGCTCGTCCATGCCGGGGTAGATCGCGTGCGGCGAGTCGACCATGCCCTCTTCGAGGCCGGCGAGCAGCTGTTCCTTGGTGTAGATGAGGTTCGCGCGGCTGGAGTCGGCCAGCTCGAACTCGTTGGTCATCGTCAGCGCGCGCGTGGGGCACGCCTCGATGCACAGGCCGCACAGGATGCAGCGGGCGTAGTTGATCTGGTAGACGCGGCCGTACCGCTCGCCCGGCGAGTAGCGCTCCTCGTCCGTGTTGTCCGCGCCCTCCACGTAGATGGCGTCGGCGGGACAGGCCCAGGCGCACAGCTCGCAGCCGACGCACTTCTCCAGGCCGTCCGGATGGCGGTTGAGCTGGTGCCGGCCGTGGAACCGCGGGGCGGTGGTCTTCTGCTGCTCCGGATACTGCTCGGTCAGCCGCTTCTTGAACATGGCCTTGAAGGTCACGCTGAAGCCGGCGACGGGGTTCTGGAAACCCGGCTTGGTCTCCTTCGGCTCATCAGCCATCGGACGCCTCCCTTCCACTCGAAGATCCGTCACTGTCAGTATCGGACCCACCACTGACAATCAGCTCCCGCTCGCGGCGGGGGCGCCTGCGCGGCACGGGCGGCAGGGTCTGTCCGGGCAGGGGCGGTACGGGGAATCCGCCGGCCATGGGGTCGAACGCGGCGGGTTCGGCGGGCTTGTCCCGCTCCTCGCTCCGGCCGCGGAACATGTCCACGACGAACGAGAGCAGCAGCAGGACGAGGACTGCTCCGCCGACGTACAGCGCGATCTCCGCGAAGTCGTAGTTCTCGTTGCGCAGGGTCCGTACGGTCGCCACCAGCATCAGCCAGACCACGGAGACCGGGATGAGGACCTTCCAGCCGAGCTTCATCAACTGGTCGTAGCGGACGCGCGGGAGCGTGCCGCGCAGCCAGATGAAGAAGAACAGCAGCAGCTGCACCTTGATCACGAACCAGAGCAGCGGCCACCAGCCGTGGTTGGCGCCCTCCCAGAAGCCGCTGATGGGCCACGGTGCCCGCCAGCCGCCGAGGAAGAGCGTCACGGACACGGCCGAGACCGTCACCATGTTCACGTACTCGGCGAGCATGAACATCGCGAACTTGATGGACGAGTACTCGGTGTTGAAGCCGCCGACCAGGTCGCCCTCGGACTCCGGCATGTCGAAGGGGGCGCGGTTGGTCTCGCCGACCATGGTCACGATGTAGATCACGAACGAGACGGGCAACAGGATGATGTACCAGCGGTCCTGCTGGGCCTCGACGATCGCCGACGTCGACATCGACCCCGAGTAGAGGAACACGGAGGCGAAGGCGGCGCCCATGGCGATCTCGTACGAGATCATCTGCGCGCAGGAGCGCAGGCCACCGAGCAGCGGGTAGGTGGATCCGGAGCTCCAGCCCGCCAGCACGATGCCGTAGATGCCCACCGAGGCGACCGCGAGGATGTAGAGCATCGCGATCGGCAGGTCCGTGAGCTGCATCGTGGTGCGCTGGCCGAAGATCGAGATCTCGTTGCCGGCCGGCCCGAAGGGGATCACCGCGATCGCCATGAAGGCCGGGATGGCGGCGACGATCGGCGCGAGGACGTAGACCACCTTGTCCGCGCGTTTGACGATGACGTCTTCCTTGAGCATCAGCTTGATGCCGTCGGCGAGCGACTGGAGCATGCCCCAGGGGCCGTGCCGGTTGGGGCCGATGCGCAGCTGCATCCAGGCGACGACCTTGCGCTCCCACACGATGGAGAAGAGCACGGTCACCATCAGGAAGGCGAAGCAGAACACCGCCTTGATGACGACCAGCCACCAGGGGTCGCGGCCGAACATCGAGAGGTCCTCCGCGGCGAGGTACGCCGTCACGCCTCCACCTCCTTCGTGTCCTCGGGGGCGAGGGTCGCCGGGCCGATGCGGACGAGTGCGCCGGGCAGCGCCCCGGTGTCGGAGGCGACGCCTGTTCCGGCGGAGTTCAGCGGGAGCCAGACCACACGGTCGGGCATCTCGGTGATCTGCAGCGGGAGTTCCACGGCCCCGGCCGGGCCGCTCACCGCGAGGAGGTCACCCTCCTTGACGCCCGCCTCGGCGGCCGTGGCGGCCGACACGCGCGCGCGTGCGGCGTGCCGCGTCCCGGCGAGCGCCTCGTCGCCGTCCTGAAGGCGGCCCTGGTCGAGCAGCAGCCGGTGCCCGGCCAGGACGGCCTCTCCGGCGGCGGGCCGCGGCAGCTGGCCGGCGGTCTCCAGGGGCTCGCTCGCCCGCGTACCGTCCCAGGCCCCGAGGCGGTCGATCTCCGCGCGCGTGGTGCGCAGATCGGGCAGCCCCAGGTGGACGTCCATCGCGTCGGCCAGCATCTGGAGCACGCGCCCGTCGGTGGGCGCCAGGCGGCGGGTCATCTGGTCGGGCTTGAGGGCGGCCTCGAAGGGGCGTACCCGGCCCTCCCAGTTGACGAAGGTGCCCGCCTTCTCGGCGACCGCCGCGACGGGGAGCACCACGTCCGCGTGCTCGGTGACCTCGCTGGGCCGCAGCTCCAGCGACACCAGGAAGCCGACGTCGGCGAGTGCCTCACGCGCGCGTGCCGGGTCGGGAAGGTCGGCGACCTCCACGCCCGCCACCACCAGCGCGTCGAGCTTGCCGCCGGCCGCGGCCTCGATGATCTGGCCGGTGTCCCGTCCGTAGCGGTGCGGGAGGACGGCGACACCCCACACGCGGGTGACCTCGTCCTGCGCGCGCGGGTCGGTGGCCGGACGCCCGCCCGGCAGCAGCGACGGCATCGCGCCCGCCTCGATCGCGCCGCGCTCCCCGGCCCGGCGCGGGATCCACACCAGCTCGGCACCGGTCGCCGCCGCGGCCCGTACGGCGGCGGTGAGCCCGCCCGCCACCGCGGCCAGCCGCTCCCCGACGACGATCACGGCGCCCTCGGCGCGCAGCGCCTCGGCGGCCTGCGCGCCGCCCTCCTCCAGACCGACCCGGCTGGCGAGGGCGTCCAGCCACTCGGTCTCGGTGCCGGGCGCGGCGGGCAACAGCGTGCCTCCGGCCTTCTCCAGACCCCGGGTCGCGTGCGTGGACAGTGCGAACACCTTCTGCCCGTGCCCCCGCCAGGCCTTGCGCAGCCGCAGGAAGACGCCGGGCGCCTCCTCCTCGGCCTCGAACCCGACGAGCAGGACCGCGGGCGCCTTCTCCAGTGAGGTGTACGTGACGCCCGTACCGTCGAGGTCGCGTCCGTGTCCCGCCACCCGGGCGGCCAGGAAGTCGGTCTCCTCGACGCTGTGCACGCGCGCGCGGAAGTCGATGTCGTTGGTGTCGAGTGCCACGCGCGCGAACTTGCTGTACGCGTAACTGTCCTCCACGGTGAGGCGGCCGCCGGTCAGAACGCCGGCGCGTCCCCGGGCCGCAAGCAGCCCCTTGGCGGCGGCGTCGAGGGCCTCCGGCCAGGAGGCGGGCTCCAGCTCACCCGACTCACCGCGCACGAGCGGCGTCGTCAGCCGGTCCGGCCGCTGGGCGTACCGGAACGCGAACCGCCCCTTGTCGCAGATCCACTCCTCGTTGACCTCGGGGTCCTGGGCGGCCAGCCGCCGCATGACCTTGCCGCGCCGGTGGTCCGTACGTGTCGCGCAGCCGCCGGAGCAGTGCTCGCACACGGACGGCGACGAGACCAGGTCGAAGGGGCGGGAGCGGAAGCGGTACGCCGCCGAGGTCAGCGCGCCCACCGGGCAGATCTGGATGGTGTTCCCGGAGAAGTACGACTCGAAGGGGTCGCCCTCGCCGGTTCCGACCTGCTGGAGCGCGCCCCGCTCGATCAGCTCGATCATCGGGTCGCCCGCGATCTGGTTGGAGAACCGGGTGCAGCGGGCGCACAGCACGCACCGCTCGCGGTCGAGGAGCACCTGCGTGGAGATCGGCACGGGCTTCTCGTAGGTGCGCTTCTTGCCTTCGAAGCGGGACTCGGAGTGGCCGTGCGACATGGCCTGGTTCTGCAGCGGGCACTCGCCGCCCTTGTCGCAGACCGGGCAGTCCAGCGGGTGGTTGATGAGCAGGAGCTCCATCACACCCTTCTGGGCCTTCTCGGCGACGGGCGAGGTGAGGTGCGTCTTGACGACCATCCCGTCGGTGCAGGTGATCGTGCAGGACGCCATGGGCTTGCGCTGGCCCTCGACCTCGACGATGCACTGGCGGCAGGCGCCGGCCGGGTCGAGGAGGGGGTGGTCGCAGAACCGCGGGATCTCGATGCCGAGCTGCTCGGCGGCCCGGATGACCAGGGTGCCCTTGGGCACGCTGATCTCTACGCCGTCGATCGTCAGCGAGACGAGATCCTCCGGCGGGACCGCCGCTTCTCCGCCCCCGGACGGAGCGCTGGTGGTCACCGTCATGCGTTCACCTCCGTGCGCTTGTCGGCCCAGGCCGTGGACTTGGCCGGGTCGAAGGGGCAGCCCCGGCCCGTGATGTGCTCCTCGTACTCCTCGCGGAAGTACTTGAGGGAGGAGAAGATCGGCGAGGCGGCGCCGTCGCCGAGGGCGCAGAAGGACTTGCCGTTGATGTTGTCGGCGATGTCGTTCAGCTTGTCGAGGTCGGACATGACGCCCTTGCCGGCCTCGATGTCGCGCAGCAACTGCACGAGCCAGTAGGTCCCTTCACGGCAGGGCGTGCACTTGCCGCAGGACTCGTGGGCGTAGAACTCGGTCCAGCGGGTCACGGCCCGCACGACGCAGGTGGTCTCGTCGAAGCACTGCAGGGCCTTGGTGCCGAGCATGGACCCGGCGGCGCCGACGCCCTCGTAGTCGAGGGGGACGTCGAGGTGCTCGTCGGTGAACATCGGTGTGGAGGAGCCGCCCGGCGTCCAGAACTTCAGCCGGTGACCGGGCCGCATGCCGCCGCTCATGTCGAGGAGCTGGCGCAGCGTGACGCCGAGCGGGGCCTCGTACTGGCCGGGCTGGGCGACATGGCCGCTGAGCGAGTACAGCGTGAAGCCCGGCGACTTCTCGCTGCCCATCGACCTGAACCATTCCTTTCCCTTTTGCAGAATGGCGGGAACCGACGCGATCGACTCGACGTTGTTCACAACAGTCGGGCACGCGTAGAGGCCCGCGACGGCAGGGAAGGGGGGACGGAGCCGCGGTTGACCACGGCGGCCTTCGAGCGAGTCGAGCAGTGCGGTCTCCTCACCGCAGATGTACGCGCCCGCGCCCGCGTGCACGGTGAGTTGGAGGTCGAGTCCGCTGCCCAGGACGTTCTCGCCGAGGTAGCCCGCCGCGTAGGCCTCACGGACGGCCTCGTGCAACCGCCGCAGAACGGGGACGACTTCACCACGCAGATAGATGAAGGCATGAGACGACCTGATGGCATAACAGGCGATGACAATGCCCTCGATGAGGCTATGCGGGTTCGCGAAGAGGAGCGGAATGTCCTTGCACGTTCCGGGCTCCGATTCGTCGGCGTTGACAACTAGATAGTGCGGTTTTCCATCTCCCTGCGGAATGAACTGCCACTTCATTCCCGTCGGGAATCCCGCGCCACCGCGCCCGCGCAGTCCGGACTCCTTGACGTACGCGATCACGTCGTCCGGCGACATGGCGAGCGCCTTGCGGAGCCCCTCGTACCCTTCGTGCCTCTTGTAGACGTCCAGCGTCCAGGACTTGTCCTCGTCCCAGAAGGCCGACAGCACGGGTGCGAGCAGCTTCTCCGGGCTGGTGTCCTTGAGCTCGGTTGCCACCGTCATCACTCCCCCTCCTCGGCGACAGGACCCGCCGGGTGGGCAGGGTCGGAGGCCGACGTGTCCTGTGGCGCGTCGTGCGAGCTGAGGTGCTCGGTCGGTGACGGCTCGTGCACCCTGTCCTGCGGCTCGTCGTGGGGTCCGCCGTCCCGCGGATGCACCACGCGCGCGGTGGCCTCGCCCTTGGCCAGGCGGAGCCCGATCAGCGAGGCGGGTCCCGCGCTGCCGCTCGCCTCGACGGCCCCTTCCCGCTCGTCGGGGAAGCCCGCCAGGATCCGGGCGGTCTCCTTGAACGTGCACAGGGGGGCGCCTCGGGTGGGCTCGACCCGCGCTCCCGCGCGCAGGTCGTCGACGAGCTGCCTGGCGCTGTCCACGGTCTGGTTGTCGAAGAACTCCCAGTTGACCATCACGACCGGCGCGAAGTCGCAGGCCGCGTTGCACTCGATGTGCTCCAGGGTGACCTTGCCGTCGTCGGTGGTCTCGCCGTTGCCGACGCCGAGGTGCTCCTGGAGGGACTCGAAGATCGCGTCCCCGCCCATCACCGCGCACAGGGTGTTGGTGCAGACGCCCACCTGGTAGTCACCGCTCGGCTTGCGCCGGTACATGGTGTAGAAGGTGGCGACCGCGGTGACCTCGGCCGTGGTGAGGCCCAGCACGTCGGCGCAGAACTGCATGCCGGTGCGGGTGACGTGGCCCTCCTCCGCCTGCACGAGGTGCAGCAACGGCAGCAGGGCGGAGCGGGAGTCCGGGTAGCGGGCGACGACCTCGGCCGCGTCCCGCTCCAGCCGGGCTCGGACGTCGTCCGGGTAGTCGGGCGCGGGCAGCTGGGGCATGCCCAGGCTGACGCCCTCGGGGGTGGTGGTCACCGGTCGACGCCTCCCATCACGGGGTCGATGGACGCGACGGCCACGATGACGTCGGCGACCTGGCCGCCCTCGCACATCGCCGCCATGGCCTGCAGGTTGGTGAAGGACGGGTCGCGGAAGTGGACCCGGAAGGGGCGGGTGCCTCCGTCGGACACGACGTGCACCCCGAGCTCGCCCTTGGGCGACTCGACCGCCGCGTACGCCTGTCCCGGCGGGACGCGGAAGCCCTCGGTCACCAGCTTGAAGTGGTGGATCAGGGCCTCCATGGAGGTGCCCATGATCTTCTTGATGTGGTCCAGGGAGTTGCCCAGTCCGTCCGGTCCCAGGGCGAGCTGGGCGGGCCACGCGATCTTCTTGTCGCCGACCATGACCGGGCCGGGAGCGAGCCGGTCGAGGCACTGCTCGACGATCCCGAGCGACTGGCGCATCTCTTCGAGACGGATCAGGAAGCGGCCGTAGGAGTCGCAGGTGTCGGCGGTCGGGACGTCGAAGTCGTACGTCTCGTAGCCGCAGTACGGCTGCGCCTTGCGCAGGTCGTGCGGCAGGCCCGCCGAGCGCAGGATCGGGCCGGTGGCGCCGAGGGCCATGCAGCCGGCCAGGTCGAGGTAGCCGACGTCCTGCATGCGGGCCTTGAAGATGGGGTTCCCGGTGGCGAGCTTGTCGTACTCGGGAAGGTTCTTCTTCATCTTCTTCACGAACTCGCGGATCTGGTCCACCGCGCCCGGCGGCAGGTCCTGGGCGAGTCCGCCGGGCCGGATGTACGCGTGGTTCATCCTGAGGCCGGTGATCAGCTCGTAGATGTCGAGAATGAGTTCACGATCACGGAAGCCGTAGATCATGATCGTGGTGGCGCCCAGCTCCATGCCGCCGGTGGCGATGCACACCAGGTGGGAGGAGAGCCGGTTCAGCTCCATCAGGAGCACGCGGATGATCGAGGCGCGGTCCGGGATCTGGTCCTCGATGCCGAGGAGCTTCTCGACGGCGAGGCAGTAGGCCGTCTCGTTGTAGAACGGCGTCAGGTAGTCCATGCGCGTCACGAACGTGGTGCCCTGGGTCCACGTCCGGTACTCGAGGTTCTTCTCGATACCGGTGTGGAGGTAGCCGATGCCGCAGCGGGCCTCGGTGACGGTCTCGCCGTCGATCTCCAGGATGAGCCGGAGCACGCCGTGGGTGGACGGGTGCTGTGGGCCCATGTTGACGATCAGGCGCTCGTCGTCGGCCTTGGCCGCGGTCTCGACGACCTCGTCCCAGTCGCCGCCGGTGACCGTGTAGACGGTGCCTTCCGTCGTCTCGCGCGGGGAGGCGTGGGAAGTGCTCATGAGTACGACCTCCGCTGGTCCGGAGCCGGGATCTGGGCGCCCTTGTACTCGACGGGGATGCCGCCGAGGGGGTAGTCCTTGCGCTGCGGGAAGCCCTGCCAGTCGTCCGGCATCATGATCCGCGTCAGCGCCGGGTGACCGTCGAAGACGATGCCGAAGAAGTCGTACGTCTCGCGCTCGTGCCAGTCGTTCGTCGGGTAGACGGAGACGAGCGACGGGATGTGCGGGTCGGCGTCGGGGGCGGAGACCTCCAGGCGGATCAGCCGGTTGTGGGTGATCGAGCGCAGGTGGTAGACGGCGTGCAGCTCACGGCCCTTGTCGTCCGGGTAGTGGACGCCGGAGACGCCGGTGCACAGCTCGAAGCGGAGGGCCGGGTCGTCGCGGAGGGTTTGGGCGACGCCGAGGAGGTACTCGCGTTCGATGTGGAACGTGAGCTCGTCGCGGTCGACGACGGTCTTGTCGATGACGTTCTCGGGGACGAGTCCCTGTTCCTCCAGTGCGCCCTCGAGTTCGTCGGCGACCTCGTCGAACCAGCCGCCGTAGGGGCGGGTGGCCGCTCCGGGGAGGCGGATGGAGCGGACCAGGCCGCCGTAGCCGGAGGTGTCGCCGCCGTTGTTGGCGCCGAACATGCCGCGCTGGACGCGGATCTCCTCGCCGCCCTCGCCGCGCTGGCCGGGGAGGTTGGAGGCGCCGAGGTCCTTCTCGGGGTTGACCCCGCCTGTGCCGTTGGCGTCACTCATCGCAGCAGCCCCTTCATCTCGATGGTGGGGAGCGCCTTGAGCGCGGCCTCTTCGGCCTCACGGGCCGCCTCCTCGGCGTTCACACCGAGCTTGGAGGTCTGGATCTTCTGGTGGAGCTTGAGGATCGCGTCCATCAGCATCTCGGGCCGTGGCGGGCAGCCCGGGAGATAGATGTCGACCGGGACGATGTGGTCGACGCCCTGGACGATGGCGTAGTTGTTGAACATGCCGCCCGAGGACGCGCAGACCCCCATGGAGATCACCCACTTGGGGTTCGGCATCTGGTCGTAGACCTGCCGCAGCACCGGCGCCATCTTCTGGCTGACCCGGCCCGCGACGATCATGAGGTCCGCCTGGCGAGGTGAGCCGCGGAAGACCTCCATGCCGAATCGGGCCAGGTCGTAGCGCCCCGCGCCCGTGGTCATCATCTCGATGGCACAACAGGCGAGGCCGAAGGTGGCGGGGAAGACGGACGACTTGCGCACCCAGCCCGCGGCCTGCTCGACGGTGGTCAGCAGGAATCCGCTCGGCAGCTTTTCTTCGAGTCCCATGATTGAAAGGCCCCTCAGTCCCATTCCAGGCCGCCGCGCCGCCATACGTACGCGTAGGCGACGAAGACGGTGAGCACGAAGAGCAGCATCTCCACGAGCCCGAAAACACCCAGGGCGTCGAAGGTGACGGCCCAGGGGTAGAGGAAGACGATCTCGATATCGAAGACGATGAAGAGCATCGCCGTCAGGTAGTACTTGATGGGGAAACGCCCGCCGCCGGCCGGCGTGGGGGTCGGCTCGATACCGCACTCGTAGGCCTCGAGCTTGGCCCGGTTGTACCGCTTTGGTCCGATCAACGTGGCCATGACCACGGAGAAGATCGCAAAGCCTGCCCCGAGGGCTCCCAGTACGAGGATGGGCGCATAAGCGTTCACCGCTCCTCGCTCCTCTCAGTCGGCGCTGACTGCTGGCGGTTGCGTCGGGCCCTGCCACCTGCACCACCAGCCTCACGAGCCCCGCCGGTCCCGGCGAAGATCGCGAACATGTGAAGCAGGTCACAAGCCCAACTGCCCCGCATCCTATGCCCGCCGGTCTGTGATCTGCGACACGGGGTACAGCAAGGACTTTGTGATCTCCACCACCTGACGAACGATCATGAAGTCGGATGATCAGTGATCTTCGCACCCGAAGCGTCAGAGCGATCACCAGAAGTGACAATTTCGATCGTAACCCCTGGTCACGCGGTGCGTCTCTATATCAAGAGGCTTCCCTTGCATGCAAATTCGCCCTGGACGGCACTGCTTGATAGAGGGCGCGTTCACACCTCCGAGGGAGACGGAGGGCGGATGTGGACGTGTGCACACGTTCACGAGCGCTTCACACCTCGGATCGCGCGCGACGGCGTGATCGTCGCGGTAACCGTTCCGTGACCTGCGCCACATTCCCGAGGGTGCCGAGGAACCGGGCTTGGCCACGCGTCGCAACCAGTGGTAAGCGGAGAGCAATTCGGGCGTATCAACGAAACCCCATGATCACAGGCTTGATCGACACTGTCCGCAATGTCCGTTACGGCGTCAATAAGGAGTGACCCGCAGAGAATTCGCGAGGCAGATTGAACAACTGTGGCGGAGCACACGTTTCTTGTAGGTATGGAGGAGCCCCTGGTACCGCTTGTACCCATGTCCCACACCGCTCACATACGCAGCCACCGGAAACCCCGCCGCAGCGCTTCGAAGATGGCGATGCGCGCCGGAGTCGCCGGTGGCATTCTCGGCAGCGTGGCAGTGGCCGGTGCGTCCGCGTCGGCGAACGCCGCGGAGCCCGTGACCCAGACGATCGAACTGCCCACGCTCACGGCCGACGTGGCCTCCCAGGTCGCGCAGTCCGCGGACGCGATGCAGCAGACCGCGGCGAACTACGAGCTGCAGGCCGAGCGTGACGCTGCCACCGCCAAGGCCGCCAAGCAGGCCGCGGCGGACCTCAAGGAAGCGAAGGCGGAGGCCAAGAAGAAGGCCGAGGCCGAGCGGAGGGCGGCCGCCGAGCGCGCCACGCGCTCCGCCGAGCGGACCACCCTGACCTCGACGTCGACGTCCACGTCGGTGTCCGCCCCGGCCAGCGGCAGTGTCGCGACCGTCCTCGCCTTCCTCAAGGCGCAGGTGGGCGACGCCTACGTCCTGGGCGCCACGGGCCCCAACGCGTGGGACTGCTCCTCGCTCGTCCAGGCCGCGTTCAAGCAGGTCGGCGTGGACCTCCCCCGGGTCTCCCAGGACCAGTCGATGCAGGGCACCGAGGTCTCCCTGTCCAACGTGCAGGTCGGCGACATCCTCTACTGGGGCTCGAAGGGCTCCGCGTATCACGTGGGCGTGTACATCGGGGGCGGCCAGTACCTCGACGCGGCCAACCCCTCCAAGGGCGTCGTGATCCAGGACCTCTCCGGCTATCCGGCGTCGGGTGCGGTGCGGGTTCTCTGATCCGTTCGTTTCCGTTCGTTCCGCGAGCACCTCTCGCGAGCACTTCCAGTGGGGTGAGGGCTGCCGCCTCGGGGGCGGGGGCCCTCACCCGTCAGCCCAGGTCGAAGGTGTTCGGCAGGCCGAGTTTGTAGCGCAGTTCGTCGGCGCGCTTGAGGGGTTTCATCTCCGGCGGCCGGTACAGCTCCCAGACCTCACACCGCTCGACGTCCGAATTGTCCGCATCCAGCAGCGCGTTGACGGCCCGGCGCGCGGACTCTTTGGCGCCCTCCATGGTGGCCAGGTCGACATCGGTACGGATGTAGTCGCCGGCGAGGAAGAAGTTCGGTACGGCCGTGCGGGCCGTGGGCCGGTTGTAGAGCGTTCCCGTCGGGTGAATGAGGAGCTGCTCCCGGTTCCGCGGGTCCGGGCCGCCGAGGCCGATCACCGCCGGGTCCATGAACCAGCCGAGGCGGTCGTCGTCGGTGAGTGTGGTCCCGCCGGAGTCGTTCAGGGCGTCCTTCAGCTGTGCCCAGCACTCGGCGACCACTTCCTCCTTCGTGCACTCACGGGCCGTCTTGCCGTACAGGGTCCCCGGTTTGTCCCACTCCGAGACGATCACGGAGAGGCAGTCGCGGGCACGCCCGTCACCGTAGTCCGCCGGAAAGTCCCGTACGTCCCAGAACTGGGCCTGGCCGATGCCGGTGACGGACCAGGGCGAGTCGAGGCGGTTGATGTGCCCGTGGACGACGGGAGTGAGGGTGAGCGGGTAGAACATGACGCCGACCATCCAGTCCGCCTCCGCGCTCGGCCGGATCTCGCTCAGCGGGGGCGCCCTCGACGGAGGCGGCTGCCGCCGGGCCGGCCGGCCAAAGGGCGAGGGCGCCCGCCGTTACCCGGCTCCCGCGAGGAAGCGTCTGCGGATGTGGCCGGCCTGGTGCTGGGGCTGCTGCGCGTGTTCTGTTGTCATGAGTGACGGAGGGTAGGGAGGGGCTCCCGAGGTCGGAAGCCCGTTTCCCGCCCGGCCGCAGCATCCTCACCAGACAGGAGAAACGCTCATGCCGAGCGTGTTCGTGCAAGGCAGGCCCGTCGACTCGTATCCACCGCTCGCGCCCGAGGCAGGGCGCGGTTCGGTGCGGCGCATCACCGAGGTCGGCGAAGAGGTCCTGCACAAGCCGTGCAGGGACGTCACGGAGTTCGGGCCCGATCTCGCGGCGCTGATCGACGACATGTTCCTGACGATGTACATCGCGGACGGAGCGGGTCTCGCGGCGAACCAAGTGGGTGTCGATCTGCGGCTGTTCGTGTACGACTGCCCGGACGACGACGGGGTCCGGCACGTCGGGCACATCGTCAACCCGGTCCTTGACGCACTCGCCCCGGCCGGGCGCCGGCTGCTCGACGAGGGCGAGGGGTGCCTGTCGGTGCCCGGCGCCGTGATGGACGTACCGCGTCCGGACCTGGCCGTCGTGCGGGGGCTCGACAAGGACGGGCAACCGCTCGTCATCGAGGGCACGGGGTACTTCGCGCGCTGCCTGGAGCACGAGACCGACCACTGCGGCGGCCACGTCTACCTGGACCGGCTCTCCAAGCGGGAGCGCAGGGACGCGCTCAGGCAGGTGGCGGCCCGGCGCGACGAGGTGTTCGCGCGCCGGGCCTCCAACGTCGAGGCCCTCGGCAGGTAGGGCCCGTCTCACGAACGCCGGGCCCGTGTCACCGCCCGGCGTTCGTCAGGCCTTCGGGGCCACCTTGCTCAGGCCGTTGATGATGCGGTCCATCGCGTCGCCGCCCGTCGGGTCGGTGAGGTTGGCGAGGAGTTTGAGGGTGAACTTCATCAGCAGGGGGTGGGTGAGGCCGCGCTGGGCAGCGAGCTTCATGACCTTCGGGTTGCCGATGAGCTTCACGAAGGCGCGGCCCAGCGTGTAGTAGCCGCCGTAGGTGTCCTTCAGGATGCGGGGGTAGCTCTGCAGGGCGAGTTCGCGCTGGCCGGGGGTGGAGCGGGCGTGGGCCTGGACGATGACGTCCGCGGCGATCTGGCCGGACTCCATGGCGTAGGCGATGCCCTCGCCGTTGAACGGGTTGACCAGGCCGCCGGCGTCGCCGACCAGCAACAGGCCCTTGGTGTAGTGGGGCTGGCGGTTGAAGGCCATGGGGAGGGCGGCGCCGCGGATCGGGCCGGTCATGTTGTCCGGGGTGTAGCCCCACTCCTCGGGCATGGAGGCGCACCAGGCCTTGAGGACCTCGCGCCAGTCCAGTTCCTTGAAGGAGTTCGAGGTGTTCAACACGCCCAGGCCGACGTTCGACGTGCCGTCACCCATGCCGAAGATCCAGCCGTAGCCGGGGAGCAGACGGTCCTCTCCCGGACCCCGCCGGTCCCACAGCTCCAGCCAGGACTCCAGGTAGTCGTCGTCGTGGCGCGGTGAGGTGAAGTAGGTGCGGACCGCGACGCCCATGGGGCGGTCCTCGCGGCGGTGCAGGCCCATCGCCAGCGAGAGGCGGGTGGAGTTGCCGTCGGCCGCCACCACCAGCGGTGCGTGGAACGTGACGTCCCGCTTCTCCTTCGAACCCGACTCGGCGTCACCGAGCTTGGCGTGCACGCCCGTGATGCGGCCCGTGCGGTCGTCGATGATCGGGGCGCCGACGTTGCAGCGCTCGTACAGCCGGGCGCCCGCCTTCTGGGCCTGACGGGCGAGTTGCTCGTCGAAGTCGTCGCGCTTGCGGACCAGTCCGTAGTCCGGGTACGCGGCGAGATCCGGCCAGTCGAGCTGGAGGCGGACACCGCCGCCGATGATGCGCAGCCCCTTGTTGCGGAGCCAGCCGGCTTCCTCGGAGATGTCGATGCCCATCGAGACCAGCTGTTTCGTCGCGCGGGGCGTCAGACCGTCACCGCACACCTTCTCGCGCGGGAAGGCGGTCTTCTCCAGCAGCAGGACGTCCAGTCCGGCCTTGGCCAGGTAGTACGCGGTGGTGGAACCGGCTGGTCCGGCCCCGACGACGATCACATCGGCGGTGTGTTCGGTAAGGGGCTGGGGCTCGGTCACGGCGGGTTCTCCCCAAGTCTCGGGATCAGCGTGCCGGATTTCGAGGCCCAAAGACTCGAAAACAGCGTGCTGACGGGCACTGGACATGGGCAGTCTATTCAGCGGTACCGATCACCTGGCTGAAGGGCTGCCCCTGTGAACAGAGCTCTCCCCGACGTACGGCTGCGTGTCCCCACCGACGAGGACGCCTTCGCATGGCACCGGATCTTCGACGACCCCGACGTCATGGAGTTCCACGGGGGCAAGTCCGCCGAGCTGTCCGTCTACGAGGAGCTCACCGCCCGACAGCGTCGCCACGACGCCGAGCACGGCTTCTGCTTCTGGAGCATGCTCGACGAGAACGACCAGGTCATCGGCTTCACGGGCGCCCAGCCATGGCCGCACCAGGGCTTCGGTCCGGTGGGGGAGATCGAGATCGGCTGGCGGCTCGCACGGCCGCACTGGGGCAAGGGGTACGTCACCGCGGCGGCCCGGGAGACCCTCGACCGCGTGCGCCGGGCGGGCGTTCCGACGGTCGTCGCGATGGTCCTCGCCGAGAACAAGCGTTCCATCGCCGTGACCCAGCGCCTGGGAATGGCGCTGGAGGAGGTCTTCGCCACTCCCGCCACGAAGGCGGTCGGACACCGATACCGACTCAACCTGTAACACCGTGTAGTCATGTATTGCGGATTCGGCTACAGATAGACACCGACCGCTTCCGGCCGACACCCCCTCGCGGTTACCCTGCCAGTACCGCTGGGGGTGACATCTGTGCGCATAACACCCAAGACACCCGAAGTGCGCGTGCCGCGGCTCGTCGGTCTGATGGCCGTGGACGCGCGTGAGACCGCCCAGGCACGTGGTGTGCTGCTCGCCGCGCCCGACCGGCCCGAGTTCCATCTCGCCGTCGTCGACTACGTCGTACGGCAGTATCCGCAGCCGGGGACGGAGGTTCCGCGCGGGGCCGTGGTCACCGTGTGGTTCGACTTCGGTGAGGGTGAGGGGGGTGGAGGCGCGGGGGTGCGGGAGCCCCTCCGGGGTGGGCCGCCTCCCGGTGGGTTGCAGCGGGAGTTGGACGAGCCGGGGGATCCGTTTCCGGTGCTCCGGTAGTGCGGTTCCGCACGCCCCTCAGGAGCGCTTGAACCCCCGGTGCAGCGCCACCACCCCACCTGTCAGGTTCCGCCACGCCACCTTGTCCCAGCCGGCCTTCCTCAGGCGCTCCGCGAGCGCCGGCTGGTCGGGCCACGCGCGGATGGACTCGGCGAGGTACACGTACGCGTCGGGGCTGGACGACACGGCCCGGGCCACCGGAGGCAGGGCGCGCATCAGGTACTCGGTGTAGACGGTGCGGAACGGCGCCCACGTGGGGTGCGAGAACTCGCAGATCACGACCCGTCCGCCGGGCCGGGTCACCCGGTACATCTCGCGCAGCGCGCTGTCCGTGTCCTGGACGTTCCGCAGCCCGAAGGAGATCGTCACCGCGTCGAAGGTGTCGTCCT
Source organism: Streptomyces sp. NPDC046862 (assembly GCF_040704615.1). Lineage (NCBI taxonomy): Bacteria > Bacillati > Actinomycetota > Actinomycetes > Kitasatosporales > Streptomycetaceae > Streptomyces > Streptomyces sp. NPDC046862. The sequence goes on along the minus strand of NZ_JBEYXP010000012.1, from coordinate 86,068 downwards.
TGAAGGGGAGTTTCGTCGCGTCGCCCGCCGTGAAGGGCAGCCAGGAGTGCCGCTGCTTGCCGACGCGGAGCATGCCGAGGGAGAAGTCGCACGGCACGACGTACGCACCCGTCCGGGCGAACGGCAGCGACGAGGTGGCCGTGCCGGCGGCGAGGTCCAGGACCTTCTGTGCGGGCCGCGCGTCGACCGCCTTGGCGACCTCCTTGCGCCACAGCCGGGCCTGGCCGAGGGACAGCACGTCGTTGGTCAGGTCGTACCGTTCCGCCACGTCGTCGAACATCGAGGCGACTTCGTGCGGCTGCTTGTCCAGGGATGCGCGGGTCACCCTCCCATTGTGGCAGTACGGGCCGGGCGCACCCGCGCCCGGCCCGCCCGCGTGCCCGGGCCACCCCTCATCCCGCGCCCTACGGCAGCAGCCGCGGTTTCTTCTTCGCCGCCACGTCCTCCACCCACCCGCACAGCAGGATGAAGCCGGCGATCAGGATCCAGCCGACGCCGAACATGAACCACTGGCTCTCCAGCGGCAGGTACGTCTCGAAGGCGGGCACGTTCCAGAACTGGTCGATCAGCGGGACGGCCAGGACGAGCGCGATCTCGTGCCAGAGGTACAGGGTCACGGCGCGGGCGTTGAAGATCGTCACCACCCGGTCCAGCCGTTTGAAGCGGGTCAGCCACGCGAAGTCGATCCGGAAGTGCTCCTTGGCGTACATCAGCAGCGTCACGAACCCCGCCGAGAAGAAGGCCTGCGCGAGCGGGATGTCGTCGAGGTCGTAGGAGCCGGTCTCCGCCTGGTGCGTGAAGGCGTACCAGGCGCCGTACGCCAGCGCGGCCAGCGAGCCGGCGGCCACCGGGCCGGGCCTCAGCCTCCGCAGGACGCCGTCGCGGTGGGCGAAGCCGAGCATCCAGCAGAAGAGGAAGGTGGCGAGGTCGGTCAGCGCGGTGCCGAACCGGTCGTCGGGCGGTTCCCACAGGAAGTGGAAGGCCACGATCGGGGCGAGGGAGAGCAGCAGGACCGGCACGGGGGCCAGCCGGAACGCCCTCAGCAGCACCGGTGAGAGCAGCACGAACCACAGGTAGGTGCGCAGGTACCAGAGGACCTCCCAGGCCTGCTCGCCCCACGCGTTGCCCGGTGGGTCGCCCAGCGGGACCACCCAGTAGACGATCTCCCAGCCCGGTATCCAGTCGTGGATCATCATCGCGACGACCACGAAGAAGCCCCAGAACCAGAACGGGGGCAGCAGCCTGCGCACCCGGCTCCGGATCACCGTGGCCGCCGGGCGTTCCAGGGACTTCGCCATCAGGGTGCCGGCCAGGGCGAACATGATCCCCATGGAGGGGAACACCATGCCCGCCCAGGGCCAGCCGAAGGTGTGGTACGTGACGACGCGGACCAGGGCCACGGCCCGGAGGGTGTCGAAGTAGCGGTCGCGCCCGGCCGGTCGGGGCGTCTCCTGGGGCGCGTGTTCCGCCTCCCGCACCGGCTCGACCACCGGCTCGACCACCGGTTCGCCCACAGGCTCGACCACAGGCTCGACCACCGGCAGGGGCGCCGTGTCCGCCGCGTGCTGCTGTCGTTGGCCGGTGTACTGCCCGGGGTCGCCGTACTGCTGGGGGTACGGATGCGCGTACTCCTGCTGCCCGTACCCGGCAGGGTCCGGCTGCTCTCCGTACCCGTAGGGGTCCTGCGGCCGGCCGTACCCGTGCTCGTACCCGTAGTCGTAGCCGGAGCCGTAGCCCTGCTGGTGGCCCCGCTGTTCCGTCCCCCAGCTCATCAGTTCGCCCCCGCCGGAGTGCCGACCTCACCCGTGCGCTTGAGCTTCTGCCAGCGCAGACGGCCACCCGTCATGGCGGTGATGCAGGAGTGGATGAGGACGAGGTACATCATCTGGCGGTACGCGAGCTGCTGGAGCGGAAGCATCAGCAGGTACCGGTACTTCTCCTTGTCCAGCCTGAACGCGTAGGCCGCGCACACGAGTTGGACGCCGAGGACGGCCAGCCAGGCGAGCAGGGACGCCTGGAAGTCGACGAAGATCATGGCGTAGGCCGTGAAGACGTCGATCAGCGGGGCGAAGACCGGCGTGAGGATCTGGAAGACGACGACGAGCGGCATGCCGACCCGGCCGAAGCGGCCCGAAGGGCCCTTGTCCGTCAGGGACTTGCGATGCTTCCAGAGCGCCTGCATGGTGCCGTACGACCAGCGGTAGCGCTGCGACCAGAGCTGTTTCAAGGACCCGGGCGCCTCGGTCCAGGCGCGGGCGTGCTCCTGGTAGACGACCCGCCAGCCCGCGCGGTGCATGGCGATGGTGATGTCGGTGTCCTCGGCGAGCGTGTCCTCGCTCATGCCGCCGACCTCCAGCACGGCGTCGCGGCGGAACGCGCCGATCGCACCGGGGATGGTGGGCATGCAGCGCAGCAGGTCGTACATGCGACGGTCGAGGTTGAAGCCCATGACGTACTCGATGTGCTGCCAGGCGCCGATCATGGTGTTGCGGTTGCCGACCTTGGCGTTGCCCGCGACCGCGCCGACGCCGGGGTCGGCGAAGGGCTGCACCAGTTGGCCGACGGTGTCCGGCTCGAAGACGGTGTCGCCGTCCATCATGACGACGATGTCGTAACTGGCGTTGCGGACACCGTTGTTGAGGGCGGCGGGCTTGCCGGCGTTCTCCTGGCGGATGACGCGGACGTTGTACATACCGAGTTCCACGGCCGCAGCGCGCGCGATCTCGGAGGTGTCGTCCGTCGAGCCGTCGTCGACGACGATGATCTCGATCGGATGGGTGCTCCGCGCCAGGGAGCCGAGGGTGTTGGCGATGCACTCCTTCTCGTTGTACGCGGGCACGATCACCGTCACCGGGCCGGTGACCGGCGGCCCCCAGCTGAACCGGCGCTTGTTGCGCTGCCGGTAGTGGCGGCGGGCGAGGAGCAGCATCATCCCGAAACGGCCGAGGACGGCGACGCCGACGACGCCGAGCCCGACGGAGAGCGTGGGGACGGTCCACTCGGCGACGTACACGGCGGCGATGAGTGCCTTGCCCTCGTAGAGCGTGGCGCCGGTGGCGGTGCGGTGGGCGGCCTGGAGGGTGTTCGCTCCGTTCTGGTTCCCGGCACCGTTCTGCGTGCCGTTGTTCTGGGTGCCGTTGTTCTGGGTGCCGTTGTTCTGCGTGCCGTTGTTCTGGGTGCCGTTGTTCTGGGTGCCGTTGTTCTGGGTGCCGCCCGGTGCGCCGTACTGCCCCTCGGGGCCGCCGGGCTGCTGCCCGGTCGCCTGACCGGCCTGCCCCGACTGCCCCGACTGCCCCGCCTGACCCGACTGACCGGCCTGACCTGCCTGCGCGCTCCCGTTCCGCTCGCCGCGCTGCTGCTCGATGGCACCGCTCACGGTGGTGAAGGTGTAGCCCTTCGCCTTCATCTTCTTGATGTACACGCCGAGCGCCCGCACCGTCTGCGAGCGGTCGCCGCCGGCGTCGTGCATGAGGACCGAGGCGCCGGCGCCGTCCTCCGGTGTGGCCCACTTGACGATCTTCTTGACGCCGGGCTTCTTCCAGTCGTCGCTGTCGGTGTCGACGAAGACGCTGGTGTAACCGTCCTCGCCGAGTTCCTTGTAGACGGGCCAGCTGTAGTTGTCGATGGCGTCCGTCTCCGAGGAGTACGGGGCGCGGAACAGCGTTGTCGTAATACCGGCCGCGCCCGCCAGCGCGAGCTGGGTCTGGGTCATCTCACGGGTGACGCGAGCGTCGCTCTGGTACGACAGGTCCACGTGCGTGAAGGTGTGGATGCCGATCTCGTGGCCCTGGTCGACCATGTCGTTCACGATGCCCGGGTAGCGGGAGACCATCGAGCCGACCACGAAGAAGGTCGCCGGGACGTCGTACTCCTTGAGCACCTCGAGGATCTTGGGCGTCCAGGTGGGGTTCGGGCCGTCGTCGAAGGTCAGCGCGATCGTCTTGTCCGGCACGGACCGGGTCTGCGCCTGGCCGCCGCGGAAGGTGAGGATGGGCCCGCCGTCGAGGACGTCCTCGGGTACGTCACTGGAGCCGGCTCCGGTGCGGACGCGCTGGTCGCCGCCGACCTCGGCGCGCAGATAGCCGTCGAGCAGCATCACACTGGTCAGTCCGAGCAGGAGCAGCAGGGCGAGGATCGCGCGGGGTTTCTGGAGGGCCGCGGCCTTGCCCCGGGCCCGGTCGATCTTGGAGGGGGCGCGTCGGCGGCCGCGTGGGGAGGTCGTCGTAGTCATGAGGGTGGGTGCGCTCCGGTCAGTTGGCGCCGGCGGACGCGGTGGCGGTGGCGGTGGCGGTGGCGGTGGGGGACGGAAGGGCGGAGGGCGCGCCCGAGGGCGGGGTGCCGCCCGGTGCGCCGGAGGGGGCGAGGCCTCCCCGGCCGCCCTGGAGCTGTGGGCCACCGCCCGGGGCGCCGGTCTGTCCGCCGCCACCGCCGAAGGGGAACAGCTCGGACGGGGACGCCGAGATGCCCCAGCCCATGAACGCCATGCCGAGGACGACGGCGTAACCGAGACACACGACGCCGAGGAGCGTGCCGATCCGGCGCAGCAGTCTGGCCCTGCGGCCGGAGTTGTCGACGAACACGGGACCCTCTTCGGACCCGGCTCCCCTGCCGCTCCTGCCGCTCCTGCGGCGTCGGCCGCGTGCGGGAGCGGCGGCCGCGGGAGGGGTTCCCGGGGTGCTCGCGGAGCCTGAGTTTTCGATGGCGGACTCGGATTGCATATCCCGGGATATTAGGCAGGCTTTATGTGCCGTGTTCTCGTTTTCTCATGTGAGACACCCATGAGAAATGCCTTAACCTATGGCTTTCCTTAGAGAATCCAAGAACGCCTGTGTGAGGGCGGAGAGATGCTTATGACCCGCATTTTCCGCTTCAAAAGCCGGACTTGTCCCCTTGGTGCCACCTTTCCCGTGAACCTCCTATGCTTCGATGATCTTCATGAAGCACAGTCTCGTGTGCTTCATTTCCAGCACGGAAACGCGCTTTGTTTCCGGGCTGAGACAGAAATCACGAACGACCATGAGAGCGGGTCATATGCCAATGCGGAGTTTCCTGAAGCCGGCTGCCGGACTGTTCTGCCTGGTGGCGCTGGCCTGCGCGGGCTGCTCCTCGGGCTCGGACTCGGACAGGGGCTCGGGCTCGGGCAAGGGCGGCGGCGATGCCTCGTCCACGGCACAGGCCCAGCCTCCGGAACCGAGCAGTACCGGCGCCGCCGAGGAGTCGTCGACGGGGTACGCGCCCTACGTGAGCGCCACGACCGCGTCCGACCTCGACTCGGCGGGTTCGGCGTCGGCGTACAACCTGGCGTTCGTGATCGCGGACGGCAGTGACTGCACGCCGATGTGGGACGGGTCGAAGGCGATCGGCGACTCGGCGGTCAAGTCCCGCACGGCGGCGCTGGCGGACTCGGGCGCGACCGTGCGGGTGTCCTTCGGCGGGGCGTCGGGGACGGAGCTGGCCCGGGCCTGCGACAGTGCGTCGGAGCTGGCGGCGGCGTACGGGAAGGCGCTCGACGCGGCCGGGGCTACCGAGGCCGACTTCGACATCGAGGGGGACGCGCTGAAGGACTCCGGCTCGGTGCAGCTGCGCTCCAAGGCGATCGCCCTGCTCCAGAAGGACCGCCCGGATCTGTCCGTCTCCTTCACGCTGCCCGTCATGCCGTCCGGCCTCGACGACGACAGCGTGGCGCTGCTGGAGTCCGCGAACGACAGCTCCGTGCAGGTCTCCACGGTCAACATCATGACCATGAACTACGGCAGTTCGTACGACGACGACATGGGCGACTACGCCGAGCAGGCCGCCGAGGCGACTCACGACCAGCTCGCCGACGTGTTCGGTCTCTCGGACTCCGGTGCGTGGCAGGGGATGGCCCTCACCTCGATGATCGGGCAGAACGACGTCGACGAGGAGACGTTCACGCTTCAGGACGCGGTCCAGGTGCGGGAGTTCGCCGAGGAGAAGGGGATCGCGTGGACGTCTCTGTGGGCCAGCTTCCGTGACCAGCAGTGTGCGGGCGGCTCTTCGTCGAACGGTGCGCGGAACGACTGCAGTGGGGTGAAGCAGGGGGACGGGGCGTTCGCCGAGGCGTTCTCGGGCTGAGCCAGGGGGTGGTTGGGGTGAGTGGGTTGGTGCGGGTCGGGTGTGGCTGGTCGCGCAGTTCGCCGCGCCCCTGAAAACCAGCCGCGGCGGGGGCGAGGAAAGCACGCCTCAGCGTCTGCGGTGGACCAATCTCCCCGCGCACACCGTCACGATGCACTCCCCCGCCTCGTCCAGCACCGTGAGGTCCGCGCGGCCGCCCCGCGCGATGGTCATCGGGCGGGCGCCCGGCAGCACCGCCACGTCGTTGCGCTCGGCCGCCGCCCGGAGGCCGGGCGCGTCCACGTGCTCCGCCAGGACCGCCACCGCGCCCGACTTGAGCACCGCGTGAACGCGTTCACGTGGTGTCGGGGCGTCGGGAAGCGCACCTTCGTGGACGCGGGCCGGGCCCAGGACGCCGGGCCAGCGGCGTACGCGGGCGCCCGGGAAGCGCCTTTGGACGTCCGCCAGCGGGCCCACGGCGGCGATCCGGTCGCCCTCCACGGCGACGGCTCCGTCCTTGACCGGCTCCGGGTCGTCCCACGTGCACCGCACCTCGTCGGCGGCGTGAATCGTCAGCACGCCTGCCTCAGTTGGACGCCAGCAGCTTCAACTCGGGGTGGGCGGTGCCGCCCTCGATCGCCGTCGACGAGATGTGCGAGGCCACCCGCTCGTCGACGGGGTCGTTCGCCGGGTCGTCGTGGACGACGATGTGCTCGTACGTCGTGGTGCGCTGGGCGGGGACGCGGTCGGCCCGGCGGATCAGGTCGATGATCTCCTGCCGGTTGGAGCGGTGCTTGGCGCCGGCCGACGACACCACGTTCTCCTCCAGCATGATCGAGCCGAGGTCGTCCGCGCCGTAGTGCAGGGAGAGTTGGCCGACCTCCTTGCCGGTGGTCAGCCAGGAGCCCTGGATGTGGGCGATGTTGTCCATGAAGAGGCGCGCGATGGCGATCATGCGCAGGTACTCGAAGATCGTCGCCTGCGTACGGCCCTTGAGGTGGTTGTTCTCCGGCTGGTACGTGTACGGGATGAAGGCCCGGAAACCGCCCGTCCGGTCCTGTACGTCACGGATCATCCGCAGGTGCTCGATGCGCTCGGCGTTCGTCTCGCCGGTCCCCATGAGCATCGTGGAGGTGGACTCCACGCCCAGGTTGTGCGCGGCCTCCATGATCTCCAGCCACCGCTCGCCGGACTCCTTGAGCGGGGCGATGGCCTTGCGCGGCCGGGCCGGCAGAAGCTCGGCGCCTGCACCCGCGAAGGAGTCCAGGCCGGCCGCGTGGATGCGCTGGATGGCCTCCTCCACGCTCACCTTGGAGATGCGGGCCATGTGCTCGACCTCGGAGGCACCCAGCGAGTGGATGACGAGCTGCGGGAAGTCCTTCTTGATGGCGGCGAAGTGCTTCTCGTAGTACTCGACGCCGTAGTCCGGGTGGTGCCCGCCCTGGAACATGATCTGGGTGCCGCCGAGTTCGACGGTCTCGGCGCAGCGGCGCAGGATGTCGTCCAGGTCCCGCGTCCAGCCCTTGGCGGTGTCCTTCGGCGGGGCGTAGAACGCGCAGAACTTGCACGCCGTCACACAGACGTTCGTGTAGTTGATGTTCCGCTCGATGATGTACGTGGCGATGTGCTCGGTGCCCGCGTACCTCCGGCGCCGTACGGCGTCCGCGGCGGCGCCCAGCGCGTGCAGCGGTGCGTGGCGGTAGAGGTCGAGCGCCTCCTCGGGCGTGATCCGCCCACCCGCGGCGGCACGGTCGAGGACGGCTGTGACATCAAACGACGTGAGGTCGGCCTTCTCGCTCACCGGGCGTCCCTTTCGTAAACCTTCGTAAGGGTGTGGACAGACCGAACCAGCCTACGTCAGAGGCCGGGATCACCCGACGTCAGGCCGCGTAAGCCTCCATCAGTACGCCCACGAAGGCCCCCGCGATCAGGTACGGCCCTATCGCGATCGGCGTCCTGCGCCCGGCGCGCCCGCGCGCGAAGAGCACCGTCACGTGCACGCTGCCGATCACGGATCCGGCGAGCGTGCCCAGGAAGAGCGCCCCCCACCCGTACCAGCCGAGGACCGCTCCGAGCCCGAGCGCCAGCTTCACGTCGCCGAAGCCGAGGGCGATCGGGCGGATGAGGAAGAAGAGGAAGTAGAACCCGCCGAGCGCGAGGGAGCCGAACAGCGCGGTGCGCCACTGACCCGCGTGTTCCGGCAGCAGCGCCGCCGCCCCCAGGAGCACGAGCGCCGTGCCCGCGAACGGCAGTGTCAGCGGGTCCGGCAGCCGCTGCACCCGCAGGTCCACCAGGGTGAGCAGCACGCCCACCGGAGCGAGCAGCAGCCAGACGGCCAGCTCGGGCCGTGTTCCGGTCGTGAGCGCGAGGGCCGCGCACACCAGGGCGGTCACCAGGGCGACGACGGGCGTGCTCGGACCGTACGACGCCTCGGGGTCAGTATTCGCCACCTCCCCCGCGCTCCCCGTGTTCCCCAGACGGCCAGCGTCGGCGGGAACGGTCGCTCCGCACGACCCGCACCGGGCGCGTCCGAGCCAGCCGCGCGCCAGGCCCCTGATCGGGTGCCCCGCCGGGCAGGCGTCCTGCCACGCCTCCTCCGGCTCGACCGACAGCCGGTACGCGGCCCGCGGCACCAGCACCCCGACGGCCGCGCCCCAGGCGGCGGCGGCCACGGTCAGCCAGAGGTCGAGATCCACGCGCCCAGCGTAGGCGGACCGGTGCCGGACGCGTCACCGCCTCGGAGCGGTCGGCTACTTGAGCTTCTGCATCCGGGCCACGGGGTCGCCGGCGTCCGCGTTGTCCGTCTCGTAGCGCAGTTCCTTGCCGACCGGGGTGAGGCGGACCTCGTGCTCGCCCGTCGTGCACACGCTGGGGTTGTCCTTCTCCGCGATGCTGGTGGCGGTGATCTGCTTCTTGGTCGCCTTCTTCAGGACGAGCACGTCGTCGCAGGCGCCGCCGAGGAGGTCGGTGGAGCGGAAGGTGCCCAGCCTCTTGCCCACGGCGGCCTGTTGGAGGGTCACGCGGAACGTTCCCGCGGGCAGCTTCCCGCTCAGGGCGTAGGCGTCGCCCTCCCACGTCCCGAGGTACGTCTCCGGGATGGCTCCTCCTCCCGGCGCCTGGTCCTCGGCACTGCTCTGGCTCGCCGCCGGCGGACTCGCCTGGTCCTTGCTGCCGCTCGCGGTGTCGCTACCGCTGTCGTCGTCCAGGAGCCCGGGCCCGAATACCGACCCCAGGGTCGCCGCGGCGAACGCGCCCGCCACCGCCAGGGCGACCGTGCAACTCACCTTCCGGCCTCGGCCGTTCGTACCGGGCAGGGAGGTCGCGGCCACGCTGACCGACACCTTTCCGGGGGCCGGTGGCGGAGCCGGGGCGGGGGCCGGGGCCGGGACGGGAGCCGCGTCCTCGGGTCTCGGCTCGGGCGCGACAGCCACCCGGTCCGACGGCATGGCGGGCGGCGGGCCGAACACCCCCGCGGCGGCCGTCGCCTCGCCCCCAACCGAAGGACTGCTGAATCCCACCGGCCCGGACGCCGGCACCTCCGTCGCCTCCAGGTTCAGCAGTTGTACGGCGCTCCGGCCGACCTGTTCCACCAGCGGACCCGGCAGCCAGCCCGCCGCCACCAGCCGGGCCGCCCCCTCGGGCGCCAGGGCGCGGGCCACCTCCTCGGGGCTCGGCCGCCCGGCCGGCTCCTTCGCCAGGCAGCGCCGCACCAGCTCCCGCAACTCGCCCTCCATCGAGCCGAGTTCCGGTTCCTCATGGACGACCTTGTAGAGGAGCGCCGCCGACGAGTCCCCGGGGAAGGGCGACTCCCCCGTCGCCGCGTACGCCAGGACCGCGCCCAGCGAGAAGACGTCCGCCGCTCCCGTGACCCCCTTGCCCAGGATCTGCTCGGGCGACATGTAGCCGGGCGAACCGATCGAGACGCCGGTGGAGGTGAGGGACGCCGTGCCGTCCGTGGCCCGGGCGATGCCGAAGTCGATGAGGAGCGGGCCGTCCACGGTGAGCAGGACGTTCGACGGCTTCACGTCCCGGTGGACCAGCCCCAGCGCGTGCACGGCGGCGAGCGCCTCGGCGAGGCCCGCGCCCAGGACGCGTACGGAGTGGGTCGGCAGCGCCCCGCTGCCGACGACGGCTCCCGCCAGTGAGGGGCCGGCCGCGTACGCCGTCGCCACCCACGGCACGGAGGCCTCCGGGTCCGCGTCCAGTACGGGGGCCGTCCACGCGCCGCCGACCCGCCGCGCCGCGTCCACCTCGCGGCGGAAGCGGGCCCGGAACTCCTCGTCCAGGGCGAAGTGCGGGTGGACGATCTTGACGGCGACTGTGCGGCCGCCCGCGCTGCGGCCCAGGTAGACGCGGCCCATTCCGCCTGAGCCCAGGCGGCCCAGCAATCTGTACGGGCCCACTGCCGTGGGTTCGCCGGCCTCCAATGGCTGCGGTTGCATGGTGACCGCACCTCCCCCGTCCCCGACCCCGTACGTCACGGTGCCTGTGCAGCGTAGTGGGGGGCGGTCTCGTCTGCCGGGTTCTGTTTGTGGGCGGCTGCGGGTTGAGGGGTGGCTGGTCGCGCCCACGCGGCGGAGCCGCATATCGACACAGCCCCGCGCCCCTGACAGCACGGGGCTCACCCGGCACCACGACGCACCGGCAATTCCCGAACCCACCCCCACCCTGAATTCGCCAGGAATTCAGTTGCGCCTACTACGAGACACCGTTATGGCGTCAGCAGTTCCACCCGTACATCCGCGGGGAAGCCGGTCGTCGGGCCCACGCGCCTCGCGAACTCGCTCACGGCTTCCAGCTGGGGGCCGCCGAAACGGAAGTCGAGGGTGGTGAAGTACCGCTCCAGGACCTGCTCGTCGAAGGCCTCCCAGCGGGCCGCCTGTTCCGCGACCTTGTCGACCTCGTCGAGGGAGAGGTCGCGGGACGCCAGGAACGCCTCGTGCACCTTCCGGGTGACGGCGGGCTCGCGCTCCAGGTACTCACGCCGGGCCGCCCAGACGGCGAAGACGAACGGCAGGCCCGTCCACGCCTTCCACATGGAGCCCAGGTCGTGCACGTCGAGCCCGAACTTCGGCCCCTCGTGCAGGTTGGCCCGGAGCGCCGCGTCACCGATGAGTACGGCGGCGTCGGCCTCCTGCATCATCAGCGGCAGGTCGGGCGGGCAGGCGTAGTACGACGGGCGGACGCCGACCTGCTCGGCGAGCAGCAGCTGCGCGAGGCGTACGGACGTGCGCGAGGTCGAGCCGAGCGCGACACGGGCGCCGTCCAGCCGGTCCAGGGGCACCTGGGAGACGATCACGCAGGACATCACCGGGCCGTCGCAGCCGACCGCGATGTCGGGGAAGGCGACCAGCTCGTCCGCGTGCTTGAGGAACTCGACGAGCGTGATGGGCCCGATGTCCAGATCGCCCTGCACCAGCTTCTCACTGAGCTTCTCCGGGGTGTCCTTCGTCAGCTCGAAGTCGAGGAGTGTTCCGGTCCGCGCGAGCCCCCAGTACAGGGGCAGGCAGTTCAGGAACTGGATGTGGCCGACGCGCGGCCGGGTGCGAGAATTGTCCACATCGCGAGGCTAGCCCTCATGGGGTACGGTGCGTCCTTCAGGGTGGCCCCGCCGCGCGGTTCCTGGCTCCCGGAACGGGCCGATCGGGTCCCTCTCGCCACACGCGCCCCTTCAGCCCTACTTTCGGCGCGTTCAAACGTTCGGGTGACGTGATCTTGCCCTCTATTGCTTTCGGCTGCCTGCGTGCTAGGCTCGCCGCAAGTTGCAGTTTGGTTTCCTTGCAGTACAGAGCCTGCGGAGCATGTGACCGCGGGCTCTCGTCGGTTTTCAGAAGAATGCAGTTGTGCAGCACTTGTTTTCACACTTGCAGGTTCTGGAGCAGGGCAACCCTTTGGGCCCAAGGAGGGCTTATGGCTACCGGAACCGTGAAGTGGTTCAACGCCGAAAAGGGCTTTGGCTTCATCGCCCAAGAAGGCGGAGGCCCCGACGTCTTCGTCCACTACTCCGCGATCAACGCGAGCGGTTTCCGTTCGCTGGAGGAGAACCAGTCGGTCTCCTTCGACGTGACCCAGGGCCCGAAGGGCCCGCAGGCGGAGAACGTCACCCCCATCTGAGCCTCCAGTTTCACCAGCCCTGTGCCGTGGCCTCGTGCCATGAGTTCAGTGCTGTGAGCCCAGAGCTCTGATCCGGACCTGATAGCAGTACCCAAGGAGCCCCGCGCCATTCGGCAGCGGGGCTCCTGCCTTTTTCTTGCGCCTTTTTCTTGCACCTTTTTCTTGCGCCCTGCTGCGGGCCGTCGGCCTCCCCTGATGGAGTACGCCGGTCGGGTGATGCCGGGTGGTGGGAGTGCCCGAGGTGCCTCAGCAGTGGTCCGAGGCCGGGGAAGGGCCGTACTCGGAGCTGATCCGGTACTCGCCCGACCGGGCCGCCGTCAGCCGGGTGAAGTCCCCGTCCCGCGTCAGGCACCCGCCGTCGGCGTGCAGCCACGGCGAGTACGCCACCCGGACGGTCACCCGCCCGGGCCGCGGCAGCCGGAGATCGACCGCGGCGCTGGTGGTGCGGACGACGGTGGCGGGCGCCGAGACGAGCGGTACGGCACCCCGGACCCGGTAGATCCGCCAGTGGGCGTCCTGCCACACCGGCTCCAGCCAGTCGGGCCGGTCCTCGCGCACCAGGCGGGCCTCGGCCTCGGCGTACGCGTCGGGCTCGGCGAGCGGGAGGACGACGAAGCCGACCGCCCAGTGGTCCAGCCAGGCACGGTAGGCGGCGGCGGAGAACGTGCCGTCGTAGAAGAGGCGGGCGCGTTCCATGTCGAGCTGACGGTTCCAGCCGCGGGCCAGATGGACGTGGGGGGCGAGTTCGGCGGCCTCGCGGTGGCTGCGGGCGGGGACCACCTCGACCCGGGCCCGGTCGGCCCCGAGCCCGCGCAGGGCCCGGGTCACTCCGCGGGTGTGGGCGGCCCAGGCCGGCACGGGGGTCGTCACCCTCAGGTCGGTGACGGTCTTGAAGCCCACCCAGGTGAGGGAGAACAGCAGGGCCACGAGCAGGGTGGCCCGCCGGAGCCGCCGCAGCCGGGCGGGCACCGTCGGCCCTCGCCCTCGCCCTCGGCCGGCCGTCAGCACCGCGCACAGCGTGGCCGGTGCGAACAGGGCCGCGAACCGTTCGACGTTCGTGCCGATCGGTGAGGGGACCAGGTACACGAGCACGGTGCCGGTCGCGTACACGGCCCCGCTCCACCGGGCCACCCGCCAGGGGCGCGGGGCCAGCGCGGCGACGACGAGCCCGAGCAGCGCCGGCACCCAGATCCGCTCGGCCGGCATCAACTGCTCGCCGGAGAAGGGGAAGAGCACGGTGGTCACCGTGACGACCACGGCGGGCGGCACGAGCAGCACCGCGGCCCGCACCCCGTCCCGTACGACGAGGAACGCGGCCCCCACCACGGCCAGGAACAGCCCGGCCACCGGGCTGGCCAGGGTGGCGAGCACCGCGCACACCGATGCGGGTGCCGCCCACCGCTGCCCCGTCAGCAGCACGCACGCGACGAGCCCGAAGGCGACGCCGAGTGCGAAGGTCGTGCGGCCGGACGCGACGTTGCACCACAGGGTGAAGGACACGAGCAGCGCCGGGGCGACCGCCCCGCGCACCCCGGTCCGTACGACCAGCGCGGCCGCCGCCCAGGACGCCGTGAGCCCGGAGACCACGCTCACCGTCCGCACGCCGAACGCGGCCATCGCGTAGGGGGAGATCACGCTGTAGCTCGCGGTGTGCATCCCGCCGTACCAGAACAGGTTGTACGCCGAGGTCCCGTACCGCGCCACGAACTCCGCCCACGCCACCTGCGCCGCGAGGTCGCCGCCGCCCGTGGCGAGGAGCGTCGCCCACACCGCGTACAGCGGGAGGACGGTGAGCGTGGCGATGAGGGGGACACGATGGCGCCGCAGGAAGGCGGGGGCCGGGGCGGTCGTCGCGTGGGGGGTGGTGTCTGTGGGGGCGGCGGGATCGGCTGCGTGCGTCACGGGCATCCTGCTGGGGTCACGGGGGTCGGCAACGGCACTCGTTGCCCCGCCGCCCTAACCCCCGCGCCGCCCGAACGGTCATGGCCCGCCCGGCCCGCGACACGCCGGAACCAGCCATTCGGTCGTACGGGCCCTGCTCAACGCGACTGGACTATCCCTCGCCGTACCGCCGCACCGTCCCCCGCCCCGCCAGTGCCTCCAGAACCCGACGGGTGCGCGTGCCCTGGGACAGGTCGGGTTCGAGGCCGTGGCCGTGGAGGAGAGCAGTGAGGGAGGCCTGCACTACCTCGGCGCCCTCCGGAGCGACGCGCTCGGAGACCTCCAACCACTCCAGGGGCGCGTCGGCCTCGTCGCCCGGCAGGGTCCAGTACTCCAGGGTCACTTCGTGGTGGTCGAGGCGTACGCCGGTCCAGTCGACGGTGTGGACGGGCCCGAGGACGTCCAGGTCCCCGAAGCCGACGGGCGCGTCGGCGCACTCGGCGAGGAAGGCGCGCTGCCGGTCGGAGAAGGCCGTGGCCGGCGGCTTGCCGCCCGAGGTGACCGCCTCCACCGCCGTACGGCCGCAGTCGGAGGCGAAGGAGGCCGCGAGCACGCGGCGTTCGCCGGACCAGTCACCGGCCAGACGGAAGGAGTCCGTTCCCTGGGCGCGGAAGTCCAGCCAGCGTTCGGTGAGCCGGGACGTGCGGCAGGGCCTCAGCTCCGCCACGGCGTCCCCGCCCTCGTCCCCGCCTCGCCCGCTCCCCGCCCGTAGCCGCAGTGTCACCCCCGCGTCCAGCAGCGGCAGTTGTCCGGGCGTCGCCCAGGAGCGGGCGAGGCTCTCGCCGGTGTGCGGCGAGCTTGCGCGGGCTCCCCCGTCGTACGGAACACGGCCGTACGGAGAGCGGGTGAGCGCCTCGCAGAAGTAGACGTGGCGCCGGGCTCCCCCGTGGTCCGGCGCCAGCGCCCGGGTCGCGGCGGCCGCGTCCGCTCCCGAGAACGTCACCCTGATCTCGACGGAGTCGAGCCGTGGTTCGGGTCCCGTGGATGCCGGCATCGGCCGTCCCCCTTGTGCCGCGACCTGCTTTTCCCCTGTTGCGCCACTTCGTTCGAGCACTTGGTGTCCTCGGTGTCCTCACTTGCCGGACTCCATTCAAGGCCGCCGGGACCCGGGGCGCTTCCGGGAAGTCCCTACACCTGGCCACCCGCACAACCCGTCCACGGACAACTACGGCTGTCTTTCAACCTTCTTGGCCCCCACACCGACGGGCATCATGGAAGAGCGGACGGGCGCCGAGGGGGTCGCGTATGCAGGGGTCGCGTAAGCAGGGGTCGCGTATGCACGGGGGAACCGGAATCGTCGGCCGGGAGCGGGAACGGCGGCTGATGGACGACCTGCTCGTGGCGGGCGGGGCCGGTGGGGCCTCCCTGCTGCTGTGGGGCGAGCCGGGCATCGGCAAGACCGCCCTGCTGGACTACGCGGCAGAGCAGGCGGAACGGGCGGAACGGCACCGGGACCCGGTGGGCACCGCCGGCCCCCATGGGACCACCCTGAGCCGCCGAACCGTACTCCGCGCCCGTGGCATCGAGACGGAGACCGTCCTGCCGTTCGCCACACTCGGCGACCTCCTTATGCCCTCTTCGCACCTTTTCAGGGAACTCCCCGGTCCGCAGCGCACCGCCCTGGAGTCCTGCCTCGCGCTCGGCGGCGACGCGGCGGATACCCCGAGCAACCCGTACGCGGCCTGCATGGGCGCCCTGAACGTGCTCGCGGCCCTCGGCGACGAGCAACCCGTCGTCGTCCTGGTCGACGACCTGCACTGGGTGGACCCGTCCTCCCAGCGTGTCCTGCTCTTCATCGCCCGCCGCCTGTCCAGCGAACGGGTCGCCCTCGCCCTGGGCTCCCGCGAGGACCACGGCGAGTCGGGCACGCGCCGCAGCATCCCGGCGGTCCAGGTCGGCGGCCTGCCTCCCGACGACTGCGCGGCCCTGCTCCGGGAGGCGGACCGCCAGGTCACCCCGGCGGTGCTCGGCGAACTGGTCCGGATCAGCGGCGGAAACCCGTTGGCGTTGCGCGAGATCGCCGCCGGACTGACCCCTGGGCAGGCGCGCGGCGAGGACCCGCTCCTCGACCCCCCGTCCCTCGGCCACCACCTGGAACGCGCCTGGGCGACCCGTATCGACGACCTCCCCGAGACGGCCCGCCGCGCCCTGGTGGTCCTGGCCGCGAGCCGTTCCAAGGCGGCGGGCCCCCTGCGCAAGGCACTCGAAGCGGCGGGCCTCTCGCTCGACGCCCTCTCCCCCGCCGAGGTGGACGGTCTGATCACGGCCACCTCGGACGGCCTGGACTTCCACCACCCGGTGCTGCGCCCGCTGGTTCTCGGCCGGGCCCCGCTGGCCCACCGTTTCGCGGCCTACACGGCGCTCGCCGAGGTGAACACGGGCCCGCTGCACGCCTGGTACCGGGCGTCGGCGAGCGCGGGCCCGGACGAGGAGGCGGCAGCGGCGCTGGCGGAGGCGGCGCAGGAAGCCCGCCGCCGCAGCGCGTTCGCGGAGTCGGCCCTGGCCTGGCGTCGCGCCGCCGACCTGACGCCCGCTCCCGACCCGGCGGCCCGTGCCGCCCGCCTCCACCGCGCCGCCTCCGACGCCCTGCTCAGCGGCTCCCCCTCCGGCCCCCAGTGGTGCGAGGAGGCCCTGCGCATCAGCCCCGACCCGGCGATGCGCGCGGACATCCAGGGTCTGCTGGGCCGTATGTGCACGTGGAGGGGCGAGACGGCGAGGGCGTACGGCCTGCTGCTGGACGCGGCGGACGCCGTACGCGGCCACGACCCTGCCCGCGCCTCCATGCTGCTGGCCGAGGCGACGGCCGCGGCGCGTCTGGACGGTCACGTCCCGGCGGCCGTCCGCGTCGCCGAACAGTCCCTGTCCCTGGCCTCCCCGACCGGCCCCGAACGCTGGTACAGCCTGACGGTCCTGGGCGCCGCCCTCGTCATGGCGGGCCGTACGGCGGACGGCCGCCGGATGCTGGAGTCGGCCGACGCCCACGGCACCGGCGACCCGGTCCGCGACCAGCAGGTGTACGCGATCGCGGGCCAGGCGTGGAGCCGGGTGGAGGAGTTCGTACGGGGCCGGACACTGCTCAACACGGCGGTGGAGTCGGCCCGTCGCCACAGCGCGGTGGGGGTGCTGGGCTTCACGCTGGCGGTACGGGGCGAACTCGAGACCCGCATCGGCCAGTGGGCGTCCGCCCGGGGCGACCTGACGGAATCCCTGCGCTGGGCGGAGGAGTTGGGCCAGCTGACGTGCGTGAGCTACACGCTCTACTGCCTGGCCCGCCTGGAGGCGTTGCGTGGCAACCGCGTCGAGTGCGAGGACCATGTGGCGCGGGCGAGGCGGGAGTGCGGGGCGTACGGGATCGGCTGCCAGGAGTACCACCTGACGGCGGTGCTGGGCCTGTCGGCGCTCGCGCACGGGGACTACGACACGGCGGCCGACCAACTGGAGCAGACGCTGGCGCTGGCGGAGGAACAGGGCATCGGCAACCCGGAGGTGGTCCCCTTCGCGGCGGACCTGGCGGAGGCGCACCTGCGGGCGGGCGATCCGGTACGGGCCGCCGAGGTCGTGACGTGGCTGGAGGAACGGGCGCGGGAGACGGGCCTGGCGTCGGCGGAGGCGGCGGCGGCCCGCTGCCGTGGCCTGCTGGCGTCGACACCGGAGGAGGCGGAAGCGCACTTCGAGCGGGGGTTGGCGGCCCACCAGCGCACGACGGGCCCCTTCGACTGGGCGCGCACGCTGCTGTGCGAGGCGGAGGTGTTACGGAGGCACCGCCGCCCGGCAGCGGCCCGTGCCCCTTTGGCCTCGGCGCTGGCGTGCTTCGAACGCCTGGGCGCGGCTCCTTGGGCGCGGCGGGCGGCGAGTGAACTGGCGGCGGCGGGAGGCACGTTGGCGAGTAGAGCTTCTTCCTCGTCCTCCGATCTGGCGGGCGCCCTCGACCAGCTCACCCCGCAGGAGTTCCAGGTGTCGCGCGCGGTGGCGAGGGGGCTGAACAACACGGAGGCGGCGGCGTCGCTGTTCGTGTCCCGCAAGACGGTGGAGGCGCATCTGACACGGGTCTACCGGAAGTTGCACGTGCGGTCGCGGACGGATCTGACGCGGTTGCTGACGGCGGCGGATCTGGTGGACTGAGGGTCGTTCAGGGCGCTTTGAGCCGGCCGCACAAGGCAGGAGCCCTCAAGGTCCCCGTGGGGACCCGAGGGCTCCTGCGTGCGTGTGCCGTGTCTACCGCGCCACGTAGCCGAAGCGGACTCCCGCGGCCGGGAGGCCGCCCGAGCCGGGCTGGTAGGTGGTGACGGCGGCGACCGTGCCGCCAGCGGTCACGTTGGACAGCGGCAGTGCGTACAGGGCGCCGTGGGTGGTCGGGCCGTACGGCATGCCGACGTACAGCTTGGTGCCGGTGAGGTGGATGCTCGTGCCGACGTACTGGTTGGTGCCCGGGGTACCCGGGAGTCCGTCGCCGTCGCCCGGCTCCAGCCACCTGTCGTTGGCGCCCGGCGTGCCGAGCAGCGAGAAGGTGCTGATCGCGCCCGCGTTCGTCGCCGTACCGGTGGTCTCGTTCGGGACGCCGACGGACATCTTCAGCGTCGCCGTCGTGCTCACCGCGCGCGGCGCCGTGTTCACGGCGGTCACGGTCGCGCCGAAGCGGTCGCCGGCCTCGGCGGAGCCGGACACGTCGTCGTCGGCGGTGCCCGTCGAGTAGGTGTTCATCTGGGTGTACGTGCCCGCGGCGGTGACGCGGAAGGTGTAGACGGTGCCCGTGTCGGCCTTGTTGGCGCCGTCGATGGGCAGGTCCTCACCCGGTGAGCCGACCGCGAGGATGGACTCCGTGGCGGCAGCCGCGCCCGACGGGCGGTAGGGGACCAGGGCCAGGGTGATGCCGAACTGGTCACCGGCCTCGGCACCGCCGGAGACGGTGTCCAGGTCCTGGTCCATGCCGAAGCGCGGGGTGGGCCTGTTCTCGGCGTTCAGCTTGTTGGGGTCGAAGACGGCGAGGTTGCCCGCCTCCGCGTCCGCGCCGATGGCCTCGCCGGGGGCGCCGATGGCGATGTGGTTGGAGTCGGCCGCGACGGCGCCGCCGAAGCCGTCGTTCGCCTCCGCGGCACCGGGCACGTCCAGGCTGTCCTGGTGGATGGAGACGTTGGTGGTGCCGTGGACGTAGAACGCCTGGCCCGCCTTGGCGAGGGAGCCGAGGGCCTCGCCGGGCTGGCCGATCACCACGAACGGTTCGCCCGCGGCGGTCGTGCTGGCGGCGAGGGCCTGGCCGAGGCGGTCGCCGCTCTCGTTGGAGGACGCGCCGAGGGAGCCGTTGCCCGAGCCCTGCTGGTAGGTGGTGTCCTTCTTCGTCCCCGTGCCGATGCCGCCCCGGGCGCCGTGCAGGATGTCGACGATGCCGGTGTCGGTGGCGGTGCCGATGTCCTCGGCAGGGGTGCCGACCACCAGGTCGGTGCAGCCGTCCTCGTCGTAGTCGACGGTGGCGAGCGCCTCGCCGAACCAGTCGCCTGCCTCGGAGGTGTCCGCGACCCAGCCGAGGTCCTGGGTGATCTCGGCGGTGCCCTTGCCGCCGCCGTACACGACCCGGACGAGACCCGCGTCGGCGTCGCCGCCGACGGTCGCCTTGGGGTCGGCGACGGCGATGTCCTCGACGCCGTCGCAGTTGAAGTCGGTGACGCGGGTCGCGCCGACCTTGGAGTTCACCCAGGAGGCCAGGTCGTCGACGCGGGCGGCGATGCCGCCGGTGCTGGTCACGGTCGTGTCGATGCCGAAGCAACCGCCCTGGTACGACCGGCTGTTGAGGGCGACCAGCTGGGGGGCGCCGTTCACCACGCGGACCACGGGGCCGCCGCTGTCACCCATGCACGCGGCCGCGCCGTCCTTGCCGGTGACCGTGGCCGTGGTGGCGGCGGACGCGTCCACCGAGAACGCACCGGTGTGCAGCTTCAGCGGCGCCCACTCGGTCTTGCTGCGGCCGTACCCGGCGAACTTCAGCTCCTCGCCGGCGGTGGGCGCGGTGGTGGCCAGGGCGACGGGGGCGACGTTGGTGACGGGCCGGTTCAGGCGGGCCAGGACCACGTCGCGGTCGGTACGCGGGACGAGCTCCACGACCTCGCGCACGGCACCGTTGGTGCCGGACAGGTCGGAGCGGCCGATGGTCGCGGTCGTCTTCAGCGCCGGCTTGCCGGCGGGCACGGCGAGGCTCGCCGCCGGGTCGTCGACGAAGCAACTGGCCGCGGTGAGCAGCCACTCGGCGTCGACCAGGACGCCGGAGCAGCCGCGGGTGTTGCCGCCGACGTCGAGCTGCGCGGTGTAGGCGTAGGTGGTGTCGCCGGAGGCGACCGGTGTGCCGGTCACGGCGTACGCGTACGGGCCGACCGCGGAGCAGAGCGCGACGGGAGCCGCGATCAGGGCCGCGGCGAGCGCGGACAGGCGGAGGGGTCTGGTGTGTGGCATGACCTTTTCCTTGGTGCGGGGTCCGCCGCATCCGGTGGTCGCCGGACGCGGCAGGCGGGCGAGGGGCGCTGAGCCTGCGTTACTTGGCGGTCCTGATCTCCACGAGCATGTGGTCGCGTCCCTGCTCGTCGGCGCTCTCGCCGACCGCGGTGTAGCTGTCCTTGGCGACGTCGAAGGACTTCTCCTCGGTGCCGACGGTCATGTCGACCTGGGCCGACTGGTCGGCGCTGCCCTTGACGCCGTAGACGGCGGGGATCTCCATGGTCAGCCAGCCGGTGTTGCCGGTGACCTTGAAGCAGATCTTGTCCTTGCTGCGCGCCCAGACCTCCAGGAGGCCGGTGCCGCTCGCGCAGTCGGCCAGGACGATGTGGCCGTCGCCTCGCTTGAGGACGATGTTCTGCTCCGTCAGGATCTTGTCGGCCTGCGGGTAGTCGAAGTCCTCGACGGCGTAGGCAGGGGTCTCGCCGGCGACGGCGCCGACGGCGGTGCCGCCGGTGGGAGCCGGGCCGCCCGCCATCGCGAACCATGCCAGGGCGCCCGCGGCCGTGGCGGCGCCCAGAACGCGCACAATCGCGCTACGTGCCTTCATTACAGTCCTAGTCGTAGATTCCGTTTCGGGCGTGACGGCCACGGTCCACCGACGGTCTCCGAACCGGCAGAAGGAATGCGGAATACGCACGTCCACAAGCCCCCGTCACAAATTCCCCAAGCCCCGAAAATCCCCGAAATCTGGCACGGGGAGTAAGCCTTTTCCGGCTGACTCATGAAAGCTGCCCTCCTTCAGGTTGTCCAACGGGTGAACGCTGGCAAAACGGACGTTTAAAGCAAATGCAAAGTGATGAACGTCACGCTTGATCAGGGTTGTACGGACTTAGATCGAGAGTTGGAAACACAAAAAGAAAGGAATGATAAATTCCGCTCCCCGGAGTTATTTACGGCGGCACAACCCGATTAGGGTCACGGGGCGCATTTCCATTTCTCTTCCTGTTCTCTTCCTGAAGGACCGCTTTGGACACCATCTTCTGGAGCAGGCGGCGGGTTCTCACCACGCTCGCGGCCGGCACGGCCGTCGCCGCCACTTCGAGTCTCGTCCTCACCCCGACCGCCGCCCGGGCAGACGACACGCCGACCGACGGCACCGGTCTGCCCGACACCGACCGCGGCAAGGCCGTCTGGGCGTACAAGACCGGTGGCCGTGCTGTCCGCGAGGCCGCGCTCGCCGCGCTGACCGGCACCCCGGCCGCCGTGACCGCGTTCCTCACCACCGAACTGCCCGCCGCCCGCGCCGAGGACAACCGTTTCGCGCTGATCGCGGGCCTCGCGTACGCGGGCAAGGCCGTGCGTGCCTCGGCCGACACCGCGCTCGGCGCGGGAGACACCGCGATCAGCACCTACCTGAACAACGGCTACGCGGGGGACCTCCACGAGGACCTGCGCCAGGCGGTGTTCACCGTCCTCAACAACAGCGGCAAGGCCGTGCAGCGCGCGGCCGACAAGGCGCTGACCACGGACACCCAGGCCGCGCTCAAGACGTTCCTGACGGACGGCCAGTACACCGCGCAGAACGAGGACGACCGCGTCGCCGTCTTCAACATCCTCGGCACCGCGTCCCCCGAGGTGAAGAAGTACGCGGAGCGCGCCCTGAAGGACGGCTCGCCCGCCGCGATCCGCACGTTCCTCACCTCCGGCCAGTACATCGCCCGTGCCCGGGACGAGGAGGCCGCGACGATCGAGCAGTTGGTCGCGATCGTGGAGCGCGAGGGCAAACTCGCGGGCCTGCAGACGGAGCAGGCCGTCGCCGCCTCCGAGAAGGCGAAGGAGGCCGCCGAGAAGGCCAAGGCCGCCGCGCTGAAGGCGGCGGAGGAGGCTCGCGCGGCCCAGAACGACGTGGCCAGGTCGGCGAAGGCCGCGAACGCCGCCGCGTCCGCCGCACAGGGCGCGGCTTCCGCCGCCAACCGGGCGATCGCCGCCTCCCGTACGGCCCAGAACGCCTCGCACCGTGCGGCTCAGGCCGCCCAGGCCGCCGCCGCCGCGGCCGCCACGGCCGGCAACGCCGCGGCCCGGGCCTACAACGCGGCGATCGCCGCGTCCAAGGACGCCTCCAAGGCCGAGGCCGCGAACCTCGCCGCCAAGGGCGCGAAGGCCGCCGCCGCCAAGGCGCGCACCGCGGCCAAGGCCGCCGACCAGGCCTCGATCGCCTCCAGGTCGGCCGCGGGCGCGGGCGCTTCCGCCGCATCCGCCGCACGGAACGCCGCCGCTGCCGCCAGCGCCTCGGCGGACGCCGCCGCATCGGCGGGCGTCGCCCAGTCCCAGGCCGCCAAGGCCAGGGCCGCCGCGGCCGAGGCGGACGCCGCGGCCGGCCGCGCCACCAAGGCCGCGAACACCGCCCAGACGCTGGCCAACCGCGCGGCCACGGCCGCCGCCGTCGCCCGGGACGCCGCCAACAGCGCGGCCGAGCACGCCGAGAAGGCCGCGATCGCGGCCGAGGACGCCTACGCGAACGCGGGCAAGGCGATCGAGTACGCCAAGCGCTCCACGGAGTACGCCAATGCCGCGGTGGCCGCCGCCACCAAGGCCCAGGACGCGGTCAAGGAAGCCACGGAGGTGGAGAAGGCGGCCCGCGAGGCGGAGACCGCCCGCCTCGCCGAGGAGGTCGAGCTCGGTGTCATCGAGGCGCGGCTGAGGGCGAAGGCCGAGGTCGACGACGCCGCGCGCGCCGACCGCGAGCGCACGGAGGCGGACAGGACCTCGTCGGCGATCAAGGATCTGATCACCTCCGCCGAGTCGGCACTCAAGTCCGGCGACACCACGAAGGCCCTCACCGACGGCCGTGGCGCGGCCTCCAAGCTCCTCACCGCCACCGGCACGTGGACCCGCGAGGCCGCCGAGTTCGCCCTCGCGGGCAACGACGAGGACGTACTCAACTGGCTCGACGCCGACCGCGGCCTCGCCCAGCGCCTCGACGACCGCGAGACCGTCCTGGCAGTCGCCCGGATGTCCACGGCGGACGTCGCCGAGGCCGCCCACACCACCCTCGCCAGCTCCGACGCGGACGCCCCGACCAAGTTCCTGTCGGGCGGCGCCGTCCAGGCGGCGGCCGAGGAGTACCGGGTCAAGATCTTCAAGCTCCTCGACGAGAACCCGGGCACCGCCGTCAAGAACAAGGCGAACGCCGCCCTCGCCGACGGCAGCGCCACGGCCATGCACCGCTTCCTCGCCCTCGAACTCGCCGAGGCGGTCAAGGAGGACGACAACGTCGAGGTGCTGCGCCTGCTCAACAACGGCGGCATGTACATGCAGGCGGCGGCGAAGATCGCCCTCGAGGGTTCCGCCAAGATGCGGCGCAGCTTCCTCCGCTCCGGCCAGTTCGACGTCGCCCGCATCGACCACGACCAGGCCACCCACGTGGCGGCGATCCGCGCCGCCATCGCGCACGCGGCGAAGGTCGCGCTGAAGGCGCTGGAGGACGCCGCGTACGCGTCCAAGGCCGCGGCCGAGGCCCGCGACGCGGCGGCCGAGGCCACCGACTGGGCGAACAAGGCCGACGGCTACGCCAAGGACGCCGAGGCCTCGGCGGCCGAGGCGAAGAAGAACGCGGACGACGCCGACGCCTCCGCCCAGAAGGCCGCCGCGTCGGCGGCCGCCGCGAAGAACGCGGCGTCCGTCGCGCGCGCCGCCTCCCGCACCGCCAACTACTCGATGCAGCAGGCGCTGGTGTCCGCGAAGGAGGCCGTGTCGTTCGCGAACGACGCGCAGGCCTCGGCCGCCAGGGCGCAGGCCTCCGCCATCGCGGCCGGCAAGAGCAAGGCGGAGGCCGCGGCCGCCGCCAGCGCGGCCAAGAAGATCGTCGCCGACAAGCGCAAGGCCGAGGCCGAGGCGAAGGCGAAGACGATCGCGATGGAGGCCGCGGCCTACAAGACCAACGGCACCACCCCGGTCGACGACGACGGCGACACCAAGTTCTGGGGCATGTGGCCCGAGGACATGACGGACGCCAAGGACTGGGCCGACACGTTCGGCCACTGGTCCACGGTCACCGGCGTGGCCGCCGTCGGCCTCACCGTCGCCTCGATCTGGTTCCCGCCGCTGCTCGCCGTCGCCGGCACCGTGGGCCTGGTGTCGTGGGGTCTGTCGGGCGCGGCGACCCTCGCCTCCGGTATGGGCTACGGCTGGACCAGCGGTAAGTTCAAGGAGGATCTCGCCGGGTTCGCGCTCGGCAGCATCTTCATGGGCAAGGGCAAGATCCTGGAGGATTTCGGCGGCCTGAACGAGGTCGGCGGGAAGATCTCCGAGGCCGTGGGCGGCTCGATCAGCGGCATCATCGACGCCTTCGACTGGTAGGAACGCAGGACGGCAGAACAGCAGGAACGGCAGGAACGGGTAAGGGCTCCCATGCTCACCGCACACTTCACGCTCACGCACTGGTGGATCGCCGCGATCCTCTCGGGCCTCGCCCTCGCGGCGGCGGTGCAGTCCATGGCCACGAAGCCCAGGGACAAGCTGATCGCGACGGTGTCCGTCCTGCTCGCCACAGCGCTCTACACGGCGCTGCGCGGCTCAGGCGACGGGGCGCGCCAGGCACTGCAGCTGTTCATCCTGGGCACCCTGCCCCTGGCGGTCCTGCGGCTCGTCTTCGCCGGGTACCTGAGGCGCCAGCTGGCGCTGAAGCACTCGGGGCAGCCGATGCAAGAGATGACGGGCAAGCAGATCGCGATCTTCTTCGCGAGCTTCGTGGCCGTCGTGGTCGGCATCGTCATTCTCTGACCTGGGCGGCGGTCTCTGACGTGGGCAGCAGCCTCTGACGTACGCAGCGCCGCCGCACCAGCGGCGGCGCTGCGGCACATCCGTTCAGGGCATCAGTTCCGACATCACCTCGACCGGCAGCGAGGGGTTGGCCGCCGCTGCTCGCGCCACCTGCCGGTCGTCGTCGGTGAGCAGGTCGGTGATGACGGGCGGCGGTAGGGCCGGGTGGCCCGCGGCCAGGTGTCTGGTCCGCTGGTCGGTCAGGCAGGAGAGCAGGGCCGGGGCCGTCGCGTTGGGGTGGCGCGCGATTTCGCGGAGCGCCTTCCGTGCCGGTGGGTCGGCCGAGTCGTGACGGGCCAGATCCTCCAGCAACGCGGATGACGCGTCCGGGTTGACCGCCACCCTGGCGGCGACCTGGACCCCGTGCCGGTCGACCATGGCGCGCAGAACGGCTTCGGAGAGTCCCGGGTGCGGGGCGACGGACTTGGCCACCTTCGCGTCCGGGTCGGCGGCCAGCGCGTCGCGGATCCCGGCCGGCAGGTCACGGCGCTCGGCCACGAGCATCCGTACGACCGGATCCGGCGACGCGGCCAGCGTCGCGATCTCCGCCGGCGAGGCGGCGGCCATGCGGGGCAGCAGGGTCGGGCCGAGCCTGGTGGCACCGGCCAGGTGGGTGAGAACGTCGAGCGGCACGCGTGGGTTGCGCGCCAGGCCGCGCTGTACTTCGTGGTCGCGGTCCTCGGCCAGCGCGCGGATCACCGTCTCGTCGATCGTGGGGTTCTCGGCCAGGGTGGCGCGGACACCGGGGTCGAGGTCGTCCGCGAGGTGCCGGGCCGCGTCCGGCGGCAGGTCGGTCCGGGCGGCGAGTTCCCGGCGCATCAGGTCCGAGGGGTGGTCGGCGAAGCGGGCGGCCGCGTCGGCCGGTGTCGCGGGATTGCTCAGGGCCAGCTGTTGTGCCACGTACGTGGTGGACTGGTGGGAGCCGTCGCAGGAGGCGCCCCGGGGCAGGTCACGGTCCGGGCGCGGACACCGCGGGTCGTGCGCGCACGGGGTTTCCTCGTGGTCGCAGACCAGGCAGTACCGGGCCGGTGCGAGCCCCTCGCCGGTGAGCAGCATGGCCAGTACGGCCGGTGGCGTCGCCTCGTTGGCGGCCGCCGCACGGCGCACCTCGGCGTGCGGATGCTCCGCGAGCCGCGCGGCCGTGGCCATGTCCGGCGTCCACAGGGCGAGTTCCGCGACCACGTGTGGGTTCGGGTCCGCGGTGAGCGTCTCCACGACGTCGGGCGGGAGACCGGGGCAGGCGGCCAGCTTCTCCCGGTGCCAGGTGATCGGGTCGGACGCGAACAGGCGCGTCCAGGCAGGGTTGCCGACTCCCTCGTCGAGGAGGGCGAGCGCGGCGAGCGGCTGGGTCAGGGGGTCCACGTCGGCGGCGGTCAGCCGGCCTTCGTACGCGAACCGCACAGCGGTCTCCCTGCTGCGCCCGGCCAGTGCCGCCGCCTGCGCATGGCTCAGGTCCGGGCGGGAGGCCAGCTCGTGGGCGAGGTCGGCGGCGAGCTCGGCGGCCAGGTCAGCGGCCGGGTCAGCGGCGGGGGCCGCGTCCTCCGCCTCGATCAGCCGGTCGATCAGCCGATCGACGAGCTCGGACGGCAGGGCGGGGTTCGCGGCCAGCCCGCACAGGACATGGTTCACGGGTCCATCCTGCCCGGGCGTCGGCCTCAGGGTTCTGGATTTTCACGGCGGCGCCCGGCCGGCGACGCCCTGCCAGCGCCACCCGGCCGGCGACGTTTGCCCAACGGGCCTTGGCCAAACCACCCCTGACTGGGGTGAGGGTTCGGACCAGGGACGGGTGGGGGAGATCCCGGATGGGCCACGTGGCCTGGAGTCGGCAGCATGATCCTCATGGCATCTCAGTGGATCTCTCGACGTTCCGTGGTGGGTGGCACCGTGGCCGGTGCGGCGGCGGTCGCGGTGGGAAGTACGGCGGCTCGGGCAGCGGTTGGGGCGGCGCCTCGGGCAGGCGGGCGCCCCGCCCCCGCGGCTGACGCGGCTCGACCCGTCGCGGCTGACGCGGCTCGCCGTCCGTCGTCCCTCGACACCCGCGCGCTGCAGGCCGCGATCTCCGATCTCTCGCACCCGCCCGCCACGGCCGCGCAGTTACGTGTCGTGCGCGACGGGCAGCGCTGGTACGGCACGGCCGGGGTGGCCGACCTGGCGAATGGGCGCGCCGTGCGACCCGGTGACCGGCTGCGTGCGGGCAGCATCACCAAGGCGTTCGTGGCGACCGTGATCCTGCAGTTGTGGGTGGAGGGGCGGGTCGATCTGGAAGCACCGATCGGGCGGTATCTCCCGGGGCTGCTACCGGCCGGCTTCGCGCGCATCACCGTGACGCAACTGCTGAACCACACCAGTGGGCTGCCCGATCACCAGGGGATACCGGACGACAGCACTCCGGAGGCCGTCCTGAGGCACCGGTTCGACCAGTGGACGCCCGAGCAGTGGGTGCGGACGGTGACGCACGCGCCGCTCAAGTTCGCACCGGGCACCAAGCAGGAGTACCGGGGCATCACCTACGTCCTGCTCGCGCTGATCATCGAGGAGGTGACCGGGCAGCGGTACGGGGACGCCATACGCTCGCGTGTCCTGCGGCCTCTGGGGCTGACGCGCACCCTGCTCCCCGGAAACGACCCGCGGCTGCACGGTCCTCACATCCACGGCTATCTGCGGATGACCGACGGGTCGCTCGAGGACGTGACCGTCTACAACCCGTCCAGCAGTTGGGGCGAGGGCGAGATCGTCTCGACCGTCGACGATCTCTTCCGGTTCCAGCAGGCCCTGTTCTCGGACGGGCTGCTGCCGCCGGAGGCCATGGAGAAGCTGTTCACCGTGCCGCCGGACAGCGTGCGCATGCTGGACGGCAGCCCCGCCCGGTACAGCCTCGGCTTGCAGAAGGCCACGGTGAACGGCGTGACCTTCTGGGGGAAGACCGGCGAGACGTACGGGTACCGCACCCGCGTGTTCTCGACCCGTGACCGGCGTACGCAGTTCGTGCTGTCGTACACCCCGACTCCCCTGTCCTCGAACGAGCACATGACCGATCGGGTCGTCTCCGTACTCACCTCGTGAACGAGCCCACGCCCGCCGCCCGGACGCGGGCGATCAGAGCCGGGAGGAACAGCGAGCTCAGCGTCGCCGCCGTCGCCGCGGTGAGGGCGATGGACCAGGCCACCGGGCCCAGCGGCGTGCAGCCGAAGAACTGGCTGAGCACCGGGGTCTGGACGACGGCCGCCAGCGCCGCCAGGGAGCCGAGGGAGGAGACGACGATCGGCGTGCTCGTGCCGCCGGCCAGCAGGGTCTGGCCGAGCTGGGCGCCGACGAGGGCGACCAGGGCGACAGTACGGGCGCGGACGGCGCGGCCGGTGGGCCGGGCGGCGAGCCAGCCGGCCGCGGCGCCCAGGGTCGTGGCCACCGCACGGGTGACGGTCTCCTCGGTGAGGGCCGCGCCGAGGGAGGCCTCGGGGCCTTCGTGGAGCATGCGTTCGGCTGCCTCGGGGTGGGGCGGGCGCAGGGCGACGGCGATGGCGGGGGCGAGGTCCGTGAAGAGGTTGACCAGCAGGAGTTGACGGGCTGTCAGAGGGGAGGTGCCGGTGGCTGCCGCGCCGAGGAGGGTGAAGGCGATCTCGCCGAGGTTGCCGCCGACGAGGATCGCCAGGGCCTGCCGTACCGAGGCCCACATGGCGCGTCCCTCGACCAGGGCGGCGAGGACCGTTTCGAGGCGGTCGTCCGTCACGACGAGGTCGGCGGCGGCGCGTGCGGCGGGCGTGGCGCGTCTGCCGAACGCGATGCCGACGTCCGCCAGCCGAATGGCGGGCGCGTCGTTGGCGCCGTCGCCCGTCATCGCGACCGTACGGCCCAGACGCTGGAAGGCCCGCACGACGTGGACCTTGTGGACGGGGGTGCCGCGGGCGACGACCCCGATCTCGGGCAGGAGGGCGTCGAGGGCGTGGTCGTCGAGCTCGTCGAGTTCGGCGCCGGTCACGACACGTCTGCCGTCCAGGACGCCGAGCTCTCGGGCCATGGATTCGGCGGTACCCGGATGGTCCCCGGTGATCATCACGATGTGCACCCCGGCGTCGGCGAGCCGGCGCACCGCGTCGGCGGCGGTGGGGCGTACCCGGTCGGCGAACGCGAGGAAGCCGAGGAAGTCGAGGCCGGTCACCGATTCATCGGTGAGCCTGCCGTCGGTGGTGTCGCGGAGTTCGGCGACGGCGAGAACGCGGTGGCCCTCCCCCGCCAGCTTCTCCCCCTCCACGAGGAGGGCTTTCCTGCCTTCCTCCTCCAGGGGCTCGCCATGGCGGGTGGCGCAGCGGTCGACGACCTCCTCGGGTGCGCCCTTCACCGAGAGGATCAGACTGCCGCCGCCTCCGGTGCCCCCGCTGCCCTCTCCAGTGCTCGCGCTGCCGCCGTCTCCAGCGCGCCCGCCGGCCCCACTGGCGTCGCTGCCACCGCTGCCACCTCTGGCGCCGCTGGCGCCGCTGCCTCCACTGCCTCCACTGCCTCCACTGCCTCCACTGCCTCCACTGCGGCCACGCGTCGCGTGGAAGCCGCGGCTCGGCTCGAACGGCAGGCTGGACGTGCGCCGCCAGCCCGGCGCTCCGCCCGCCGTCCGTCGCACTCCGGCCTCCTCGGCGCCCTCGGTGACCGCGCCGTCCGTGGCGTGCTCGAACCCGCTGTCGCCGCGCGGGCGCGGGGTGGCCCGCAGGGCCGCGCCGAGGACGGCGCGCTGCTCGTCCCCGAGCGAGCCGACGGGCCTGCTGTCGCCGTCGGCCGCGACGGCGACGAGGGACATCCGCCCGTGGGTGAGGGTGCCGGTCTTGTCGAAGCACAGCACGTCGGTACGGCCGGCCGCCTCGATGGTCCGTGGGTCCCGGACCAGGGCGCCGCGGGCCGAGAGCCGTCTGGCGGAGGCGAGTTGGGCCGCCGAGACCAGGAACGGCAGCCCTTCGGGGACGCTGGCCACGGCCAGCCCCACGCCGGAGCCGACGGTGTCCCGGGTGGGCAGCCCGCGCAGCATGCCCGCCCCCATCACCGCCGCCGCGGATCCGAGAGCCACCGGCAGGGTCGTACGGGTGATCCGGGCCAGCCGGCGCTCCACGCCGACGCTGGGCGCGGCGCCCCGCCCGGCCGTGGCGGCCCGGCCCGCCTCGCTGGACGGGCCCGTCGCGACGACGACCGCCCGGCCGATGCCGGCCGCCACGGTCGTGCCCTCGTACACCATGGACGTGCGGTCCGCGAGGTCCGACGCCAGCACGGGCGGGACGCCCTTGGCCACCGGCAGCGACTCCCCCGTCAGCGCCGACTCGTCGGCCTCCAGGTGCTGGGCCTCCAGCAGACGGCTGTCGGCCGGCACCACGTCGCCGGCGCTCAGGTTCACCACGTCGCCCACGGCCAGGTCCTCGGCGGAGACGGTGGTCTCCCGTCCATCCCGCACGACCTTGGCCGTCACGGCGGCCTCGCGGCGCAGCCGGGCCACCGCGCGGTCGGTGCGGTGCCGCTGGAAGCCGCCGATGAGGCCGGACACGGCGGTGACCGCGACGATGATCACGGAGTCGAGGACGGCTCCGACCGTCGCCGACATGGCCGCCCCGACGCCGAGGACGGGCGTGAGGGGGTTGGCCATCTCGGTCACGTAGGCCCGGCCGAGCGACGACACCGGGGCCTCCTCGCCACCGGGGCCGGTGGCCCGCTCCTGGGCCTCCTCGTCCGTGAGCCCGTCGTCGCGGCCACCGGCCCGGGCGAGCACCGTGCCCGGGTCCATCGCGTGCCAGGGATGGTGGGAGACGGGCAGGGGCAGGGGGCGGTGCAGGAGCCGTAGGGCCGACCAGGCGCCGACGGCGGTGCCCAGGCCTGCGGCCGCGTTGTACGAGTTCAGGCTGTTGGCCGCCGGGCGCCGCCCGCGTCCGGACAGCGCGGCCGTCGCACCGACGGCCGCGGAGGCCTGGGCGAGCCGTACGCCGCGCTGTGCGGTCTCCCGCGCGGCACTGCATGCCTCCACGATCACGACGGCGGGCGCCGGGTCGGAGCCCAGACAGAGGTCCGCGCCCCAGGGTGGAGTTCCTCGCGGGCTCGCGAGGCCGACGCTGACGTCGGCGGCCCGGAGCGCGGACCGGTTCCTGGAGATCACCAGCACGCCCTCGCCGCCGCGCTGGAGGTCGCGTACCGAGTGGGGCAGCCGGTCGCCTCCGTCCGCCACGGCGTCGGCCTGGCGTACGGCCGCGTCGTCGGTGTGTTCGCCGGCCGTCACGACGGTGAGGCCGGCCGCGTGGGCGGCGGGGACGAAGGCGCTGGTCACGTCGTGCATCTCCGGCACGACGCTGATCACGGCCATCAGGCGCCGCTCGTGCGCCAGACCCAGCACGAGCCGCGCGCCGTCGCGCCGCAGCCGCTCCCGGGCCCGCGCTCCCGTGCGTCCGTGCAGGTCCAGCCGCTCCACGGGCGCCAGCTGCCACCCGCTGTCCCGCCGCGATGTCTGCGGTTCGGAGCCTTCGAAGAGGCGGTGGGCCGTCGCGGCGAGGTCGCCCACCGGGGCGTCGTCGTCCAGGGCGACCAGGTCGGCCAGCAGGTGGGATCCGGTGGCGAGCGCGTCGGTGTCGAGCAGCACGGTGCCGATCCGGTCCAGTCGGCGCAGCGCTTCGGGATCGGCCACGAGGACGCCACGGCGGGCCAGGCCCCGGCCGAGGACGCAGGCGAAACCCTCGCGGGCCAGGAGCGATGCCTTGGGGACGGCCGCCAGCGCCGCGGCGGCAGCTCGTCCCGGGCGGCGGGTGACCAGGAGCGACCCGGCGAAGGACGCCGCCGCCACGGCGGGCGCCCGGTCGGCGTAGCGCTCGACGGGCCCGGGCTTCAGCGGCTCGTCGCGGGGCGCCAGGCCGACCGCGTACGGAGATCGGTCGCCGTGCGAAGATCCGTCGCCGTGCGAAGATCCGTCGCCGTGCGAAGATCCGTCGCCGTGCGAAGATCCGTCGCCGTGCGAAGATCCGTCGCCGTGCGAAGATCCGTCGCCGTGCG
>NZ_JBEYXP010000012.1:0-53595 GCF_040704615.1 Streptomyces sp. NPDC046862 | reverse complement strand
CGTGCGGGGTTCCGGCCTCGTGCACGGTTCCGGCCTCGTACGCGGATCCGGCCTCGTACGCGGATCCAGTCCCGAACGGAGATCCGTCCCCGAACGGAGATCCGTCCCCGTACCGGGATCCTGCCCGGTGTGCGTCGACAGTGAGGTGGGGCATCGCCGCGGCCCAGGCGGCGTCCTCCGCGGTCGCCTCCACCACGCGCAGGGCATGGCGGACGGTGTCCACACCGGTGCCGAGGATCCCGCCGGAACCCGCGTTGCCCAGCGCCGTCAGCGCGACCATGATCCTCCGGGTGTTCCCGGCACCGATCGCCTGCTCCACGAGACGTCGCAACCGGGGCTGGGTGTCCACGATCGGGACGAGCGCCGCGAGGGCGGGGTGGAAAGGGGCGCGCCGGGTCAGGCCGGCCACGGTGGCCACGGGTGCCGCCGCCACCTGCAGGGCGAGGGCCCATCCCGCGCGCCGGATCGCCAGGCCGGAGAGCGGATGGTCGGGCAGAGGCGCCTCCACCCGGTGCTCCTTCTCCACCGCCCCGGCCACGGCGGCCAGCTCCGCCATGATCTCCTCGGGCGGGCCCTCGGTGGCCACGACGACGTGCCCGAGCACGGCGTTCGCCACGGCCCAGTCCACGCCCGGCACGGCGGCAAGGCGCCGCTCGGCCTCCCGCGCCAGCCCCACCGCGGTGGACTCGGGCAGGTCCCCTTCGCGCAGTCCCCGTACGGCGACATGGGCGCGCCCGTCGAAGAGCCGTACACGCGCTGCGGGCTCGTCACGCTCCGCACCCACCACGGAGGTCGCGACGGCCCGCAGCAGTCCGAGCCCCGGTATCGCCGGCATCGCCACGGCGCCTCACCCATCTTTCCGCTGCCACCGCTGCCACCGCTGCCACCTGCCTGTCCGCGTGCTCGGGTAGCCACAGATTCCGTCTTCAATCAGATAAATCAGGCAAAAAGGAGAAAACACCTCGCGGACGCGCGAGAATTGAAGGGGTCCACCACACCGACTCGGAGAGGAGGACAGGGATGGCCAGGACAGCGGAGAGCACCCGCGAGGACAAACAGGCCGAGACGCGGTCCCCGGACACCCATGAGCACGAGGGAGCCGGTCTGCATCTGCACACGCGCACCCTGCACCCGCCGGTGCCGATTCCGTACATCACCAGGGGCGACATGCGAAGCACCGCCCGATCGGCGACGTCACGGATGCCGGGCATGCCGTCGGGCAAGGACCTCGTGTTCTACGGAGGTCTCGGCGCGATGACCGTGGCGGGCGCCCTGGAGTGGCCGGTCGCACTCGCCGTCGGCGGAGCGACCTGGCTCGTGCGCAGCCGAGGAAAGGGAAGGGAAGCGCACGCGAGGGAAGCACACGAAGGGGACGGCGACGCACGGGCGGTGAAGAGCGACACCCGGGACCGTGACTCGGCCAAGAAGACCACCTGACCCAGCCCACACCAACGGCGCGCGGCGGCGAGAACGCTGCCGGGCGCCGCCCCGAAGCGAACGGCCTCGAGGCGGGACCTCGGGGCGGCGGGGCCTCGGGCCGGCGGCTCCAAGGCCCGCGACGAAGGCGAGGCGACCGCGCCACCACCCGGCCGCCAGCCGTCGGCCGTCGGCCGCTACGTACCCGCGGTCACTTCGCGTACAGCCCCTCGATCTCCTCCGCGAAGTCCCGTGCGACCGCCTCGCGGCGCAGCTTCATCGAAGGGGTCAGGTGGCCCTCCTCCTCCGTGAAGTCGCGGCCCAGGACGGCGAACTTGCGGATGGACTCGGGACGGGAGACGAGCTTGTTGGCCTCGTCGACGGCTCGCTGGAGGAGCGCGAGCAACTCGGGGTCGTCGACGACGAGTTCCGGCGGCACGGTGTGCTTGCCGTTCATGCGGCGCCAGTGGTTGAGCCCCTCGGGGTCGAGGGTGATGAGAGCCGTGATGTAGGGACGGCCGTCGCCGAGGACCATGCACTGGGAGATCAGGGGGTGGGCGCGGAGCCAGTTCTCCAGAGGGGCGGGGGCCACGCTCTTGCCGCCCGCCGTGATCAGCATCTCCTTCTTGCGGCCGGTGATGGTGAGGTAGCCCTCGTCGTCCAGGGACCCGAGGTCGCCGGTCGACAGCCAGCCCTCGTTGGTCGCCGGGGCCACCCCGCCGGCCTGCGGGTCCCAGTAGCCGCGCAGCACCGGGCCGCCCGCGAGCAGGATCTCGCCGTCCACGGCTATCCGGACCCTGACGCCGGGCATGGGCCAGCCCACCGTTCCCATACGGGGTTTGAGCGGGGGTGTGACGGTGGCGGCCGCCGTGGTCTCGGTGAGGCCGTAGCCCTCGTAGATCTCGATGCCCGCCCCGGCGTAGAAGGCGGCGAGGCGGCGGCCCAGCGGGGAACCGCCGCAGATCATGTAGCGGACTCTGCCGCCCATGGCGTTGCGGATACGGCGGTAGACGAGCGGGTCGTAGAAGGCGCGGGCCGCCTTCAGGGCACGGCTGGGGCGGGCGCCGGTACCGGATCGGCCCGCTTCCACGGCCTCGGCGTACCGCTGGGCCACGCTCACGGCCCGGTCGAACGTCGACACCCGGCGCCCCATCTCCGCCTTCGCGCGGGCGACGTTGAAGACCTTCTCCAGCATGTACGGGATGGCCAGCAGGCACGTCGGCCGGAAGTTCGACAGATCCGACAGCAGGTCCTCGGACTTCAGGCTCGGCGCGTGCCCGAGCCGCACCCGCGCGCGCACGCAGGCGATGGCCACCATGCGGCCGAAGACGTGTGACATGGGGAGGAAGAGGAGAACCGACGCCTCCTCCTTCGTCCGCGCCCTGAAGACCGGGTAGAGGAGCTCGATCGCGTTGTCGACCTCCGCGAAGAAGTTCCCGTGCGTCAGGGCACAGCCCCGGGGACGGCCGGTCGTGCCCGAGGTGTAGACGACGGTGGCGAGCGTGTCGGGCCCCAGCACCCCACGCCGCACCGCGACTTCCTGGTCCGGCACGTGCGTGCCGAACTCGGCCAGCCGGTCGAGGTGCCCCTTCTCCATGACCCACATGTGCCGCAGGTCGGGGATGCGTCCGCGCTCCGGGCCGAGCGTGGAGGCCTGCGCCGCGGTCTCCGTGACGAGTGCCACCGCACCGGTGTCCTGGAGGATCCAGCGGGCCTGGAAGACGGAGGAGGTCGGGTAGACGGGGACCGTCACCAGACCGGCCGCCCACGCGGCGAAGTCCAGCAGCGTCCACTCGTACGTCGTACGCGCCATGATGGCGATCCGGTCGCCCGGCATCAGCCCCTCGGCGATCAGCCCCTTCGCCAGCGCCTGCACCTGCGCCGCGAACTCGGCGGCCGTCACATGGGTCCAGCGGCCCGCCTCGGCACGTCGGCTGAGGACGATGTCCTTCGGCGCGATCTCGGCGTTCTCGAAGGGCAGATCGGCGAGCGACCCGTACGTCACCGGTGCGACCAGCGGCGGTACGGACACCTCACGCGCCACCCCGTCCAGCCGCCTGACCTCGGGCTCCGTCAGGAGCGGCGTCGCGTCGTAGGCGCGTGAGGAGACCGGCAGGGCGGAGGACGGTTGCATGAGGGACACGAGCGGCTCCTGGGGCGTGCAGCGAGGCGATGCTCTGCCGCATGACGTAGTACGTGCCTCACGTACCGGGGCGTTCAGCCACGGCCCCCCATGGTTGGGGCAGAGGATCATCACCGGTCAGGAACCGGATCGTACGGCGCGCGCGTGATGGGTCTGTGCCGGTTCGGGGATGCTCCGGCGCCGGAGATGTGCGGGAACGGGGGCTCCCCTGGGCAACTCCCCCTGACCTGGCGTTATCGTGAGCCTTTTTCAGGTTCGCTCGCATGCTGGCACAGCCCCGCGCCCTGACGAACCCCTCACGCCCGCTCCAAAATCGCCGTCACCCCCTGGCCCCCGGCCGCGCAGATCGAGATCAGGCCCCGGGCCGGGCCGTCCCGTTCCGCCAGGAGCTTCGCCAGGGTCGCGATGATCCGGGCGCCCGTCGCCGCGAAGGGGTGCCCGGTCGCCAGCGACGACCCCGCCACGTTGAGACGGGCCCGGTCCACCGGCGCCAGACCCCGCTTCTCCCAGGCCGCCAGCGTCGCGAGCACCTGGGACGCGAAGGCCTCGTGGATCTCGACGAGGTCGAAGTCCTCGATGCCCAGCCCGGCCCGCTCCAGCATGCGCGGCACCGCGTACGCCGGTGCCATCAGCAGCCCGTCCTCTCCGCCCGCCACGTCACCGCCGGCGCCCGCGAAGTCCACCGCCGCCGTCTCGTACGCGGTCAGGTAGGCGAGCGGTTCCAGCCCACGGGCCTCGGCCCACTCCTCGCTCGCGAGCAGCACGACCGCCGCGCCGTCCGTCAGGGGCGTCGAATTACCGGCCGTCATCGTGGGGTTGGAGCCCTTCAGCCCGAACACCGGCTTGAGCGCGGCGAGTTTCTCCACCGTCGAGCCCGGTCGGAGGTTCTGGTCCCGGTCGAGCCCCCTGAACGGCACCACCAGGTCGTCGAGGAAGCCCCGCTCGTACGCCGCCGCGAGCCGCTGGTGGCTCGTCGCGGCCAGTTCGTCCTGGGCCTGACGTGTGACGCCCCAGGCCCGTGCCGTGACGGCCGCGTGCTCGCCCATGGACAGGCCGGTGCGCGGTTCGGCGTTGCGCGGGATGTCGGGGACCAGGTGTGCCGGGCGGATCTTCGCCAGCGCACCCAGCCGGGCACCCACCGTCCTCGCCCGGCGCGCCTCCAACAGGATGCGCCGCAGGCTGTCGTTCACGCCGAGGGGCGCGTCGCTCGCCGTGTCGGCACCGCCCGCGACGGCCGACTCGGTCTGGCCGAGGGCGATCTTGTTGGCGGCCGCGATGACGGCTTGGAGGCCGGTGCCGCACGCCTGCTGGACGTCGTATGCGGGGGTGCGGGGGTCCAGCCGCGAGCCGAGGACGACCTCGCGGGCGAGGTTGAAGTCCCGGCTGTGCTTCAGGACCGCACCGGCCACCAACTCCCCGACCGCCCCCGGCTCTCCGGCCGCCCCCGGCCCTCCGAGCCCGTACCGCTCGGCCAGTGCGTCGACCGCGGCCGTGAGCATCTCCTGGTTGGAGGCGGTCGCGTACGGTCCGTCGGAGCGGGCGAACGGGATGCGTGTGCCACCGATGACCGCGACGCGCCGCGCGGTGGGCGCCTTCGACCTCGGAGCCGACCTCGGAGTGCTCATCTCGACCT
Organism: Streptomyces sp. NPDC046862; assembly: GCF_040704615.1. Classification (NCBI taxonomy): domain Bacteria; kingdom Bacillati; phylum Actinomycetota; class Actinomycetes; order Kitasatosporales; family Streptomycetaceae; genus Streptomyces; species Streptomyces sp. NPDC046862. The sequence continues at coordinate 48,403 of NZ_JBEYXP010000012.1, read as the reverse complement.
TCTCCTCACCCGTGACGTAGGCTTACCTTCGGTAACATTACTCCGGAGTAAGAACTTTCCGGCGTTGCGAACCCGAGCTGGGAGCTGACCATGGCCGACCGCTATCTGAGCCTCACCGCCACCGCGCCCGGCCGCTTCCTGACCCGCCGCCTCGGGTTGCCCCAGCCCACGGCACTGAAACGCTGGTCACCCGGGCACCCCACGCTCGACGGCCCGCTGCTCCACCTCACCGCCGGCACCTCCGGCCTCGACCTGGCTCCCGTCCTCGCCCGTACGGGACTCGCGGGACCCACGGGACTCACCACGACCGGCACCGGCACCACGACCGGCATCGGCACCGGCACCGGCACCGGCACCGGCACCGGCACCGGCACCGGGAATCCTGCCGCCGTCGTCCTGGACGCCACGGGCGTCACCGACTTCGCCACCCTCGCCGAGGTGCACGCCGCCCTGCACCCGGTCGTCCGCTCGGTCGCCACCGGCGGGCGGATCGTCGTGCTCGGCGCGCCACTTGACGCCCACGACCACCAACAGGCCGCCGTGCAGCAGGGATTGGAGGGCTTCGTACGGTCCCTCGGCAAGGAGGTCGGGCGCGGGCGCACGGTCACCCTTCTGCGCCTGGCCGGGGACGCGACGGCCGCCGAGTCCACCCTCCGCTTCCTGCTCTCGCCCAGGTCGGCGTACGTCAGCGGGCAGGTGATCGAGGTGGGGGACATCACCGGGATCACCGCGCCCGAGGACTGGTCGCGCCCCCTCGCCGGGCGCACCGCGCTGGTCACCGGGGCGGCGCGCGGGATCGGCGCGGCGGTCGCCGAGACGCTGGCGCGGGACGGGGCGCGGGTGATCTGCCTCGACGTACCGCAGGCGGAGTCCGAACTCACCGCCACCGCCACCCGCCTGAAAGGCACTCCCCTCCCCCTCGACATCACCGCGCCCGACGCGGGCGAGCGCATCGCCTCCGAACTCCCCGGCGGGCTGGACGTCCTCGTCCACAACGCGGGCATCACCCGCGACCGCAAGCTCGCCAACATGCCCGCCGACCGCTGGAGTTCGGTCCTGGAGGTGAACCTGGCGAGCGTGGTGCGCACGACCGACGCCCTCCTCTCCGCCAAAGCGCTGAACACCGGCGGCCGGATCGTCGCCACGGCCTCCATCTCCGGGATCGCCGGGAACGTCGGCCAGACCAACTACGCGACGAGCAAGGCGGGCGTCATCGGTCTCGTCCGCGCCCTCGCCCCGCACGCGCTCGCCGACCACGGGGTCACCGTCAACGCGGTCGCCCCCGGCTTCATCGAGACCCGGATGACGGCGGCCGTCCCCCTCCTCGTCCGTGAGGCGGGCCGCCGGATGAACTCCCTCGCCCAGGGCGGCCTGCCCGTCGACGTGGCCGAGACGACGGCCTGGCTCGCGCACCCGGCATCGGGCGCGGTCAACGGCCAGGTCGTACGGGTCTGCGGCCAGAGCCTGCTGGGGGCGTAGCCCATGACGCCCGCCCCCGAAGCGATCCTCGTCCTCCCGAAGCCCCCCTCCCTCGCTCCCCTCCTGGCCCGCGGCGCCCTGCGCTCCCCCTTCAAACACCCCCACCCGGACGCGGCCTTCCCCCGCACCCGCCTGCTCCTGCCCCGGACCCGCGTGGATCTCGCGCGCCTCGCCGCGTACGAGCGGGTGTGCGGCTTCCCGACCGGTGACGACGCCCTGCCGATCACGTTCCCGCACGTCCTCGGCTTCCCGTCGGCCATGCTCCTGATGAGCGACCGCGACTTCCCGCTTCCACTCCTCGGTCTCGTCCACACCTCGATCGAGATCACCCAACACCGGCCGCTGCCGCCCGGCGGCGACTACGAACTCCTCGTGTACGTCGAGAAGCTGGCACCGCACCGCCGTGGCACCGAGGCCACGGTCGTGACCAGGGCACGGACCGACGACACGGTCGTCTGGGAGTCACGCAGCACCTACCTGGCCCGGCACACGACCGGCGACCGGCCGGCCGCACCCGACGACCGACCAGCCACGCGCGCCCACGACACCTCCCAGGAAGCCCCCAAGCCCCTCCCCGTCCTCGCCGAATGGCACCTGGCCGGGGACGTCGGGCGGCGGTACGGGGCGGCGTCGGGTGACCGCAACCCCATCCACCTGCATCCCCTCACCGCCCGCCTCTTCGGCTTCCCCCGCGCCATCGCGCACGGCATGTGGACGGTGGCGCGCTGTCTGGCGGAGCACGGCACACCCGGGGCGGCGTTCGTGCGCGCGGAGTTCCGGACGCCGGTGCTGCTGCCGGGGAAGGTGACGTACGCGGCGGAAGGCGGCCGCTTCGAGCTACGGGGTCACGACGACCGGGTGCACGTCACGGGAAAGGTCACCGGAGACGTCGCTGGAGAACTCACTGGAGAGGTGCGCCCGCCGCTCACGTGAGGGCAGACGCCGCCACGGCGTCCGTGCCGCTGGGCGGCGACCAGGGGTGCCCGTCCATGAGGTCGCCGAGGCCGGCCCAGGCGAAGTTCATGAGGGTCGCGGCCGCCTGTCTCGCCGTGACCCCGGGGGTGGCGTTGGCCCAGGCGGCCAGCGCCTCTGCGGCGCCGACGAGGGCCTCGGCGAGCCCGGCGACCTCACCGTCGGCCAGGGACGGATCCCGGTGGGCCTCCCGCGCCGCCACCGCGATCAGCTGGGTGACGAACTCGACCAGTTCCCTGCGCATCGCGGCCACCTCGGCCGCGAAGGGTTCGCCGTGCGTACGGGCCTGGAGGTGCAGCACGGCCCAGCCGTCGGGGTTCTCCGCCGTGTGCGTGAAGAACGCCTGGAGCCCTTCCCAAAGCTGACGATCGGCGGGAAGCTCGGTCCGGACCCCCGCGCGCACGGCCTCGGTGAGTGCCTTCGCCTCACGCCGGATGCAGGCGGTGAAGAGGTCTTCCTTCGAGTTCAGGTACAGATACACCAACGGCTTGGACACGCCCGCCAGTTCGGCTATCTCGTCCATCGAGGCGGCCCGGTACCCCCGCTGCCCGAACGTCCGCACCGCTGCGTCCAGCATCTGCCGCTCCCGCACAGCCCGCGGCATCCGTTTGCTCTTCACAGCACCCATAGGGAAAGGGTAGGCGCGTTCGGGATCACCTTGGCCGTGGAGTCTGGCCAAAAACAGGAGGTCGGGTCAGGACGCCTGGCCCTGCGCGCGGGCCGTGTCGTCGGCCTCGTCCTCCTGGCTGCGGTTGGCGTCCAGGCCTGCCTTCACGCGGTCGACCTTCTGCACGATCTTCACGGAAGCGCGGTCCCGTTCCTTGCGCAGGACCACGAAGCTGATCGGGGCGGACACGACCAGGGCGAGCAGAACGACCCACATGCCGTTGGACGCGCCCAGCCCGCGTGGAGCGAGGCCCGAGTAGACGAGGCCCCAGACGACCACGAGGCAGCCCACGAAGATCCCGAGGCGCATCAGTGTGTAGCGGAGCATCTCAATCCACTCTTCCGTTCCGAACCGTTCCCAAAGGGCACCGTCCAGTGAAGCACGCCGGGCCCACGATCTTGGAGGGGGGCCTCAGTGCAGGGACAGCAGCATGAAGACGTCGTCCCGGTCGTCGCCCGGCGCGACGCGGATGGCGCCGGGGACCCGGCCGACCTCCTTGTACCCGCAGGAGCCGTAGAACCGCTCCAGCCCGAGGCCGCCGCGGCAGGTGAGCCGTATCGCGTCGATGCCGTCGAAGCCACGCGCGGCCTCCTCCGCGGCGGCCAGCAGGTCCCGCCCGTAGCCCTTGCCCTGGTGCCGGGGGTGCACCATGACGGTGTACAGCCACACCCAGTGCGTCATCAGCCGGTGTGTGTTGAACGTGAAGAAGGCGGTCGCCGCGATCTCGCCGGCCTCGTCGCGGCCGACGAGCAGCCGTGCCCGTTCCTCGGCCATCGCCGCGAGGTGCTTCACCAGTTCGGGCCGGATCGCCTCCGGCGTCACCGGAGGGACGAACCCGACGGCTCCGCCGGCGTTGGAGACGTCGGCCCACAGTGTGAGCACGCCGTCTCGGAGGTCGGGGGTGACGGCGGGGTCCAGTTGGAACGTGAGGGACATGTTGGGACCGTATCTCGTGTGCCTTGTTGCGGCCGGTGGGCGGAGGCGGGTCCGCCGTGGCTGGTCGCGCAGTTCCCCGCGCCCCTTGAAGGCCTGGGCGTACCCGGCGTCACAACGTCCCCAGCCCTCACCGGGCCGCAGCCGCCGATGTACCCAGGGGGGTGTGCCGGGAGGTGTCCGCCCGCAGCGGCCGGCGTCCGCCGCCGAGCACCACTCACGCCCACAGCACCGCCGGACCGAGGACGGAGACCTCCCGGCGCGCCCCCGGCCCCACGAACACGCCGCAGGCGCCCCGGTACGCGGCGGAAGGGGGCCCGCCCGGATGCCGGGCACGCCCGCGCTGTCAAGGGGCGCGGGGCTGTGTCGATATGCGGCTCCGCCGCGTGGGCGCGACCAGCCACAACGAACCCGCACCCGCCCACCGACAACAACCCGGCAGACGAGACCGACCGGCCAACCCCCGGAGGGAAAGGCGCCCCGAACCTCAGACCCGCATCGGCTGCGGCGACTCCCGGCGCTCCGGGTCCGGGCCCTCGTACTCGCGGATGATCTCGTAGCGGGTGTTGCGCTCCACCGGGCGGAAGCCCGCGTCGCGGATCAGGTCCAGCAGGTCCTCGCGGGTCAGCTTGTTCGGCGTGCCGAAGTTGTCCGCGTCGTGCGTGATCTTGTACTCGACGACCGAGCCGTCCATGTCGTCGGCGCCGTGCTGCAGCGCCAGCTGCGCGGTCTGCACACCGTGCATGACCCAGAAGACCTTCACATGCGGCACGTTGTCGAACAGCAGCCTCGACACCGCGAAGGTCTTCAGCGCCTCCGCCCCCGTCGCCATCTGCGTCCGCGCCTGCAGCCGGTTGCGGACCTTGCCGTCCTTCACGTCCACGAAGTCGTGCTGGTACCGCAGCGGGATGAAGACCTGGAAGCCGCCCGTCTCGTCCTGCAGCTCACGCAGCCGCAACACGTGGTCCACCCGGTGCCGCGGCTCCTCGATGTGGCCGTACAGCATCGTGCACGGGGTCTTCAGACCCTTCTCGTGCGCGAGCCGGTGGATCCGCGACCAGTCCTCCCAGTGCGTGCGGTGGTCCACGATGTGCTGCCGGACCTCCCAGTCGAAGATCTCCGCGCCACCGCCGGTCAGCGACTCCAGCCCGGCGTCGATCAGCTCGTCGAGGATCTCGGACGCCGACAGCCCCGAGATCGTCTCGAAGTGATGGATCTCGGTGGCGGTGAACGCCTTCAGCGACACGTTCGGCAGCGCGGCCTTCAACTCCCGCAGCGAGCGCGGGTAGTAACGCCACGGCAGGTTCGGATGCAGCCCGTTGACGATGTGCAGCTCGGTGAGGTTGTCGCCCTCCATCGCCTTGGCGAGCCCCACGGCCTCCTCGATGCGCATCGTGTACGCGTCCTTCTCGCCCGGCTTCCGCTGGAACGAGCAGTAGGCGCAGGAGGCCGTGCACACGTTCGTCATGTTGAGGTGGCGGTTGACGTTGAAGTGGACGACGTCACCGTTCTTCCGCGTCCGCACCTCGTGCGCGAGCCCGCCCAGCCACGCCAGGTCGTCCGACTCGTACAGCGCGATGCCGTCCTCGCGGGTCAGTCGCTCACCGGAGCGGACCTTCTCCTCCAGCTCGCGCTTGAGCCCGACGTCCATGCCTCCGCCTCTCCTCGCCGACAAAACTCATGCAACCGTACTCCCCCGCCCTTCGGGCGGGAGGTGCGCCCGGACGGCGCTCCGCGCCTAGTCCTCTTCCGGCAGCTCACCCACCCGGTTCTCCCACTTCGTGGAGAGCACGATGGTCGTACGGGTCCGGGAGACGCCCTTGGTTCCCGACAGCCGCCGGATGGTCTTCTCCAGGCCGTCGACATCGGTGACCCGCACCTTGAGCATGAACGAGTCGTCGCCCGCGATGAACCAGCAGTCCTCGATCTCGTTGAGGTCCCGCAGCCGGGTCGCCACGTCCTCGTGGTCGGCGGCGTCGGACAGCGAGATGCCGATGAGGGCGATCACGCCGAGGCCGAGCGAGGCCGCGTCGACCGTGGCGCGGTAGCCGGTGATGACCCCGGCCGCCTCCAGCCGGTTGATGCGGTCGGTGACACTGGGGCCGGAGAGGCCCACGAGGCGGCCCAGTTCCGCGTAGGAGGCGCGGCCGTTCTCCCTGAGGGCCTGGATGAGCTGCCTGTCCACCGCGTCCATGCGATCGGTTGCCTTCCGCTGAAAGAGTTCTCGAAGTGGTGGTTCTCGAAGTGGTGGTTCTCGAAGTGGTGGTTCTCGAAGTGGTGATGATGGTGGCGCTCCCGCCACCAGGTGCTCGGAAAGAGTGAATCCGGCCGGGTTCGGTGCCGTTCAACCGGGTCCCGTTCAACCAGGTCCCGTTCACCCCGGCCCCGTTCACGTAGTCCGCGCCCCGCCGCCCAGCTCCCCCCGCCACCGCCGGTACAGCCCGTGCTCGACGCCCGCCGCGTCCAGCACCCGCCCGGCGACGAAGTCCACCAGGTCCTGGATGTGAGTGGCCCCCGCGTAGAAGGCCGGGGAGGCCGGCAGCACCGTGGCGCCCGCGTCGTCCAGGGTCACCAGGTGCCGCAGCGTCTGTCCGTTCAGCGGGGTCTCGCGCACGGAGACGACCAGCGTGCGGCCCTCCTTGAGGGTCACGCTCGCGGCGCGCTGCAACAGGTCCTTGCTCAGCCCCAGGGCGACCCCCGCCACACAGGCGGTGGACGCGGGCACGATCAGCATCCCCTTGGCCGGGTACGACCCGGACGAGGGCCCGGCCGCCAGGTCGCCGGGGTTCCAGTGCCGTACGCCCGCGATGTCCACGCCGAAGGTGTCCGGCTTCCCGTCGGCCCCCCGGGCCAGCCATTCGCGCAGGTCGTCCCGCCAGTGCGCGTCGCGGAACGCGATCCCCGTCTCGTCGAGCAGCGTGAGCCGGGAGGCCCGGCTGACGACCAGATCGACACTCTCCCCCGCCTCCAGCAGCCCCCGCAGCACCGCAGCGGCATACGGCGTACCGGATGCTCCCGAGACCCCCACGATCCAAGGCGTGCGCTGCGTTTCTCCTGCGTTCACACCCCGAGCCTACCGGCGCACCGGGCGAGGCTCAGGACCGGTGGCGTGCCTTCGGGTCGACGGGCAGTCGTGCCGTCTCCACTCGCGGCTCTGTTGTCCTCGTCGAAAGGGAAGGCGACGTCGCTGTCCCTGGGTTCCTGCCCTCGGTGGTAGGCCGCACCATGGTCACACGGTCAGACCACGAACCAGCAGATCGAGCAGCGCACACACGAACAGGGCAATCCCGATGAACCCGTTGACGCTGAAGAACGCCCTGTTCAGGCGGGAGAGGTCGTGCGGCCGCACGATGGTGTGCTCGTAGACGAACGCACCCGCCACGATCACCAGCCCCAGCCACAGGAACGCGCCCGCGTCCGTCGCCAGCGCGTACCAGACGAAGAGCGCCGTGGTGAGGAGATGGCAGGCCCGCGCGCCCCAGATCGCCGTCGGCACCCCGAAACGCGCCGGGACCGACCCGACGCCCGTCTCGCGGTCGGACTCGACGTCCTGGCAGGCGTAGATCAGATCGAAACCGCCGATCCAGATCCCGACCGCGAGCCCCAGGATGACCGCGTCCCAGGACCACTCGCCAGTGATCGCGAGCCAGCCGCCGACCGGGCCCATGGCCTGCGCGAGGCCGAGGATGGCCTGTGGGAAGTTCGTGAACCGCTTGCCGTACGGGTAGACCACCATCGGGATCACCGCGATGGGGGCAAGCGCCAGGCACAGCGGGTTGAGCAGGGCCGCCGCGCCGAGGAAGAACACCAGGGCGACGAACGCGCCCGTCCACGCGTGCCGCACCGACATCGCGCCGGTGACCAGCTCGCGGTGGGCCGTGCGGGGGTTACGGGCGTCGATCTCGCGGTCGATGATCCGGTTGGCGGCCATCGCGAAGGTGCGCAGCCCGATCATCGCGATCGTCACGAGCAGCAGCCGGCCCCAGTGGATGTTCCGGTCCAGCTGGAACATCGCGGTCAGGGACGCGATGTAGGCGAACGGCAGCGCGAAGACGGAGTGCTCGATCATCACCAGGCGCAGGAACGCCTTGGTGCGCCCCGGCTGGGGAAGGGCGGCGGAGGCGGAGCTCACAGGCCGTACTCCTTCCAGCGGCGGTCCACGAGGGCCGCCGTCGGCGGGTCCGACACCACCATCTCCGGCCAGCCCCCGTCCCGCGTGTAGCCCTCCTCGGGCAACTTCCGCGTGGCGTCGATGCCCGCCTTGCCGCCCCAGAACTGTTGGTAGGAGGCGTGGTCGAGATGGTCGACCGGGCCTTCGACGACGGTCAGGTCGCGGGCGTAGTCCGTGTTGCCGAGCGCCCGCCAGGCGACCTCGTGCAGGTCATGGACGTCGCAGTCGGCGTCGACGACCACGATCAGCTTGGTCAGCGACATCATGTGGGCGCCCCAGATCGCGTGCATGACCTTCTGGGCGTGCTTCGGGTACTTCTTGTCGATCGCGATGATCGCGCAGTTGTGGAAGCCGCCGGCCTCGGGGAGGTGGTAGTCCACGATGTCCGGGACGATGATCTTCAGGAGGGGAAGGAAGAAGCGCTCCGTCGCCCGGCCGAGCGGTCCGTCCTCCGTCGGGGGCCGCCCGACCACGATGGACTGGAGCAGCGGCCGCTTCCGCATCGTCACGCAGTCGATCGTGAGGGCCGGGAAGGGCTCCTGCGGGGTGTAGAACCCGGTGTGGTCGCCGAAGGGGCCCTCGGGCAGCATCTCGCCCGGCTCCAGCCATCCCTCCAGCACGACCTCGGCGTTGGCGGGCACCTGCAGCGGCACCGTCTTGCAGTCGACCATCTCGATCCGCCTGCCCGCGATGAACCCGGCGAACAGGTACTCGTCGATGTCACCGGGGAGCGGGGCCGTGGAGGCGTACGTGACGGCGGGCGGGCAGCCGAAGGCGATGGCGATCGGCAGCCGCTCGCCCTTCCTGGCGGCCACCTGGTAGTGGTTGCGGCTGTCCTTGTGGATCTGCCAGTGCATGCCGATGGTGCGCCGGTCGTGGCGCTGGAGGCGGTACAGGCCGAGGTTGCGGACGCCGGTCTCGGGGTGCTTGGTGTGCGTGAGACCGAGGTTGAAGAAGGAGCCGCCGTCCTGGGGCCAGGTGAACAGGGCGGGCAGGGCGTCCAGGTCCACGTCGTCGCCCCGCAGGACGACCTCCTGGACGGGCGCGCTGTCGGCCTTGACCTTCCGCGGCGGTACGTGGGTCATCGCGCCGAGCTTCCCGAAGGCCTCGCGCACCCCGACGAACCCGTGCGGCAGTTCGGGCTTGAGCAGGCCGCCGATCTTCTCGCTGATCTCCTCGTACGACTTCAGGCCCAGTGACTTCAGCAGTCGCCGGTCGGTGCCGAAGACGTTCATGGCGAGCGGCATGCTGGAGCCGCGCACGTTCTCGAAGAGCAGCGCGGGGCCACCCGCCTTGTTGACCCGGTCGGTGATCTCGCCGACCTCCAGGTGGGGGTCGACCTCCACCTTGACGCGCTTGAGGTCGCCTTCCCGATCGAGGGCCCGGAGGAACGAGCGAAGATCGTCGTAAGCCATGCGTCCCAGTATCCGGTACGCACTACGCTTGGGCGGTCACCGGGGGCCGGACAACGCCCGGCCCGGCGACCGACCGTAACTCTCAAGGGGATCGATACATGCTGCGGGTGCTGATGATCCTGGTGCCTCTGGCACTGAGCATCTACGCGTTCATCGACTGCATCACCACACAGGAGCGGGATGTCCGCCACATCCCGAAGCCTCTCTGGGCCATCCTCATCCTCCTCTTCCCGCTGGTCGGTTCGGTCTCCTGGCTGATCGTGGGCCGCGACCGCAGCAGCACGGCGGGCCGTATGGGCGGCGGCTCCCGCAGGCCCGGGGGCGGCTGGGTCGCTCCGGACGACAACCCGGACTTCCTCAAGTCCCTCAACGAGGACAAGAAGAAGGACGAGAAGGAAGAGAAGAACGAGAAGTCGGACGAGGGCAAGCCGGACGGCGACTCCAAGGACTAGGGCCCAGGCCGACCAGGGCCGTCAGGTCAGCTTCTTGACCTGGGCCGTGGTGAGGGCCCGTTGGAAGACGCGGACGTCCCTGATGGCGCCGGGGAAGAAGTCGGCGCCGCGGCCGTCGGTGCTGGCGCGCCCGATCATGAGGGGGCCGGTGGCGACGGTCGGGTTGGTGTCGTCCACCGCCGCCTCCTGAACTCCGTCGACGTAGAGCCGCAGTTTGCGCCCCGGCCCGTCGCAGACACCGACCAGGCGCGTCCACGTGCCCACGGCGGGGACGGTGTACGACGCCGCGCGCAGTCCGGGACGGGCGAAGGCCCAGCGGTTCTCGGCGATCGAGTACTGGAGGTAGAAGCCGCTCACCTTGGTGGCGTCCTGGCTCACGGCGGTGGCGAAGAAGCCCGGCTCGGCGGTCAGGAGGACCCAGGCCGCGACGGAGAAGCTGCGGCCGGGGCCGGTCTTGAGTACCGGGCCCTTGGTGACGATCTGGCTGCCGACCCCGTCGAACTCGGCCGTCCCGCCCTTGCCCGCACGCCAGCGGACCCCGGTCGCGGTGCCTTCGCTGCCGCCGGTGGTGTCCCGCGCGACGGAGCCGGAGGCTTCGTCCAGCGGCCAGGCGCCGACCGGTTTGGGGCGGCCCGGACCGGCGCCACCCGACGCGGAGGGCGAGGCGTCGCCCGCGCTCGCCTCCTTGTCGCGGCCGGTGGCTTCGTGGGCGGCGGGCCGCAGGAACCAGGTCCCGATGCCGGCCCCCGCGGCGGCGGCCACGGCGGCGCCCGAGAGCAGGAGCGCGCGGCGGGTGCGGCCCCCGCCGCCCCGGCCGCCCCCGCCACCCGCGTCGGCCGGTGAGCCGCTCCGGGTCGCGGGCCCGGTGAGGGGACCGTGCGGCGGCTGCCCCACGTCCGTTTGCGTGGCCGGGTGCGTCGGGTGTGTCGGGTGCACGCGCGTGGCGAGGTGCGTGGGGTGCACCGGGGACGGGGTGGCGGTCGTCGGAGTCGTCGGAGTCGTCGGAGTCGAGGGTGAATGCGGGTGAGGGTGGGTGTGGCGGTCGGGGTGAGGGTGGGCGTGAGGCCCGGGGGTGGCGGCTGCCGGGCCGGTGGTGTCGGCGGCCGTGGCGGGGCGCGGCACGAAGGCGTCTCGCTCGCCGGCCCCCGCGCCCCCGCCAGGTCCCGCTACCCCACTGGTCTCCGCACCCCGACCAAGTCCCGCTACCCCACTGGTCTCCGCACCGCCACCGGTCCCGGCGCCCGGGTCCTCCGTGGCGCCCGGGCGGTCCTCGCCGGCCCAGCCACCCTCGCCGGCCCAGCCGCCCCAGCCGCCCCCGCCACCCTCGACGTCAAGATCGCCCGCACCCTCGGCCCCCGACGCTCGTCCGCCGGTCGGCAGCCAGCGGCGGGGATCCAGCAGGGCGGTCGTGCCGTCCGCGCCGCCCGGGCCCACCTGGGCGAGGATCTCGCGTGGGGTGGGGCGGGAGGCCGGGTCCTTGGCCAGGCAGGCGGTGATCAGGGGGCGCAGGGCGGGATCGGTGACGGAGCCGATGTCGGGCTCGGCGTGGACGACGCGGTACAGCAGGGCCGGTGTCGGTCCGTCGCCGAAGGGGTTGGTGCCGGTGACGGCGTGCGCCAGGACCGCGCCCAGCGAGAAGACGTCGCTGGCCCAGGTGATGTCCGTGTCGCCGGCGACCTGTTCCGGGGACATGAAGCCCGGCGAGCCGACCATCAGTCCGGCGCGGGTGATCACGGCGGTCTCGACGCTGCGGGCGATGCCGAAGTCGATGACCCTCGGGCCGTCCTCGGCGAGCAGCACGTTGGAGGGCTTGAGGTCCCGGTGGACGAGGTTCGCGGCGTGGATCGAGGTCAGCGCCTCGGCCAGCCCGGCCGCGAGGGCGAGTACCGTCCGCACGGGCAGCGGTCCCCCCTCGGCGACCGCGGTCTCCAGGGAGGGACCGGCGATGTAGCTGGTGACCAGCCAGGGCAGGGGCGCGTCCGGGTCGGCGTCGATCACCGGGGCGGTGAACGCGCCGCTGACCATCCGGGCCGCCTGCACCTCGCGGCGGAAACGGGAGCGGAACTCGGGCTGGCGGACCAGCTCGGCGTGCACGACCTTCACCGCGACCGCGCGGCCGCCCGGGGACCGGCCGAGGAAGACCCGTCCCATACCGCCCACGCCCAGGCGTCTCAGCAGCCGGTACTCCCCGACGGAGCGCGGGTCCTCCGGCTCCAGCGCTGCCACATTCCCTCCCCGCGTCCTCGGCCACTGTGGTCACTCTGGGCACGGCCAGCATAGGGGCACTTGACCACGACCGAGTCGAAATCCCGTACGGGATCCGGCCGTTCGGAACACCGGAACACGGGGCTGTGCGCGCGGGCGCGGACCCACGGGCTGACAGGGCGCCCTGGTGGGGCGCCCACGTGCCCGGCCGGCGTCACCGCCTCACGTTTCCTGAGCGCGGAGTTCCGCGATGCGGTCGAGGTCCTCGCCCACCGCCTCCCGCTCCTCTGCGGTGAGGGAGACCCCGGCCGCCCGGGCGAGCGCGGACCTCACCGTCTCAGCGTCGTCGAGGCGGTCGGCGACCTCCGCGCGCAGGGCCAGGAGGCGCACGAGCTGCACGGGAGTGGGCCGTTCGTCCTCCAGGCGCAGCACGCGGTCGATGATGCGCGCGGCCCCCGTCGGGTCGTCCCTGGAGTCCGCGAAGAGCGTGGCGGTGTGCAGGGCGCGGGCGAAGGTCTCTTCGGGGACCGGGCTGTGGTGGAGGTCGTCCCTGATCGGCCGGCCGACACGGACGCAGTTGCCGCCCGGGTCGCTCATGAGGAACTGGCGCATGCCGTGGGAGGCGTCCTTGAGCGGCCCGAGGCGCGGCAGCCCCCGGGTCGGGACCTTCCCGTACGCCGCCTTGAGGCCGGCCCGGAACGCCGCGTACAGCCCGTCCACGTCGTCGGTCAGGACGTAGCAGGTGCTGTACGACTGGGTCGGCTCGTAGCGCTTCATGCCGAAGAACTGGAGCTGGATGTCACCGCGTACGACCACCGCGTACGGGTTGGGGCTGCGCTGCTCGAAGGCGACCTCGAACCCGAGGGCGCGGTAGAAGTCGAGGACGGGAGGGAGGGTCTGACACGGCAGGATCGGAATCGTCGTCTCGGCCATACCCGCACTCTAGTCAAGTTTGATCAGATCCCGCTCCCGATTATCCCGCCTCACCACAGGAACCGTTCCGTCCGAAGTAGACGGCGCACATCCGAAGTAGCCGCGTCCGCATCCCTTCGTCACCCACCCGTAGACCATCGGCCGACCCGGCGGGCGGCCCCCGGTCCCGAGACTGGAGCCAACTCACCACGGGGAGGCAGCAGATGGGGATCAGCCGAGGGCGTTTCCTGGGCGTGGCGGCGACCGTCGGAGGGGCGGTGGCGCTGTCGGCGGCGAGCGCCGCGTCCGCCGCGAGCCGGAACGGCCCGTCGTACAGGACACGGGTGACGAGTAGCGGGGCACCCGGCAGGCGGCCCGGCCTCACGTACCGGGGCGTCGTCTACGAGGTCGGCGAGGGCGAGACGCCCGGCACCGCGTGGAGCGCCCGCCGCGTACACGCCGACATGCGGGCCATTCGGCACGACCTGCACGCCGACTCCGTCAAGGTCACCGGCGACGGCGTCGAGCGGCTCACCGCCACGGCGGGCGCGGCCGCCGAGCGCGGGCTACGGGTCTGGCTGGAGCCCACCCTGGGGGACGTACCGGAGCGGGAGATCCTCGACCACCTGGCGGAGACGGGCCGGTACGCGGAGCGGCTGCGGCGGCAGGGGGCGGACGTGCATCTGAGCGTGGGCTGCGAGTTCTGGCTGTTCGTGCCCGGCATCGTGCCCGGCGACAACGTCCTCGAACGGATCGAGAACCTCACGAACGGCACCTTCGACCCCGAGCGGATGATCCGCCGGCTGCACCGCTTCACCGCGCGCGCCGCGGCCGTAGGCCGGTCCGTCTTCCACGGGCCGCTCACCTACGCCTCCGCCGAGGAGGAGACGGCCGAGTGGGGCGTCGACTGGGACCTCTTCGACATCGTCGGCGTCGACTACTACGGCCACCACCCGGACCGTGCCGCCTACATCCGGGACCTCAGGCGGCACGTACGCCCCGGAAAGCCGCTGTCCATCAACGAGTTCGGCACCTGCACCTTCAAGGGCGCGCCCGAGCAGGGCGGCATGGGCTGGGCCGCCGTCGACCACACCAAGGACCCGCCGGAGGTGAAGCCGGGCCTGGTGCGCAGCGAACGGACGCAGGCCGCGTACCTGATGGACGTGCTGGGGGCGCTGGAGGAGATGGGCTTGTACGCGGCGATGGCGTTCACCTTCGTAACCCCCGACGCCCCGCACCGCCCGGACGACCGCCGCTACGACTACGACACGGCGAGCTACGCCCTCGTCAAGCCCCTCAGGGACCGCCCCGACGACCCGGCGTCCGGCTGGCACTGGGAACCGAAGGAGTCGTTCCACGCGCTGTCCCGCGCGTACGCCAGGGCAGCCCGCCAGGTCGCGGGAGACTGACGCGCAGGAGAGTGCGGGCACACGGGAGGCGGGTAGGTCAGGGCATGGAACACACGCAGGCACGCACCTGGCTGGCCACCGCCGTCGCCGAGGCCCGTGCGGGTCTCGCCGAGGGAGGCATCCCCATCGGCGCGGCCCTCTACGACGCGGACGGCACCCTCCTCGGCCGCGGCCACAACCGCCGCGTCCAGGACGGCGACCCCTCCCTGCACGCGGAGACGGCCGCGTTCCGCGCGGCGGGCCGCCGGCGCACGTACCGGGGCACGACGATGGTGACGACCCTGTCGCCCTGCTGGTACTGCTCCGGTCTGGTACGGCAGTTCGGCATCTCGCGGGTGGTGATCGGCGAGGCGGAGACCTTCCACGGCGGTCACGACTGGCTCGCGGAGCACGGGGTGGAGGTCGTGCTGGTGGACGACCCGGAATGCGTGGCGCTGATGCGCGACTTCATCGAGAAGAACCCGGACCTGTGGAATGAGGACATCGGTGACTGAACCCGTGAGCCCCGGCAGCCCCAACGGCCCCAGCCCGAGCCCCACCCCCAGCTCCAGCCCCCGTGTCCCGACCGTCGACCTGCGGCCCTGGCTCTCCGGCGACGCCGGGGCCCGCGGGGCCATCGCCCGCACGGTCGACGAGGCCCTGCGGAGCGCCGGCTTCCTCCTGGTCACCGGTCACGGCGTGGACCCGGACCTGCGCACGCGCATCCGCGTGGCCGCCCGCGGCTTCTTCACCCTGCCCGCCGAGGTCAAGCAGGCGTACGAGGCGAAGGTCGGGGGCCGCGGCTGGCTGGGCCCGGGCGCCGAGGCGAACGGCTACGCCGAGGGCACCGAGACCCCTCCGGACCTGAAGGAGTCGCTCACCTTCGCGACCCACGAACCGTTCGAGGACCCGGTCGTCAACGCGGAGTGGTACGCGCCGAACGTCTGGCCGTCACAGGTACCGGAGCTCCGGCCGCTGTGCGAGGAGTACCTGGCGCGGATGGCCGAGCTGGAGAACCACCTCCTCGCGCTGCTCGGCGACGCCCTGGGCCTGGAACCGGACTTCTTCACCCGCCACATGAGCCACCCCACCTACGGCTTCAACATCAACTGGTACCCGGGCAGGGAGGTCATCGGCGAGCCCGAGCCGGGCCAGTTCCGCATCGGCCCCCACACCGACTTCGGCACCGTCACGATCCTCGACCGCCAGGCCGGCAAGGGCGGGTTGCAGGTGTACACGGACGAGGGCGGCTGGGAGGACGCGCCGTTCGACCCGGACGCCCTCACCATCAACATCGGTGACCTGATGGCCCGCTGGACCGGCGACCGCTGGCGCTCCGGCCGTCACCGCGTGCTGCCGCCACCGGCCGACGTCCCCGCCGAGGAACTGATGTCCCTCGTCTACTTCGGCGAGTGCACCCCGGGCACCCGCGTCGAGTCCGTGCCCGCGCCGGTGGGACGCGTGGCGTACGAGCCGGTGGACTCGCACGTGTACCTGAGGCAGAAGCTGGACTCGATCACGGTTGGCTGATCGTCAGGACACCTCGCTGGTCGTCAGGGCGGCTCAGGGGGCGTACGTCTCCCGCAACTCGCCGAACCGGCCCGGTGTCCAGGCCTGCCAGTCCACCGGCCGGCCGTCGAGTGCCTCGGCCAGGTACTCCAGGTGGAGGTGCCAGGCGGCGAGGCAGTCGCGGCGGAGTTCGTCGTCGCCGCGGATCTCGTTGGTGAAACGGAGCGTGGTGCCCTGCTCACCGTAGGGTTCCACGTGAAACCGTATCCGCCCCTGGAAGCCCTCCAGGGTGTACTCGGCGACCCTCTCGACGTCCCAGGCGGTGATCCGGCCGAGGACGGCCTCACCCTCGGGGCCCGTGTTCAGCCAGCGCAGCGCGACGGCTCCGCCGAGGCGCGGTTCGAAGGTGTCCGCGGCGGCCAGCCAGTCCTTCAAACCGTCGCCGTGGCCGGCCACCACGGGCCACACCCGCTCCACGGGGTAGGGCAGGTGCAGCGTGAAGTGCAGCGTGTGCGTGTCTCCCTCGGTCCGGCCGGCGCCCGGTTCGATGACCTTGTTGACCTTGTTCATGACACCAGCCTGACGCGGGCCCGAGGGGGACGCACCCGTTCGCACACGGTTCAGGGGCGCCGGCCGACCTTGTCGACGACTGTGCGCTCCAGTACGGCACTCATGCCGATCACCTTGCCGTTCTCGTCGACCTCGCGCTCACCGAGATAGGTGTAGGTCTTCCCGTCGAAGATCATCTGCTCACGCTCGCCGCCGCTCTCGCGGGTGACCGCGATGCCCTCACGACCCACCGCGTCCTTCACCCCCCGGACCACCTCGACGCCGGGAATCGTCGCGGCCGCCCGGTAGAGCGCGGCGCTCACCTTCGGGGGCATCAGCGACTCCTGGACCAGGTCACCGAAAAGGACGAAGGCCGCGTCGTCCTTGTCCGGGCGCTCCTCCTCGACCTGGTCGGCACTCGTCTCGTACAGCCAGTCGCGCATCCGCTCCGGGCTGGTCGGCAGCTTGGACAGGGCGCGGTAGTTGGTGGCCCGCTTGTCCTTCGGGGAGTCGGGCTCCAGCGGCTGGTGCGCGAGCCCGTCCCGGTCCTCCTCCAGGAGCCCTTCCCGCGTACCGTCCACGGACAGCCAGATCTCCCGGTCGTGGACGGGGTCGAGCTTCGCGGGCCCGCCCATCACCTGGCTCGTGTAGGCGTCCCTGCTCTTGATGTAGACGAACTGGTCGTCACGGATGTCGCCGGGCACATCGGCGTGCTCGGCGGCCAGCGCGATGTCCTCCAGTAGCCGTACGGCCTGCTTCGAGGCGGCGGGACGGTCACTGTCGCCGGACGACGACGGCAGCACCGTGAAGGTGACGGCGGCCGCGGCGGCGACGGCGGCCGCCGCGATCGCGGGCCGCAGCCAACCGCCCCGCCGGCGGGCAGGCGTGTCGCCGTGGGCGGGGGCGTGCTGTTCCTGCCGGATCTCGGTCATCAGATGCTCCTTGAGGAGTCGGTGACGGCCCGGCGGAAGGTCTCTCTCGGGAAGTTCCGGGAGCTGGTTCATCGGTTTCCCTCCCTCAGGGGCCTGACCGCTCTGCCGCGGTCACCTCTCATCTGTCCGTGGGTTTGCGGCAGTTCCGCATCTCTGACATGTTTCGCGAGTTTTGTTCTGGCACGCGAGAGCCGTGACCGTACGGTCCCCACCGGAATCCCGAGCGCCTCGGCGGCCGCCGCGTAGTCGAGCCCCGACCACACGCACAGCGCCAGCACCTCGCGCTCGGCCCGCCGCAGCTTCGCCAGGGCGGTCCGTACGAGGGTGAGCCGCGCCGAGTCGTCCAGGCGTCCGGCGATCTCGTCGGCGAAGTCGTCCACGGTCTCGTCGCGCGGCAGCCGGGCCACGGCGGCCGCGTGTCTTCGGGCCGCCCGACGGGTGTTGCGCGTGACGTTGGTGGCGATGCCGAGCAGCCAGGGCCGCAGCGAACCGCCGTCCTCGTCGACCCTGTCACGCAGCCGCCAGGCGTCCAGGAAGGTCAGCGAGACGACGTCCTGGGCGGTCGCCCACTCCCCCGTGAGCCGGAAGGCATGGTTGTAGACGGAGCGCGCGTAGGCGTCGAAGAGCTCACCGAAGGCGTCATGGTCCCCCGCGCGCACGCGCTTCCGCAGATTGGTCTCCACGCCCACTTCCCTGTCCGTACGGCGAAGGCCGGTTCCGGTGACTCAGATCACACCGGAACCGGCCTTCGCCGTACGGGAATTACCGGGTCAGACGCCCGCGTAGGAGTGCTTGCCCGTCACGAAGAGATTGACGCCGTAGTAGTTGAACAGCCAGCAGGCGAAGGCGATGAGCGCGATGTACGCGGCCTTGCGGCCCTTCCAGCCGGCCGTGGCGCGGGCGTGCAGGTAGCAGGCGTAGGCGACCCAGGTGATGAAGGACCAGGTCTCCTTGGGGTCCCAGCCCCAGTAGCGGCCCCACGCGTCGCCCGCCCAGATGGCGCCCGCGATGATCGTGAACGTCCACAGCGGGAACACGGCGGCGTTGACGCGGTAGGCGAACTTGTCGAGGGACGCCGAGGCGGGCAGCCGCTCCATCACGGAGCTCGCGAAACGGCCCGGCTTGCCGCCGGTCGCGAGCTTGTTCTCGTACGAGTCCCTGAACAGGTAGAGGATCGTGCCGACCGCGCCCACGTAGAAGACGGCGCCGCACAGGATCGCGGTCGAGACGTGGATGTACAGCCAGTACGAGTGCAGGGCGGGGACCAACTGGTCGCTGGCGGTGTACAGGACCGTGACGGCGACACCGAGGTCGAGGAGGACCGTGGTGATCAGCGGGAGGCCGAGCCAGCGGATGTTCTTCCTCAGCGCCAGGAAGACGAGGTACACCCCGACGGCGACGGAGGAGAAGGTGATGTTGAACTCGTACATGTTGCCCCACGGCGCCCGCTGCACCGACAGGGCGCGCGTCAGCACACCGCCCGCCTCGATGGCGAAGGCGAGCACGGTGAGGGAGATGGCGATGCGGCCGTACAGGTCGCCCTGCTCGTCACCTCCGTGCGCTCCGGGCCCGTCCGGCACGTCCCGGGCGCCGGCTGCCGCCCGCACGACCACCTTGGGCCGCTCCAGCACGGCGGTGCCGCCGGCGGTCTGCACGGTCACGGCGGGCCCGTCCGCCTTCTTGGCCCCGTCGGCGGTGAGCGCGGCGGCCGTACGGCCCACCTTGCTGCGGCTGCCGAAGAGCCATTCGGCGATGTGTGCGAAGAAGGCCAGCGTGTAGACGGCCATCGAGGAGTAGATCAGCACGTTGCTGATGTTGGCGAGGTTCTCGTTGGTCCCTGCGGCCAGCTCGGTCGCGGCGGCGAGAGTCACTTTTTCTCAGCCCCTTCGGCAGATACGACGTGGGGGTCGGCGTGGGTTGTCTCGGCGCCCGGCTCCGGGGTGGGGTCGGCGTCGGAGGGGGTGGTGTTCTCGGCGTCCGACGAGGTGGAGGTCTCGCCCGACGGGTCGGGGGTACTGTCCTCGGCGTCCGCGTCCCTGTCCTCGGCGTCCGCGTCCCTGTCCTCGGCGTCCGCGTCTCTGTCCGCGGCGGTCGGCGCCTCCTCGTGGACCAGTCCGGCCAGGTCCCCCAGTTCCTCGGGGAGTTTCGTGGACTCGCTGCGGCCCAGCCCCGCCATCTCCACCACCGTGACACCGTCGGGGCCCTTGACCGCCCGCACCCACACACGGCGGCGCTGGATGAAGAGGGATCCGGCGAGACCCGCGATGGCGGCGATGGCGCCGGTCAGGGCCCAGCCGCTGCCGGGCTGCTGGGTGATCTGGAAGCGGGCCCACGGCTCGACCCCGTCGAAGGTGATCGAGCCGTTGCCGCCGGTCAGCTTCATGGTCTCGCCGGGCAGCAGCCGCTTCTTCAGCAGTTGCCCCTTGGAGTCCTTGAACCCCTTCGCGTTGGTCTTGTCGAGCTGGTAGATGTTCCGCGGGATGCCCGCGTTGACGCCCAGGTCACCGTGGTACGCGGACAGCGCGAGCACGGGGAAGTCTAGCGCCGGGAACTGCGAGAGCATCTGGCCCTTGCCCGCCCCCGCGAAGGTCGGCACGAAGAAGGCGTTGAAGCCGAGCTGCTCCGTCTTGCCCTGGGCGTCGCGGTAGCCGTCGAGGACCTTGATCGCCCCGGAGGAGGTGAGGTTGCCGTCGAGCGGCAGCAGCGGCACGGCGTCGTGGAAGACGACCTTGCCCTTGCCGTCCCGGACGGTGACGACCGGCGCGTACCCGTAGTTGACCATGTAGACCTTCGAGTCGCCGACGACCAGCGGCTCGTTGACCTTGATGACGCCCGGCTTCTCCTTGCCGTCCGCGCCCACGCTGTAGGTGATGTGCGACTCGTACGTCCGCGGTGTGCCCCGGTTCGGCCCGGTGCGCTCGAACGTGCCCTTGGCCTTCTTCAGGTTGAAGCTGAACGGGGTCAGGTCATCAGGCGTGAAGAGGCTGCCGGACTTGAAGTCGTCGTACTGGATGAGGGTGTCGGAGAACCCGTCACCCTGGACGATCAGCTTGTTGCCCTCGGCCTTGAAGAGCTGGCCCCAGGCGAACGCGACCAGCATCACGATCAGGGCGATGTGGAAGACGAGGTTGCCCGCCTCGCGCAGGTAGCCCTTCTCTGCGGCGACGGCGTCACCGGCGGCGTAGGAGCGGTAGCGGCGCCGCTTCAGCACCTTCAGCGCGATGTCCCGGACCTGCTCCGGCTCGGCGGCGGTGCGCCAGGTCGTGTACGCGGGCAGCCGGTTCAGCCGCCTCGGCGCCCCCGGCGGGCGCCCTTTGAGCTGTCCCACGAACTGCCAGGTGCGGGGCACGATGCAGCCGATGAGCGAGATGAACAGCAGGATGTAGATCGCCGAGAACCACACCGAGCTGTACACGTGGAACAGCCCGAGCTTCTCGTAGACGGGCCCCAGGGTGTCGTGCCGGTCCATGAAGTCGGCGACCTTGGTCTCGTCCTGTCCCGACTGCGGGATGAGCGAGCCCGGGATCGCCGCGAGCGACAGCATGAACAGCAGCAGCAGCGCGACCCGCATGGAGGTCAGCTGCCGCCAGAACCAGCGGGCCCAGCCGATGACGCCGAGCGAGGGCAGGTTGGGGGCGTCCTCCGTGGGTGCGGTGGACAGCTGGGAGCCGGCGGCGCCGAGGTCGTTGTCGTCAGCGGTGGCCGTTGACTCGCCGGCGGCGGCCTTGGCCTTGGTCTCCGTGTTGCTCATGGATCAGATCCCCACAGTGAAGCCGTTCGACCAGACCTGCATCTCCTGCACGATGCGGTCCCAGGCGCCGGTCAGCAGGAGCAGGCCGGTCGCGATCATCATGACGCCGCCGACGCGCATGACCCAGACGTGGTGCCGCTTGACCCAGCCGAAGGCACCGAGGGCCTTGCGGAAGGCGACCGCGGCAAGGACGAAGGGCACGCCCAGCCCGAGACAGTACGCCACCGTCAGCAGGGCCCCGCGACCGGCACTCGCCTGGTCCATGGCGAGGGCGTTGACGGAGGCGAGGGTCGGGCCGATGCAGGGCGTCCAGCCGATGCCGAAGAGCGCGCCGAGCAGGGGCGCGCCGACGAGCCCGGCGGTGGGCCGATTGTGGAAGCGGAACTCGCGCTGGGTGAGCCAGGGCATCAGCCCCATGAAGAACACGCCCATGAGGATCATGAGCACGCCGAGGACCTTGGACAGGGTGCCCTGGTACTCCTGCAGCGTCGACCCGAAGTACCCGAACAGCGCCCCGCCGGACACGAACACGGCGGTGAACCCGAGCACGAACAGCCCGGCGCCGGCGACCATCCGCCCGCGCCGCGCCTCCGCCAGGTCGGTGCCGCTCACCCCGGTGACGTACGACAGGTAGCCGGGCACCAGCGGCAGTACGCACGGCGAGAAGAAGGAGACGAGACCGCCGAGGACGGCGATGGGCAGGGCGATCAGCAGCGCGCCGCTGTAGACGGTCTGGTTCGGGTCGGTGGACGCGGCGAGGTCGGCCGTGGCGGTGACGAGGGACACGAGGTCACTTCTCCGCGAGGACCGGATCGATCAGCTTGCGCAGCTTCGCCTCGCTGAGCGCCTGGAGAGAGCGCGCGGCGACCTTGCCCTCCCGGTCGATGACGAGGGTCGAGGGGATCGCCTGCGGGTTGAGGGTGCCCTTCTTGAAGCGGAGCATCAGCTTGCCGGTGGGGTCGTACAGGCTCGGGTACTCGACCTTGTACGCCTGCTCGAAGGCCCGTGCCGGTCCGGTGCTGGTGTCGCGGGTGTTGATGCCGACGAACTGCACGCCCTGGCCCGCGAGCTTCTCGGAGACCTTGACGAGGTTGGGTGCCTCGGCGCGGCAGGGCGAACACCAGGAGCCCCACACGTTGACGACGACGATCTTGCCCTTGTAGGCGGAGGCGACGTCGAGCTGCTTGCCGTCGATGGTCTTGCCGGACAGGTCGGGGGCGTCCGCCCGGTCGCCCTTCTTCACGGTGGCGATGCCGTCGGAGCTGGTGATGAAGCCGGTGCCGCCACCGCCTCCCGAGGTCCCGCCGGAACCGCACGCGGAGACGGCGAGCACCAGCGCCGCGGCCCCGGCGGTGAACAGGGCGGAGCGACGGGTGCGGTTCGAGCGCTGGAGGGCGCGGGCTGCGGCCGTTGTGCGGCTGGCGGCACTCATGTGAAAAGTTTCGCATGCCCGTTTCGGGAATCTTCCGCACCCCCCTCAAGGGGGCAAAACCCCATTTCAGGTGCCCTGAGTGCCCTGTTCCGCCCCGCCGCCCGACTGCTTCCCGGCATCCGCGAGGAACTCCTTCCAGCCACCGGTCGGCGCCTGCCCGACTCCCAGCGACCGAAGCCTGTCGAGTACCTCCGGCTTCTGCACGTCCAGCCAGTCCACGAACTGGCGGAAGGAGACGAGCCGTACGTCCGCGCCCTTCTCCTTCTCCCGCGCGACGCGCTTGAGTGCCTCCTCGACGGCGTCCATGTAGATGCCGCCGTTCCACTCCTCGAAGTGGTTGCCGATGAAGAAGGGCGCCCGGTTGGTCTCGTACGCCCGCTCGAACCCGGCGACGTACGCCCCGGTGGCCTGTTGGCGCCAGCCCGGGTAGTTGGCGGGCGGGGCCTTGGTGGAGTTCTGCGACTGGTTGTACATGATGTTGTAGTCCATCGAGAGGACCTGGAAGCTGTGCTCGGGGAAAGGTATCTGCTGGAGCGGCAGGTCCCAGATGCCCTGCTTCTTCTGCGGCCAGACCTGGAGGCCGCCGGACGAGGAGGCGTCGTAGCGCCAGCCGAGCTCACGGGCGGCCGGCAGCAGGTTGTCCTGGCCGAGCAGGCAGGGCGTCCGGGCGCCGATGAGCTCCTTGTCGTAGTCGAAGGGCAGCGGTTCGAGGTCGGTCCACCCGGTGTTGGTCCGCCACTCCTTCACGAACGACTTCGCCTGCTCGATCTCGCTGCGCCACTGCTTGGGCGTCCAGTTCGCGACCGAGCCGTAGCCGCCGCAGAAGTGCCCGTTGAAGTGGGTGCCGATCTCGTGCCCGTCGAGCCAGGCCCGGCGTATGTGCCCCAGCGTCGACTTGATGTGCTCGTCCGTGAGGTAGCCGATGTCGGAGGCGCCGGGCGCGTTGTTCGGCGGGAGGTACGTGCGCTTCTTGGACTCGGGCAGCAGATAGATGCCGGAGAGGAAGAAGGTCATGTGGGCGCCGTGGTCCTCGGCGGCCTTCAGGAACCGCGGGAACAACCCGTTCCCGACATCACCGGCCCCGTCCCAGGAGAACACCACGAACTGCGGTGGCGTCTCACCGGGCTCCAGGGGCCGCGGCTTGTCGGGCTGCTTGGGCTGCTTGCCGGTGTTCTCGGTGGACCCGTCCCCGATCGGCTTGGCCTCGCGCTCGTGGCTCTTGCCCCGCTTCCTGGAACCCGCGGCGTCGCTCGACCCGTCTTGCAGGGCGGTACCGCATCCGGACAGCCCCAGCGCGGCGGCGGCACCTGCGCCGAGTCCGATCATTCCCCTGCGGCTGATGTCACGCATCGCTTCCCCCTTCGTCGTGCGGTGTCCTCCTCGGGTCAGTCGAAGGACACCGTCTTAGAGGGCACGGCGAAGGTGGGGGTTCCGACGATCTCACGCATATTTAAGATAGTTTGCGAAGATACGCTCAGATGCCCACACCAGTACGCTTTGTGACGGGGCGTACGCCGGTGGGGTGCGCGTAGGCATGGCGAGGGGCCGTACGTCCGGGAGAGACGTACGGCTTACCGGGTTCCGTAGCAATGCCGGGCAAGCCCCATGCTTCTTAGGGGCGCGGGGCTGTGACATTGTGCGGCTCCGCCGCGTGGGCGCGAGCAACCACAAACAACCCGCAGTCGCCCTACGACATCAGGCACCCCGCCCAACCCAGCGGAGCGATTACGCCCCGAACGCCTTGCCCTTCCCCTTCACCGGCTTGGCCCCGGCAAGGAGATGCGCCGGCACCAGATCCCGCGCCGGCTCCGTGTACCCCACGGACACGATCTTGTCGCCCTGGTACGTGAACGTCGTCAGCGAGGCCAGCGTGCACTGCCGCTTGCGCGGGTCGTGCCACAACCGCCGCCGCTCGACGTACGACCGCACGATCCAGATCGGCAGCTGGTGGCTGACCAGCACGGCCTCGTGACCCCGCGCCGCGTCCTTCGCCGCGTCGAGCGCCCCCACCATCCGGATGACCTGGTGGACGTACGGCTCGCCCCAGGACGGCTTGAACGGGTTGACCAGGTGCTTCCAGTTCTCGGGCCGCCGCAGCGCCCCGTCGCCGACGCCGAAGGTCTTGCCCTGGAAGACGTTGTCCGCCTCGATGAGGCGGGCGTCGGTGGCGAGGTCGAGACCGTGGGCCTTGGCGATCGGCGTCGCCGTCTCCTGCGCGCGCTCCAGCGGCGAGGCGACGACATGCGTGACGTCCCGGGGGGCGAGGTGCTCGGCGACCCGGTCGGCCATGCGCCGCCCGAGCTCGGAGAGGTGGTAGCCGGGCAGCCGGCCGTACAGGATCCCGTCGGGGTTGGCGACCTCACCGTGCCGCATGACGTGGACGACGGTGACGTCTCTGTCGTCCGTGCCGTCCGTACCGTCCGTACCGTTGCCGTTCGTAGCGTTCACGCTGCTCATGCGGCGGCCTCCGCGGCGGCACGGGCGGCGGCGGGCAGGGCGTCGGCGACGCGCTGGACGGCCCGCTCGTCGTGCGCGGTCGACACGAACCACGACTCGAACGACGACGGCGGCAGATAGACGCCCTGCGACAGCATCGAGTGGAAGAAGGCGTTGAAGCGGAACGACTCCTGCGCCCTGGCGTCCTCATAGTCGCGCACCGGGCGGTCGGTGAAGAAGACGGAGAACATGTTGGAGGCGTTCTGCAGTGTGTGCGCGACACCCTCCTTGGTCAGAGCCTCGGTGACGAGCGTACGGATCTGCTCCGAGACGGCGTTCACCGTGTCGTACGCGGCGTCGTCGAGCAGCCGCAGCTGGGCGAGCCCGGCGGCGGTGGCGACCGGGTTCCCGGAGAGGGTGCCCGCCTGGTAGACGGGCCCGACGGGTGCGAGGTGCGCCATGACGTCGGCGCGCCCCCCGAAGGCGGCGGCCGGGAACCCGCCTCCCATGACCTTCCCGAAGGTCATGAGGTCGGGCCGGACCCCGTCCACCCCGAACCACCCGGCCCGGCTGGTCCGGAAGCCGGTCATGACCTCGTCGGAGATGTAGAGCGCCCCGTGCTCGGCGCACACGTCCCTCAGCCCCTGGTTGAAGCCGGGCAGCGGCGGTACGACGCCCATGTTGCCGGGCGAGGCCTCGGTGATGACGCAGGCGATCTCGCCGGGGTGGGCCAGGAAGGCGTCCCGTACGGCGTCGAGGTCGTTGTACGGCAGCACGATGGTGTCCCCGGCCTGCGCGCCGGTGACCCCGGGGGTGTCGGGCAGCGCGAAGGTCGCGACCCCGCTCCCCGCCGCCGCGAGCAGCGAGTCGACGTGACCGTGGTAACACCCGGCGAACTTGATCACCTTGGTGCGGCCGGTGAAACCGCGGGCGAGCCGGATGGCGGACATGGTGGCCTCGGTGCCGCTGGAGACGAGCCGCACCTGGTCGAGGGGCTCGACGCGGGCGACCATCTCCTCGGCGAGCGCGACCTCGCCCTCACCGGGCGTACCGAAGGAGGTGCCGCGGGAGACGGCCTCCTGGACGGCCGCGATGACCTCGGGACGCGAGTGCCCGAGGATCATGGGCCCCCATGAACACACAAGATCTACATACTCGCGACCGTCGGCATCGGTGAGATACGGACCGGTACCGGACACCATGAACCGGGGCGTACCGCCCACGGCACGGAAGGCGCGCACGGGAGAGTTCACGCCGCCGGGCGTGACGGCCGACGCACGCTCGAAAAGAGTCTGCGAGACTGGGGCTTTATACGGATAGCTCACACTAGCCATGGTGTCAGAGGCTCCGAAGATCCTGCGGACAGGTGTTTCAACGCACGTTTCGGCGCGCGGCCGTGGGGGAGGTCACAATGACACGATGATCGGGTTGCGCGGCGGGGGCCACGCGTCCTAGAACAGCAGTCGGGTGGAGATATGCATCGCGGTGGCGGACTGGGCGAGGGGACCGATGACCTCGGCCCCCGGCGTGCCCGGCGGGGAAGGCACCGGCGCGAGGCGGAGGAATCGACCGAGGCACGAGGCGAAGCACGGCAGGCACAGGGTGGACAGATTCCGCCGGGTCCTCCCGGACCGGCAGGTCCGGTGGGCCCGCAGAGCCCCATTTCTCCGGTGGCTCCGCAGAACCCCATCGGCCCTCTGGGCTCGACGGGTCCGTCGACGGGCCCCCCGGACCCCGCCGGCGGTCCTCCGCACACTCCCACGGGACCGCAGCGCCCCACGGCTCCGCCGGAGCCCGCGGGGTCTTCGAACCCCACGCTTCCCCTGGGCCCCACGGGGGCACACCAGGATGATTCCGTTCCGCAGCGCACTGGCGCTGAGCGAATCGACCGACCGGACCGTATGGACGGTAAGGACCGTATGGATCGGATGGGTCGCATGGATCGCATGGATCAGACCGGCAGGACCAACCGCACGCCCGGCACGCCTCGGACACCCCGAATGGACCGGACGGACCACGTGGCCGATCGGCTGCGCGCAGGAAGCAGGAACGGTGGTCGGGTGGGGGTGACGTACAAGTACTTCGGCGCACCCGACGGCGCGACGGCAGCCCGCGTCCCGATCTCGATGCGTCCGGAGGAACTCGGCGGCGACGAGCTCGGCATGAACGGCATGTTCACCAAGATCAAGCCGGAGACGATGGCCGCCATGGTGCTGACGGGCATCGAGGGCGTCCCCCTGAACAAGGTTCCCCCGCTCGAACTGGTCGTCCTCCACCCCGACTACGCGGTGGTGAAGCTCCCCATGACCGTCGTCGACCCGCTGCGGGGCATCGGCGAGGAAGCGGTCGGCGCGGCCGCCTTCATCTGGTCGACGGTCCCGGACCGGGGCGGCCCGCGGGACGCGTTCAACGTGTACCAACTGCTGCACGAGTGGCAGGACTTCAGCCACCGGCTGCACGAGGCGGGGCATCAGCCGTACTGCCTGGTGTGGCCGTGACGGTGGCGGTGGCCTGAGGATTCGTAGGTTCGGGCGGGGCTTTCGGGCCCCGCCCTCGTCATGTGGTGAAGAGGGTGGGCCGGTCCCGGCAGCCGCCTTTGGCCCCTGCGCCGGGAAACTCCGGTGACGCGCCGGGGCGTGGTGGCTACGCTCGTCCGTCCATCGATCTTGATCGCAGGGAGCAGCCCGTGCGCAGCACCGTCGTGACACCTGAAGGTGACCTCATCCGCTGGGTCGAGTTGCCGGGTGAGGAACCCTCCCGTGTGTACGTGCACGGTCTGGGCGCCACCTCGCCCGCCTACTTCGCGGAGGTCGCGGTCCATCCCGCGCTGGCCGGACGTCGTTCGCTGCTGATCGATCTGCTCGGTCACGGCATCAGCGACCGGCCGACGGACTTCGACTACACCCTGGAGTCGCACGCCGACGCCCTGGCTCAGGCCCTGACGTCCGCGGGCGTGGCCGGTGCCGAGTTGATCGCGCACAGCATGGGCGGCTCGGTGGCCATCGTCCTGGCCGCCCGGCACCCGCACCTGGTCTCCCGCCTGGTCCTCGTCGACGCCAACCTCGACGCGATACCGCGCCGACCGGGATCCAGCGGCAGCAGCGGCATCGCCGCCTACTCCGAGCAGGAGTTCCTGGCCGGCGGTTGGGCAGAGGTCCGCGACCGGGTGGGCCCCCACTGGTGGTCCACCATGCGCCTGGCCGGGCGTGAGGCCCTGCACCGCAGTGCGGTCCATCTCGCCCGGGGAACCGTTCCCATCATGCGCGAACTGCTGCTCGACCTGAGGATTCCCCGTACCTATCTGCTGCCCGAGGCAGACGGCCCGCTGGCCGGGGCCGAGGCGCTGACCGAGGCGGGGGTGGCCGTGGTGCCGATACCGGATTGCGGGCACAACATCATGCTGGACAACCCGGAGGCCTTCGTCCGCGCGACCGCGACCGCGCTGGCGTGACCGGGAGCGGGAGCGGGACTGGTCACGAGAGGAGTCGGGCCGTCACGTGCCGGCGTTCGTGACGTCAGGGCGCGTGAACGCCGCGTCGGTCACGTCGCGTTCGAGGCTCGCGCCCTGGAAGCCGTACGTGCCGATGCCCGCGACCTTGATCAGGACGCAGAAGCGGTCGACCGAGTCGAGGGACTCGGCCACCTGGCGGTGGTCGCGCTTGAGGAAGTGGATCGCGGCCTGGTTCGCCAGGGCGCTCTGACCGCACACCACCAGGACCGGCCGGGTCGCTTCCGGTGGCGTGAACTTGGCGACGACCGCGTACTCCACCTCGTTCTTCAGCCATGGGTACCGGTGGCCGCCGATGACGAACGTCACCGAGTCCGCGCCCGGACCGTAGGGCAGGATGCTGAATCCGGGCACATGAGCGGCGAGGTGGCCGCCCGTGCGGGGGTTGGCGTCGCCGAGCGGGCCACCGACGCAGAACTCCGTGCGGTCGCCGTTGCTGCCGCGGAAGTCGTCGCCGGCCTCGGTGTCGACGTCACAGCCGAGCTGGCCGGCCAGGGTCGCCACTTCGATCATGGCGCGGATCTCCTTGTGGTCCGCGACCCCTCGCGCGTTGTGCTTGTTGCCGATGACGATGAAGCAGGTCTCTCCGGGGACGAGGCCGAAGAAGTCCGCCTTCCGCCGCAGCACGCGGGCCCGCTTGGCGCGCTCCCAGAGCCAGACGAACCCACCACCGATGAAGCTGGTCACCAGACCGACCAGCACATTGACCACTACGGAATAGATCGCTGCCCCCTGGCGTCCCCACCGCGCACCGCGGTTCGTGCGCCTCGAACGCCGCCGATCCTCCACCACGGGCCCGGCCGGTGACAACCGGACTCGGCGTGACGCTACTTGGGGCCGCCCGGGGTTACTCGGGGCTATTCGGGGACTACTTGGTGCCGACCGTCCGCAGCGCCGTGAGCACCAGCGTCCGCGCCACGTCCACGACCTCCCGCACGTCGACCCGCTCCCGGGTGCTGTGGCCGTGGCGGATGTCGCCGGGACCGTACTGGAGGGTGGGGATGCCCGCCGCCGTGTAGTGCCGCAGATCGCTGCCGTAGGGCGCGCCGCGCTCCCGTACCCGCACGCCCCCGTTCGCCGCCGCGTGGGCCTCTCGTACGGTGTCCCGCAGCGGATGCCCGGCCGGCAGGCGGCCGGGGGCGAACTGGCCGCCGGGCCAGGTCACCGTCACCGGATGCTCGCGCAGCCACGGGTCGGCGGCGCAGGTCTCGGCCACGCAACGCTCCAGCGCGGCCCGGGCCGCCGCCGGTTCCTCGTCGAGCCGTACGCCCAACCGCCCCTCGGCGACGAGGAGATCGGGCACGCTGCTCGCCCAGTCACCGGACCGCAGGGTGCCGACCGAGAGTGCGTACGGGATCGGGTACTCGGCCATCAGCGGGTCGGGGTCGGTGTTCCGCGCGGTCTCCAGTTCGGCCAGGGCCCGGTGCACGGGCAGGTAGGCGTCGACGGCGCTCACGCCCTCGTCACGCGAACTCGCGTGGGCGGACCGGCCGGGTACGTCGAGACGGAAGGTCAGCGCACCGGCGTTGGCCGTGACGAGGGTCCCGGCGGTCGGCTCGGCGATGACGCACGCGTCGCCCGTGTGACCGCGCCGGAGCGTGCCGAAGGCGCCGAGGCCGCCGTCCTCCTCGCCGACCACGAAGTGCACCGCCACCCGCCCGCGCAGCCGCACCCCGCTCGCCCGGATCGCCGCTAGCGCCGCCAGGTGAGCGGTGAGCCCGGCCTTCATGTCACAGGCGCCGCGGCCGTGCACGGTGTCCCCCGTCACCCGCGGCACGAACGGGTCGCCCTCCCACCGCTCCACGTCTCCCGGCGGTACGACGTCGACGTGCCCCTGGAGTATCAGCGTCGGCCCGTCGCCACCGTCCCGCGTGGTCCCCACCAGCCCCCACGCCTCCTCCCGCGGTGCCTCCGAACCGGGGAAGTCCGGGTGCGCCAGCAGCTCCGGCAGGTCCATGGACCACAGGTCCACGTCCAGCCCGAGCCGCTCGAGCCGCCCCGCCAGGTGGTGCTGGAGCTCCGACTCGGCCGGGCTGCCGGTCACGCTCGGTATCGCGATCAGCTCCGGCAGGGTACGGGCGATGGCCGCCTCGTCGACCGCCGCGAGGGCCGCGGCCTCCTGAGCACTCAACTCGACTGTCGCCATGGGCGTTGCTCCTGGTGTCGCGGAGGGACGTGACCGTGTGATGATGACCGGGAACCGTTGGGTGCGGGTAGGGGACCATGCGGGGGTGGCGATGACCAGCCGACTGCTGATGCCGTGCCGAACGGCGAGCGTCGCGCGACTCGGGCGTCCTCAACACGCCGAGCCCGCCGATGCCGCCGCGGCGGTGGAGGGTTCCACGCTCCCGACCCGCATCCTGGACTGGCGACACCCCCGCGTCACCGGGCTCACCTCACGCGTCCAGCAGACGCGACCGGCTTCCCCTCTCGACGCCCTGCGCACCGCCCACGGGATCATCGCCCGTGAGGTCCGCCCGGTGTACTCGGTCGACGACCGCCGCCGCGCCTCACGCACCCTCGCCCTGGGCCGAGGCTCGTGCAGCCAGCGCATGGCGGTGCTGGAGGCGGTCGCCCGGGCGTCGGGGGTGGCGACGCGCGTCCGTGGCCTGCTCGTCGACGGCAGCTTCTGGTATCCGAGGTTCCCGCGCCTGAAGACGCTGGTCCCGGAGCGGGTGCTGCTGGCGTGGCCGGAGTTCGGTGTCGACGGCGGGTGGGTGCCGATCGGTGAGCTGTTCAGCGACATGCGCACGGGCGCCGCCTCCGCCGGTTTCACCAACAAGGGCGGCGAGACCCTGTTCGACGCCGTGGCGCGTACGGGCCTGCGCTGGGACGGCCCCTTGAGCTGCGGAGCGCAGGGTGACTCCTGCGATCTCTCCGCCCGGGTCCGGGTCGACCTCGGCCACTTCGACGACCGTGACAGCCTCTTCGAGCGCCACGGCCCCACCCTCTGCCTCCCCGCCCGCACCCTCGGCGAGCCGGTCCTCGGCCGCTGGAGCGCGGGCGCCCAAGCCGCTTCCGGCCCCCGCCGCCCCTAGGTCTTTCAGGGCGCGGGGAACTGCGCGACCAGCCCCCACCCACCCGCACCCGACCAACCCACCGCACCCAGCCCCCTCACCGCTCCTGCCCCACCGCCCCCGCCCCGGTCCCCACCGTGAACCCGATGACCGACCCCCCACCCTCCCGCCGGAACGCGAACGGCGAACCCCCGTGCGCCGTGGCGACCTCCCGGACGATGGACAGCCCGAGCCCGGAACCGGGCAGGCTGCGGGCAGCCGGAGCACGGTAGAAGCGGTCGAAGACACGGATCAGATCGGCGGCGGCGATCCCCGGACCACGATCGAGCACTTCCACACGAACGGCCCCGTCACCGCCCCCGTCACCCTCGCCGTCACCACCCACAGGAGCCACAGGACCCACAAGACCCACAGGACCCTCCACCCCCTCGGCCCCCGCCGCCTCCGTACCGGACACCCCGGGCACAACACCCCCACCCGACGGCCCCGTCACCACGACCTCGATCACCCCCAACCCCCCACGGTCGAACTTCGCCGCGTTCTCCACCAGGTTCGACACCGCCCGCTGCAACGCCCCCACCCGCCCGGCCACCGTCGTGTCCCCGTGCACCCGCACCACGACCTCCCGCCCGGTCCGCCGCCGCGCGACCACCGCCACGTCCTCGACGATGTCCGCGAGCTCCACCCGCTGGACCGCCTCGGTGCTGGACTGACCGGCCGCGAGATCGACCAACTCGTTGACCAGATCGGTCAGTTCGCGGGCCTCCTCGGCGAGGTCGGCGACCAGCTCCTCACGAACGGACGCCGGGAACTCGTCGATCCGGCGGAGCAGTGAGATGTTCGTGCGCAACGACGTCAGCGGGGTGCGCAGTTCGTGGCCCGCGTCCTGGACCAGCCTCCGCTGGTCCTCCTCCGACTGGGCGAGCCGTACCAGCATGCGGTCGAAGGAGCGCCCGAGCCGCCCCACCTCGTCCCGTCCGGTCACCGGCACCTGGATGGAGAGACGACCGGTGCGCGCCACGTCCTCCGCCGCGCCCGCGAGCCGCACCAGACGCCGGGTGATGCGCCGCGCCAGCCACCAGCCGAACAGCCCGGCCGAGACGACGACGGCCGCCTCCAGCAGCACGGTCCGCTGCTGCAGCTCCCGCAGCAGGTCCTCGGTGTCGCTGAACTCCTGAGCCACCTGGATCGCGCCCCGCCCGCCCCCGAGGGCGACGGTGGCCACGCGGTAACGGTCGTCACCGAGGGCCACCGCGTCGTGCTCGACCGTGCGGCCCGCGACGGCGTCCCCCGCCGTGCCGCGGTCGCCGGCACGCACCGGCAGGACCGGGCTGCCCTTGTCGACGAGTTCGCCACGCGCTCCGAGCACCTGGATGTCCGTCCGGCCCGCCCCCATCAGCTCGTCACGGGGCCCGCCCTGGTCCAAGGACGCGTAGTCCTCGGGCCTGAGCTTCTGTTCCCGCACCTGTCCCTGCAGGTCACGCACCACCGCGGCGAACACGGTCTGCTGGTCCACGCGCACCAGCCGGGCGGCCGCGCTGTAGCTGAGGACCCCGACCACGACCGTGACGGCGGCGGCCACGGCCGCGAAGGACACGGTGAAGGTCGCCCGCAGGGAGGAGACCCGGCGCAGGCGGAAGCGCGGGCGCACTCAGTCCTCCCTCAGCACGTACCCCACGCCGCGCACCGTGTGGATCAGCGCCGGAGCACCCGGCTCGTCGAGCTTGCGTCTCAGGTAGCCGACGTACACGGCGAGGTTCTTGGAGCCGGGACCGAAGTCGTAGCCCCAGATGCGGTCGTAGATCGTCGCGTGGTCGAGGACGATCCCGGCGTTGCGCATGAGCAGTTCGAGGAGGTCGAACTCGGTCCGGGTCAGCTCCAGCTCGCGCGCACCGCGCCAGGCCCGCCGCGCGTGCACGTCCATGCGCAGTCCTGCGGCGGACAGCAGCCCGCCGACGTCACGGTCAACGATCGGCTTGGGCGCCTCGACGGCGCTCCCCATTCCGTTACCCGTTCGGCGCAGCAGGGCCCTCAGCCGGGCGAAGACCTCTTCTACGTCGAATGGCTTAACGACGTAATCGTCCGCTCCGGCGTCCAGACCGGCGATCCGGTCGGCCGTCTCGACGAGCGCGGTGAGCATCAGGATCGGCGTCCGATCGCCCTCCGCCCGCAGGACACGGCACACCTGGAGGCCGTCGATACCCGGCATCATCACGTCCAGCACGAGCACGTCCGGGGGCGTCCGGTGGGCCTGCGCGAGCGCCTCGACACCGTCGGCGACGGCCGTGACCTCGTAACCCTCCAGGGTCAGCGCGCGTTCCAGGGCATGTCGGATGGCGCGGTCGTCCTCGGCGAGCAGCACATTCTGGGGCACCCCACCAGTCTGCCAAGGCCTCGGCGGTGAACCACCCGGGGGAGTCGGACGGGAGCGGGCTTCTTACCCGCCTCTCACCGGGGCGGGGCGGGTGGCTTACCTCGCCGGGCAACCGTGTCCGGTATGCCAGGCGGACCACAGGGACCAAGGTCGCGCCGGGAAGGGTCATATGGGTCGTATGGAGCGCGGGAAGGGCAGCGCACACACCGCAGGCAGAACGCGCGCGGAACACGACGGGCGCGGCGATCGCGACGAACCGACGGAGCGCGGCGATCGCGAGGATCACGGGGATCGAACGGAGCGCGGCAATCGGGTGGAGTACGGGGATCGGACGGACTACGGCGAGCAGGACGGGTACGCGACTCCTACGGAGCTGACGGGAAGCGGACCGCACACCGAGCGGACACCCGCCCCGCAGAAGACGACGATCCACCGCACCACGACGAAGGCCCAGCGCATGAAGATCGTGTTCCTGCTGCACAACGCGTACGCCATCGGCGGCACCGTCCGCACGACGCTGAACCTGGCGTCGGCTCTGGCGGACCACCACGATGTCGAGATCGTGTCCATGTCGCGGCACCGGGACACCCCGCGCTTCGGGATCGACCCGCGGATCACGCTGGTCCCCCTGGTGGACACGCGCGAGGGCAGCACGGACCTCGCCGACCCCGCCCTCGGGCAGCCGGCCCTCGACTACCCCGCCGAGGACAAGCGCCACAACCAGTACACACGCCTCACCGACCGCCGGGTCCGCGCCCATCTCGCCCGCTGCCACGCGGACATCGTGATCGGCACCCGCCCCGGGCTCAACGTCTACGTCGCCCGCTTCGCGCCCCGCCGTGCCCTGCGCGTCGGCCAGGAGCACCTGCGCCACGACGCGCACGACAAGCGGCTGCGCAAGGTGCTCGCCCGGCACTACCGGGCGCTGGACGCGGTGGTGACGACCACCGAGGCGGACGCGAACGTGTACCGCGCCCGCATGTCCCTCCCGGGCGTGCGCGTGATGTCGGTACCGAACATCGTCCCCGAGGTCGGCACCGCCCCCTCCACCGGCACCGCCCCCGTCATCGCGGCGGCGGGCCGACTGGCCCCCGGCAAGCGCTTCGACCTGCTCCTGGAGGCGTTCGCGCGGGTCACGGCGAAGGAACCTGACTGGCGGCTGCGCATCTACGGCGGAGGCAAGCAGAAGGAGCGCCTGAATCGCATGATCGACGAGCTCGGCCTCTCCGGCCGGGCCCGCCTCATGGGCCCGCGCACCCCCATCGAGACCGAGTTCGCCAAGGCATCACTGGTGGTCAGCGCCTCGGAAGCGGAGTCGTTCGGGATGACGCTGGTCGAGGCGATGCGCTGCGGAGTGCCGGTCATCAGCACGGACTGCCCGCTCGGGCCCGCCGAGATCATCACCGACGGCGTCGACGGCCGCCTCGTCCCCGTGGACGACCCGCGCGCCCTCTCCGACGCCATCCTCGAACTGATCGCCGACGAACCGGCCCGCCGCGCCATGGGCGCCGCCGCCCTCAAGAGCGCCCACCGCTACGACGCGGCCCCCATCCTCTCCCGCTACGAACTCCTCTTCGCGGAACTCCGCGCCACCCGCTGCCGCCGCGCCTGGGAACGCGACCGGGCCCGCCTGACGACCTGGACCCGCCGCCGGCACCGCTCACTGCGCCGCCGAGTACGGGCCTGGGGCACCCGCCTGGGCCTCCCGGGCACCCAGGCGGCCCGGGAGACGTGAGAGGCCTTCCCCGGCCCCTGAGGGCAGCGCCCCGAAGGGGGCGCAGCCCCTCAAGGGGCGCGGGGCTGTGACACCGTGCGGCTCCGCCGCGATGGGGGTCCCCCCGCTCGAGCGAAGCCGAGAGTGGGGGAGCGACCAGCCACAACGAACCCACAGCCGCCCTACGACACCACCCCTACGGCGCTCCCCCACACCCCACCCCACGAACCACTCACCGCAGCGCGCCACGCAGAGACAGATGCGTCGGCGCGTCCGGCACGCCCGCCGGCCGCCCCTTCGCGAACTCCTCACGCAACACCGGCACGACCTCCTCGCCGAGCATGTCGATCTGCTCCAGCACGGTCTTCAGCGGCAGCCCCGCGTGGTCGACCAGGAACAGCTGGCGCTGGTAGTCACCGGCGTACTCCCGGAAGGCCAGCGTCTTCTCGATCACCTGCTCCGGCGTCCCGACCGTCAGCGGCGTCTGGTCCATGAAGTCCTCCAGCGAGGGCCCGTGGCCATACACCGGCGCCACGTCGAAGTAGGGCCGGAACTCACGCACCGCGTCCTGGGAGTTCTTCCGCATGAAGACGTGCCCGCCCAGTCCCACGATCGCCTGCTCGGGCGTGCCGTGCCCGTGGTGCGCGTACCGGCTCCGGTACAGCTCGACCATCTGCTTGGTGTGGCTCGCCGGCCAGAAGATGTTGTTGTGGAAGAAGCCGTCGCCGTAGAACGCGGCCTGCTCGGCGATCTCCGGGGAGCGGATGGAACCGTGCCAGACGAACGGCGGCACGCCGTCCATCGGCCGGGGCGTGGACGTGAAGCCCTGGAGCGGCGTGCGGAACTTGCCCTCCCAGTTCACGACGTCCTCGCGCCACAGCCGGTGCAGCAGGGCGTAGTTCTCGATGGCGAGGTTGATGCCCTGCCGGATGTCCTGCCCGAACCACGGGTAGACCGGCCCGGTGTTGCCGCGCCCCAGCATCAGGTCCACCCGGCCGTCGGCCAGGTGCTGGAGCATCGCGAAGTCCTCGGCGATCTTCACCGGGTCGTTGGTGGTGATCAGGGTGGTGGCCGTGGAGAGGATCAGCCGCTCGGTGCGGGCGGCGATCCAGCCCAGCATGGTCGTGGGCGACGACGGCACGAACGGCGGGTTGTGGTGCTCCCCCGTCGCGAACACGTCGAGCCCGACCTCCTCGGCCTTCTGCGCGATCGCGACCATGGCCTTGATGCGCTCGCGCTCGGTCGGCGTCCGGCCCGTGGTGGGGTCGGGGGTCACGTCGCCGACGCTGAAGATCCCGAACTGCATCATCGTTTGCTCCACCCTCCAGATTGCCAGATTGTTTATGATTCAACCATACTCGCGAACCAGGGCACGGGCCGCACTATTCCCGCGCTCCGGCCGACTGTCGGACCCGGCGCCTACCATCCCCTCATGGCCGCCCCACGCCGCGACACCCGAGGCATCGTCGACGCCTCGGAACTCCTCACCCGCGTCCGCTTCCGCCGCCACGAACCGGCCGCACCGCTCCGCCCCTACCTGGAGCACTACTGGCTGATCGACTGGGACCTGACCGAGCCCTACGTCTCCCATGTCGTCCCGCACCCGTCCGTGAACATCGTCTTCCAGCGGTACGAGGACCAGGACCCCACCGACTTCGGCGAGGTCTCCGGCATCGGCCTCGACCTCTTCACCCAGAAACTGGAGGGCCGGGGCCACGTCTGCGGCATCCAGTTCCGTCCCGGCGGCTTCCGCCCCTTCGCGCCCGACCGGCCGGTGAGCGACTGGACGGGCCGCCGGGTGCGGCTGCCGGAGGCGTACCCGGGGCGCGACACCGCAGCAGACACCGAGGCCGTCCTCAGCCCTGCCACCGACGACGCCCGCGTCACCGCCCTCGACGAGTTCCTGCTCGCCCTCGCCCCGAAACCGGACCCCCAGGCCGACCTCGCCATGGCCCTCGTCGACCGCGTCCGCACCGACCGCACCATCCGCCGCGTCGGCGACTTCGCCCGCGGCGAGGGCCTGTCCGTACGGCTCATGCAGCGCCTGTTCGCCGTGTACGTCGGCGTCGGGCCGAAGTGGGTCATCCTCCGCTACCGGATCCACGAGGCCCTGGAACGCGCCGAGACCGACCGCGCCGTCGACTGGGCCGCCCTCGCCGCCGACCTCGGCTACGCGGACCAGGCCCACCTCGTCCGCGACTTCACGACCACGGTCGGCGTACCGCCCACGGCCTACGCGCAGGCCACCGCCCACACGTGACCCGCACGCAAAAGAGCCGGTGACCGGCTACTTCGCGTGCAGCACGGCGTAGATCATCACGAACGCCACGAGGTGGATGCCGAACAGGAAGTACCCGAGGTACCACCACACGTACCGCTCGTTCTTCTTCTCCTCGACCAGCCGCCGCCGCTCCGCCGAGAGCTCCCCCGACTCAACGGTCGCTCCGGACTCGCCGGTCACCTCGGACCCCTCCGGCATCAGAGCTCCCGGTGAACCTTCGTATTGGAGGCCTGCGCACGAGGCCGCAGCACGAGCAGATCAACATTCACATGACTGGGCCGCGTCACCGCCCAGGCAATCGTGTCCGCCACGTCGTCGGCGGTCAGCGGCTCGGCCACACCCTCGTACACCTTGGCAGCCCGCTCCTCGTCCCCATCGAAGCGGGTCAGCGCGAACTCGTCCGTCTTCACCATCCCCGGCGCGACCTCGATCACCCGCACCGGCGTCCCGACGATCTCCAGCCGCAGCGTCTCCGCGAGCACGTGCGCACCGTGCTTGGCGGCCACGTACCCCGCACCGCCCTCGTACGTGCCGAGCCCGGCGGTGGACGACACCACGACGACCGTGCCGTCACCGCTCGCCGTGAGCGCCGGAAGCAGCGCCTGCGTGAGATTCAGCGTGCCGATGACATTCGTCTCGTACATCCGGCGCCAGTCCTCCGGATCACCGGTCGCCACCGGATCGGCACCGAGCGCCCCACCCGCGTTGTTCACCAGCACGCCGATGGTCTTGAACGCGCCGGCGAACTCGTCCACGGCCGCCCGGTCCGTCACATCCAGCGCGTACGCCGCCGCCGAGTGCCCCGCCGCGTTGATCTCCTCCGCCAGCGCCTCGATCCGGTCCTTGCGCCGCGCGGTCAGCACCACGCGATACCCGGCCGCGGCCAGCTGCCGGGCCGTCGCGGCCCCGATACCGCTGCTCGCCCCCGTGACGACGGCGATACGGGAGGCGGCGGACGGGGTGGCGGGGGCGGTCATGGACGTAACTCCTCAATGCCGGGGGTGCCGAACTGCATGCCTGGGCGATTCACTCCCCCGCAAGGATAGGTGTCAGCCCTCACCCCTGGGCGCGTACATGATCAAGCCCATCCCGACCAGACACACCAGCGCGCCGATCACGTCCCACCGATCGGGCCGGTACCCATCGGCGACCATCCCCCACGCCAGCGACCCGGCGACGAACACTCCCCCATACGCCGCCAGGATCCGCCCGAAGTTCGCATCGGGCTGAAGCGTCGCCACGAACCCGTACGCCCCGAGCGCGAGCACCCCCGCCCCGACCCACACCCACCCGCGATGCTCCCGCACCCCCTGCCAGACGAGCCACGCCCCACCGATCTCGAACAACGCGGCAACGACGAACAGGACAACGGAACGGGCAACAAGCATGGCGCAACCTTCGCACGCCGCCAGCCGGGCCCCTACCTCACACAGGTGAACCCTCTCGATCACCCACACGACGCCCGATCTCGCGACCTAGGCTCACGCCACAACATCAACACGCCGGCCCCCGGCCGGAGTGCCACCCGGACCGAGGGCCTGACCGACAAGGAAGTAGAGGCTTTCCCTGTGGCTGAGCTCGACACTAACGTGAGTTCGATCGTGCCTGTCGCCCATCGCACGCGAAGCAGGCCCCCGGCCTCATCCGTGGCGCTGCTACTCACGGAACTGCGCGGTGTGCCCGACAACTCGCCGCCACTGCCAGAGGCGCTGGCACTCCGGAGCGAAGGCTGGCGTCTCGTCGTTGCCTATTGCCGTATCTCCTTCGCCGCGCACAGGCGAGATGGCCATGGCGTCGAGGACCAAGCGGCACACTGCGCACGCATCGCAGCGCAACACCGCGCCATCGTCGTCCACCGCTACGTAGACAATGACAAGTCCGCTTCCAAGGTCGGCGTCACAAGGCCGGATTTCGAAGACATGCTCACCGCACTCGAATCCGGAGTCACCGCAACCGGATACCCGATCGACGGGGTCGTGTGCGTCTCCGACGACCGCCTATACCGAGACGTGCGAACATATCAGCGCTTCCTCATGTGCTTCAAGGCTCACCCCCACCGCACGTACACCGACACTCTCGGGCAGTACGACCTGTACGGGGAGGATGCGGTGCAGCGCGGCCTCCTCGGAGCTGCTGCCGCACGGGCCGAGAGTACGAAACAACAGCAGCGGGCAAGGTTGAATCACCGAGCCCGGGCCGAGCGCGGCGAGCCGGTGGCTTCGCGTCGCCCCTTCGGCTGGAACACCGACAAGCTCACTCTTCATCCAGGCGAGTCGGAGATCGTGCGGTGCGGGGTGCATCGCATTTTGGGTGGTGGAAGCCTGACCGCCGTTACCCAGGACTTCGTTTCCTCCGGATACACAACCACACTGGGCAACCCCTGGCAGCGGCAGACAGTCAAGCAGGTCCTCCGCAACCCGCGTATCTGCGGATACCGCAAACTCCACGGCGTTCTCGTGCTCGACACCACCGGAAAGCCCGTGCTGGGCCAGTGGGAACCCATCGTGGCACCGGGGGAGTGGCTGGCGATCACAAAGTCGCTGGACGGGCGACGCCACCCCGGCGGCTGGAACAGAACCGGCGCCTCACGAGATGGCGCCAGGTACCTGCTCACCGGTTTGGTGCGCTGCGGACGGCCCCTCGGAGACGGAAAGAACTGTGGTGCATCCATGCACGGGCATCCCACCAGCATGTCGTACGAGTACCGTTGCCGTCCTACGCTGGACGGAGGCTGCGGCCGCCTCAGCCGTCAAGGTCCTGCGGTGGACGACTTGATCACTCAGTACGCGCTCACCCAGCTTGAGCAGCACGGTCTACTCGGCTCGTGGTTGGCGCCCTGGCCTGACACGAACAGCCTGGAGATTGCCAATCAGCGCAAGGCCGCCCTCCAGGAGAAGTGGTACGCCGGAGAGTTCAGCGACTCCGATTACTTCTCGCAACTGGCACGGGAGGAAAGGGAGATCAAGCGACTGACGAACGACCGGCAGGCTTGGTTCGTCAAGCACAGCCCTGTTGTGCATGAGCGCTTCGACACACTGAGCCACTGGGACGGGTTGAGCCTGAGCGAGAAGCGCGAGATCCTTTTCGGTCTCTTGTCGTCTGTGATCATCCTCCCGGGTACCAAGGGATCGCATCGCTTCGAGCCCACGGCGATCGTTCCTGTGTGGCGTGAGACCGTGCGCGGCGGCCGAGCCGCATAGCGTTTACCTCACAAACGGCACAGAGCCCCGGCAACTTTGTCCGGGGCTCAGTGTTGCAGGTCCGCACTCAGCCCTTCACACAAACGACCTGCTTGAGTTTTGCCACGACCTGCACCAGGTCGCGCTGCTGATCAATGACCTGCTCAATCGGCTTATAGGCGCTCGGGATCTCGTCCACGACGCCGGAGTCCTTGCGGCACTCCACGCCTCGCGTCTGCTCCTCCAAGTCCTTCGTCGAGAAGCGCCGCTTCGCCGCGTTACGGCTCATGCGTCGACCGGCGCCGTGCGACGCCGAGTTGAAGGACTTCTCGTTGCCGAGGCCCTTCACGATGTAGGAACCCGTGCCCATCGAGCCTGGGATGATCCCGTACTCGCCCGAGCCTGCGCGGATTGCTCCCTTGCGAGTGACCAGCAAGTCCACTCCGTCATAGCGCTCTTCCGAAACGTAGTTGTGATGAGCGCTGATCTCCGGCTCGAAGGTCGGCTTCGCCTTCTTGAACTCCTTGCGGACCACGTCCTTCAGAAGCGCCATCATGACCGTGCGGTTGTACTTCGCGTACTCCTGCGCCCAGAACAGGTCGTTGCGGTAGGCCGCCATCTGCGGCGTGTCCGCGACGAAGACGGCGAGGTCACGGTCGACCAAGCCCTGGTTGTGCGGAAGCTTCTGCGCCACGCCGATGTGGTGCTCGGCCAGCTCCTTGCCGATGTTCCGGGACCCGGAGTGCAGCATGAGCCACACCGAATCGGATATATCAATGCAAATCTCTACAAAATGGTTGCCGGCTCCGAGCGTCCCCATCTGCAGAGCAGCCCGCCCCCTCCGGAACTTCACCGCCTCCGCAACCCCCTCGAACCGCCCCCAGAAGTCGTCCCACCCGGCCACACCGAACCCGTGCAGCCGCCCCGGCTCGACGGGGCTGTCGTGCATCCCCCGCCCCACCGGAATGGCCTGCTCGATCTTCGACCGCAGCCGCGACAGATCCCCCGGCAGGTCGTTCGCCGTCAGGGACGTCTTCACCGCCGACATCCCGCACCCGATGTCCACCCCCACCGCCGCGGGACACACCGCACCCCGCATCGCGATGACGGACCCGACCGTCGCGCCCTTCCCGTAGTGGACGTCCGGCATGACCGCCAGGCCCTTGATCCACGGCAGGGTCGCGACGTTGCGCAGCTGCTGCATCGCGCCGTCCTCGACGGACGCCGGGTCGGCCCACATGCGGATGGGAACCTTCGCGCCCGGTACCTCTACGTACGACATACAGTCCTCAATCCCCCGGAACAACAACAGAAGTCAGAAATCGCAAAACCGGCGCCAAGGTCCATGAAAAGGGATGCCGGACCGGCGTCCACGGCAGTGCGTGCGATAGACATTGTGTCCAGCGGCCGCCCTGGCGCGGCAAGCGAATAACCCCAGATCCAGACCCCCAGCCCCGGACCGCGACCCGCCCCCGACCACGGCGGTCCGTCGAGAGGAGCCCTCCGTGCAGCCGAAGGCGTACGTACCTGGCATCGCCGTGCTCCTCGCGGCGTTGCTGGCCGGCTGCACCGGCTCCGACGAGCCGGACAGTCCGGAGGACAACCGGCCCGGCGACGCCAGCACCACCGCGCCCCCCGCTCAGCCCGGCCGCTACCGCACGTTGCCCGAGCCGTGCGGCGCGGTCTCCCACGGCGTGCTGGACGCGCTCCTGCCGGGCATCCGGCAGCTCACGGACGCGGAGCAGCGGGAGACGGCGTACGAGGGTGAGGCGACGCAGACGTTCGACACGGACCGGCGGGTGGGGTGCCGGTGGAAGGTGGAGTCCACTGACGCCACGGATCATCTGTTCGTCGATTTCGAGCGCGTGGTGTCGTACGACAACGCGGTGAGCGACGACGACAAGGCGGCGGACGTGTACGCCGCGAAGGAGACGGCCGCGGACCTTCCCGAGCCGTCCCCCTCGGAGAGCGCGAGCGAAGGGGACGACGAGGCGGAGTCCTCCGGCGCCCCGACCCCGTCCGGGTCCGCCGCGGCGTCCGGTGCCGCGGCCGGGTCTGCGTCCGAGTCCCCTTCCCGTTCATCCAGTTCACCCGACTCATCCGGTTCACCCGGTTCATCCGGTTCCGCCGACTCCTCCGCCTCCGCGAGCGGGACTCCGGCCGCGCTCCAGCCCCGTACGCTCGACGACCTCGGCGACGAGGCGTTCGTGAACGACAAGCTGAGTACGGCGCAGCAGCGGACGGTGACTGTGGTGTTCCGCACGTCGAACGTGATCGTGACGGTGGAGTACGCGGAGCAGCCGGCGTCCCTGACGGTGGTGCCGGACAGCGAGGAAATGCAGGACAGGGCGCGGAACTTGGCCGCGCGACTGGCGGATTCGTTCGGCGACTGACCGCCTCCGCACCGGCTTCACAAACCTGTTGAACGGCAATCGCTCTTCTTGCTCAACGCGTACCGTGGCCCCTCGGACCCGATCCGACAGCAGTATCACAAGTGTCATGCAGGAACCACGAGCGTCATGAGCATCATGAGTGAAGGAACCATGCACCGATCAGCAGAGCGAGACCAGCGTCATCACCGAGGCGGGCGA
Organism: Streptomyces sp. NPDC046862; assembly: GCF_040704615.1. Lineage (NCBI taxonomy): Bacteria > Bacillati > Actinomycetota > Actinomycetes > Kitasatosporales > Streptomycetaceae > Streptomyces > Streptomyces sp. NPDC046862. The sequence continues at coordinate 4,536 of NZ_JBEYXP010000012.1, read as the reverse complement.
GGGCGGGGAGGCCGGGGCGTCCGGCGGTTCCTCGTGGGCGCCGCGGCACTTCCGGTGATGCTCGTCGCGGCCGGCTGTTCCTCGGACTCCGGCTCCGGTGACGACGCGGCGAAGGAGTCGTCGAGTCCGTCGGCGAAGCCGTCGGCCACGGCTTCGGCGAACGAGGTGAAGGCGGCGGCGTACGCGAAGTTGCCCGAGGCGTGCACGATGTTGTCGAAGAAGACCCTGGAGGGGATGGTCCCGGAGGGTGTGAAGTCGGGCAAGCCGATCAATGACGGTGAGCCGGACGTGAGCGGGGACTGCCGCTGGATCAGTCTCGACAACAACGGTGTGAAGGGTTCGCAGTACCGCTGGCTGAGCGTGTCGCTGCTGCTCCTGGACTCGGACGCGTCGCGTGGTGCGGGTGACGACCGGGCGCAGGCGCAGTTCGAGAAGAAGCTGTCGGAGGCGAAGGCGGTCGAGGGCGCGAAGAGCCTGAAGTCGGAGTCGCTGACCGGTACGGGCGACCAGGCGACGGTGGTGCGCTACGACCTGAAGAAGAAGGAAGGCACCTTCAAGCAGCAGACGGTCGTGGCGCGGGCCGAGAACGTGGTGATCACGCTCGACTACAACGGTGCGGGTCTGGCGGGTGACAAGGCGCCGAGCGCGGACGACCTGGTGAAGGACGCGAAGGCGGCCGCGAAGGAGATCGTGGCCGCGATAGGCGCGGCGAACGGTCAGGGCGGGGGCTCGGGTTCGAGCGCGTCGCCGTCGAAGTCACCGTCGAAGTCGGCGTCACCGTCCAAGTCGGCCGCGAAGGACTCGGACGACGGCAAGGCATCGCCCTCGGCGTCGGAGAGCGAGAAGAAGAGTTGAGTCGGCGGCTGCGCCCGAACGCGTAGCCTCATCAGGCATTTCCGGGAGCCCGGCCGTTCTGCGGACCGGGCTCCCGGGGTGACCGGCCACGCGTGCGACACACACATGTGCCACTCTGTTGCGCGCAACGACAGGCATTGGGAGGGGAGTACGGGTGGCCGCGCCACTTCAGCTGACACGGACGCACCGGATTCTCATCGGTGTTGTCGTGGCCGGCGCAGTGATCATCGCCGGGATCGGTTTCGCGGGTTCGTACGCGGCCGTACGGGAACTCGCCATCCAGAAGGGTTTCGGGAACTTCAGCTATGTCTTCCCGATCGGCATCGACGCGGGCATCTGCGTCCTGCTGGCCCTGGACCTCCTCCTGACCTGGATCCGCATTCCCTTCCCGCTCCTTCGCCAGACGGCGTGGCTGCTGACGGCGGCGACGATCGCGTTCAACGGTGCGGCGGCCTGGCCGGACCCGCTGGGTGTCGGTATGCACGCGGTGATCCCGGTGCTGTTCGTGGTGTCGGTGGAGGCGGCCCGGCACGCGATCGGCCGGATCGCGGACATCACGGCGGACAAGCACATGGAGGGTGTGCGGCTGACGCGCTGGCTCCTCTCGCCGCTTCCGACCTTCCTGTTGTGGCGTCGTATGAAGCTGTGGGAGCTGCGGTCGTACGACCAGGTGATCAAGCTGGAGCAGGAACGTCTCGTCTATCAGGCGCGGCTGCGGTCCCGTTTCGGGCGTGCGTGGCGGCGCAAGGCTCCGGTGGAGTCGTTGATGCCGTTGCGTCTGGCGCGGTACGGCGTGCCGTTGGCGGACACGGCTCCGGCGGGTCTGGCGGCGGCGGGCATCGAGCCGGCGCTGCTGCCTCCGGCGCCACAGCCGCAGCCACAGCCCCAGTCGCAGCCACAGCCGCAGTTGGAGGCCCAGGCACCCCAGGCACAGGCTCAGCTGGACGCGCCCGCGCCCCAGGCCCAGCAGCGCAGCCTCACCCAGGGCGGTCAGCCCACGGGGCGGCCGGAGTACGTCCAGCAGGGCCCCCGGCAGGACCCGCAGCAGGACCAGAGCCCGTGGTTCGCCGCGTCCGCTCCCCAGGAGACCGTGTACCAGGGCGGCTACAACCCGGCCTACAACCCCGCCTACGACCCGGAGAAGCCGTACGACGAGTGGTACGAGGAACAGCCGGCCGATCCGGAGCAGTACCGCGACGAGCAGTACCGCGAGGAGCAGTACCCGGCCGAGCAGTACCCCGGGGAGCAGCACCCCGCGGAGCAGTACCCGGCCGAGCAGCTCGTGGAGCAGTACGAGGAGCAGTACGAGGAGCGGGAGCCCTCACCGGAGGAGACGGGCAGTTTCCCCATCCCCTCGGGCCCGGGCCGTACCCGTCAGCTCGGTGATGGCGGCGGGCCGCCGGAGCCGGACGAGGAGTCGTACTACCAGGTGTTCAAGCAGTCGATAAGCAACGGCAGCGGCTACCCGACACCTCGCGAGTTCAGCAACAACGTCGAGGCGACCTACGGCGTACCCCTGCTGGACGCCGACGCCAAGCGGATGGTCCTGCGCTTCACCAACCGCCACACCGCGCAACTGGAAGAGGACCACATCGCGTAACCCGGCCACCGACGACGATGGGGGCGCCCGGCGAACATCGGGCGCCCCCATCGTCTCGTCGTGTCAGCGGCTTACTCCCCGAGCAGCGCCCGCACCCGCTCCTGACCCACGGCCAACAGCAGCGTAGGCAGCCGCGGACCCGTGTCACGCCCCACCAGCAGGTGGTACAGCAGGGCGAAGAACGACCTCTGCGCGGTCTTGATCTCCGGCGGCAGTTCCTTCGGCGTGGCGTCCGCCGAGAACCCGGCCTGCACCTTGGGCACCCCGTAGACGAGATGCGTGAGCCCGTCCAGCGACCAGTGCGACTCGAGTCCGTCCAGCAGCAGCCGCAGCGAGGCCTGCCCCTGCTCGTCGAGGGACTTGAGCAGTTCGGCGTCGGGCTCGTCACGCACGATGGTGCGCTGGTCGGCGGGCACCTGGGTGTTGATCCACGCCTCGGCCTTGTCGAGCCGGGGCCGTGCCTCGTCGAGTGAGGCGAGCGGATCGGCCGGGTCGAGTTCGCTGAGGATGCGCAGCGCCTGGTCCTGGTGGCCGGCGGTGATGTCGGCGACGGAGGCGAGTGTGCGGTACGGCAGCGGTCGCGACGTGCGCGGCAGCTCACCGGCGGCCGTGCCCACCGCACGCGCGTGCGCGGCGGCGTCCGCCGGCAGCGCGGAGCCGTCGGCGACCTTGGAGTCGAGCTTGTCCCACTCGTCGTAGAGCCGCTGGATCTCCTGGTCGAAGGCGATCTTGAACGACTGGTTGGGCCTGCGGCGGGCGTAGAGCCAGCGAAGGATCTGCGGCTCCATGATCTTCAGCGCGTCGGCGGGCGTGGGAACCCCGCCCCTGGACGACGACATCTTCGCCATCCCGCTGATCCCGACGAACGCGTACATGGGCCCGATGGGCTGCTTGCCCCCGAAGATCCCCACGATCTGCCCGCCGACCTGGAAGGAGGAGCCCGGCGAGGAGTGGTCGACCCCGCTCGGCTCGAACACGACTCCCTCGTAGGCCCAGCGCATGGGCCAGTCGACCTTCCAGACGAGCTTGCCGCGGTTGAACTCGCTCAGCAGCACGCTCTCGGAGAAGCCGCAGGCTCCGCAGGTGTAGGACAGCTCGGTGGTGTCGTCGTCGTACGAGGTGACGGTGGTGAGGTCCTTCTCGCACTGCCCGCAGTAGGGCTTGTACGGGAAGTACCCGGCGGAGCTGTTGCCGTCGTCCTCGGCCGCGGCACCCGACCCCTCGGCGGCCTCCAGCTCGGCCTCGTCGACGGGCTTCTGCGACTGCTGCTTCTTGGCCGGGGCCTTCTTCGTCCGGTACTGGGCGAGGATCGCGTCGATCTCACCGCGCTGCCGCATGGCGTGCAGGACCTGCTCGCGGTAGACCCCGGAGGTGTACTGCGCGGTCTGGCTGATCCCGTCGAACTCGACGCCCATCTCGGCGAGCGACTCGACCATCGCGGCCTTGAAGTGCTCGGCCCAGTTGGGGTGGGCGGAGCCCTTGGGGGCGGGCACGGAGGTCAACGGCTTACCGATGTGCTCGGCCCAGCTGTCGTCGATGCCCGCGACCCCGTTCGGCACCTTGCGGTACCGGTCGTAGTCGTCCCAGGAGATCAGGTGCCGCACCTGGTACCCCCGCCGCCGGATCTCGTCGGCGACGAGGTGCGGCGTCATGACCTCACGGAGGTTCCCCAGGTGGATGGGTCCCGAGGGAGACAGACCGGACGCGACGACGACGGGTTTGCCCGGGGCCCGACGCTCCGACTCCTCGATGACCTCATCCGCGAAACGGGAGACCCAGTCGGTCGTCTCGGTGCTCTGAGCCACGATCGGCACGTCCTCTTTTTCTGGAAGTTCCTCATCCGCAGCCGATACGGTCGCACGGCTGACCGCCCCATTGTCCCAGCTGCCCCCACAACGACGAAAACGGCTTTTCAAGGGGGCCGGCCCGCGCAAATCCAGCCCCTCCGGCGTTTGAGGAGCGGGGGCCCACACCCAGCCCCTCCGGCGTTTGAGGAGCGGGGGCCCACACCCAGCCCCTCCGGCGTTTGAGGAGCGGGGGCCCGGGGGCTGGCCCCCGAAACGGGGTCCGGGGCGGAGCCC
>NZ_JBEYXP010000011.1:0-245797 GCF_040704615.1 Streptomyces sp. NPDC046862 | reverse complement strand
CCTCGCTTTCCCCCCCTGGCCCCCCCCAGCTGGCCCCCCTCTTATCGGCGGGGCGGGGGGGGGCGCCCCCCCCCCCCCCCCGGCGGGGGGGGGGGGGGGGGGGGCCCCCCCCCCCAGGGACAGGATGGGACGGGTAGGGGCGGCGGGGGCGAGGAAACCTGGCTGCCCGGCACCGCCGCCCTAGCGTTCCGTCACCTTGCCGTCAGCCACCTCGAAACGCCGCGTCACCCGTACCGCGTCCAGCATCCGCCGGTCGTGGGTGACGAGCAGCAGCGTGCCCTCGTACGCGTCCAGGGCCGACTCCAGCTGCTCGATGGCGGGGAGGTCGAGGTGGTTCGTGGGCTCGTCGAGGACCAGGAGGTTGACGCCTCGGCCCTGGAGGAGGGCGAGCGCGGCCCGGGTGCGCTCGCCCGGGGACAGGCTCGCCGCCGGGCGCAGCACATGGTCCGACTTCAAGCCGAACTTGGCCAGGAGGGTGCGCACCTCGACCGGTTCGGTCTCCGGCACCGCCGCGCAGAACGCGTCGAGCAGTGACTCGGCGCCGTGGAACAGCCCGCGGGCCTGGTCGACCTCGCCGACCAGGACGCCCGAGCCGAGGGAGCCGTGCCCGGCGTCCAGTGGGACACGGCCCAGCAGGGCACCGAGCAGCGTCGACTTGCCCGCACCGTTCGCACCCGTCACCGCCACCCGGTCCGCCCAGTCGAGCTGGAGGGACACCGGACCGAGCACGAAGCCGCCGCGGCGCACCTCGGCGTCCCGCAGGGTGGCGACGACGGCGCCCGAGCGGGGGGCGGCCGCGATGTTCATCCGCAGCTCCCACTCCTTGCGCGGCTCCTCGACGACGTCGAGCCGCTCGATCATGCGCTGGGTCTGCCGCGCCTTCGCCGCCTGCTTCTCGCTCGCCTCGCTGCGGAACTTGCGGCCGATCTTGTCGTTGTCGTTGCTCGCCTTGCGCCGCGCGTTCTTGACGCCCTTGTCCATCCAGGAGCGCTGCATCTGGGCGCGGTCCTGGAGGGCCCCCTTCTTGTCGGCGTACTCCTCGTAGTCGTCGCGCGCGTGCCGGCGGGCGGTCTCGCGTTCCTCCAGGTAGGCCTCGTAGCCTCCGCCGTAGAGGTTGATCTGTCCTTGCGCGAGGTCGAGTTCGAGGACCTTGGTGACCGTCCGGGCCAGGAACTCGCGGTCGTGGCTGACGACGACGGTGCCCGCGCGCAGCCCGCTCACGAAGCGTTCGAGCCGTTCCAGCCCGTCCAGGTCCAGGTCGTTGGTGGGCTCGTCGAGGAGGAAGACGTCGTAGCGTGACAGCAGGAGGGAGGCGAGCCCCGCCCGCGCGGCCTGGCCGCCCGAGAGGCCCGTCATCAGCTGGTCCAGGCTCACTCCGAGGCCCAGGGTGTCGGCGACCTCCTCCGCCCGCTCGTCGAGGTCCGCGCCGCCGAGCCCGAGCCAGCGCTCCAGGCTCGTCGCGTACGCGTCGTCCGCGCCGGGCGCCCCGTCGACGAGCGCCTGCGTGGCCTCGTCCATGGCGTGCTGGGCCGCGGCGACGCCCGTACGGCGTGCCAGGAACTCGCGCACCGACTCGCCCTCCCGCCGCTCGGGCTCCTGGGGCAGATGCCCCACGGTCGCGGTGGGCGGGGAGAGCCGCAGCTCGCCCTGTTCCGGCGCGAGCAGCCCGGCGAGCATGCGGAGCAGCGTGGACTTGCCCGCCCCGTTGGCGCCGACGAGTCCGATCACGTCACCGGGCGCCACGACGAGGTCGAGTCCGGAGAAGAGCGAGCGGTCGCCGTGGCCGGCGGAGAGGTTCTTGACGACGAGAGTGGCGGTCACAGGGGGCGATCCTAACGACCACGGGACACGCGGTCACAGCGGAGATCCCCCGGAGCCGGGCAGCGCGGCGGACGACGCCGCCCACGCGCCCCCTCAGCGCCCGCCCCTCAGCGCGCCATCGGCTCCACCAGTACGCTGCCCGACGACCGCGCCACGACGAACGACTCGCTTTTCAGGGCCTTCCCGTTCAGTGCGATGCGGTGGCGGCCCGCCGGGAGGATGCCGTCGAAGATCTCGTACGTGTGGGTGCGGTACAGCCGGTCCAGGCGGTACGCGGTCACCTGTACGCGACAGGTGGACGTCACCTCGACGCCCGCCTCGCCGCCGGCGGCGACCAGCCGGGTCAGGCGGCGCCGGTCCGAGGGGCTGCGGTCCAGCGCGTTCTCGATCTGGGCCACGAGCAGCGGGATGATCGGGGCGAGCCCGTCGACGTACGCGACCTCGGCCCCGGCCCTCTCGAACGCCTCCCGTACGGCCGCGCGTTGCTCCTCTGCCACGGCACGGCCGAAGGCCACCGCGCCGTAGGTGCGCAGCTCGTCCGGGGGTACGTGGGTGGCGTCGTGGGTGATCTCCGCACCGATGCCGATGGTGCGCAGGGCCGCCGCGAGCTTGGCGAGGACCGCGACGCGGGCGCCGATGAGCAGCACGCGACGGCGGGCCGAGGGGTCGTCTCCGCTCAGGAGGGACCGCAGCGCGCCGCGGTACTCGGGGCCGTGGAAGCGGAACGGCCCGATGCCGTGGTAGCCGTTCCGCTCCACGTCGGCCGCCTCCTCCGTCTGCCAGGCGAAGTCGCGCCACACGTAGTCGTCGCCGTCCTGCTCTATGACCGCCGTGACGGCCCCGCAGGCGAGGTCCTCGCACTCGGGGCAGCCGTAGATGACGTACCGGCCGTCGGTCAGCGGTGCGTCGGCCTCCAGGAGGAGACTGCGCACCTGGGCGGTGAAGATGGCGGGCGGGACGTCGGAGGCGAGTGGGGAGACGGCGTCGAGGTCGGAGAGCTGGAACAGCAGCGGGCGTCCGTCGACGATGAAGTCGACGAAGTCCCGGTGCACTTGGAAGTCACCGTTGGCGAGGACGCCACCGGCACGCATCGCCGGTGCCAGGCCGAAGGTCGCGAACTCCGCAGACATGGTGTGAGTATCCCCAGACTGGGAGCAATGTGAGCACGGCATGACACATTCCGCATGCGTCTCCCCACGGCGGGGTGCGGGGTCGCGACCCCGGCCGTGGGGAGGGGCGTACGCATGATCGAAGGTGCAGCGGGCGGGGCCGCGGTGGACGCGCCCCGCAGGGGGCGCGGGGCTGTGCCGATATGCGGCTCCGCCGCGTGGGCGCGACCAGCCGCGACGCACCGGCAGCTGCCCGCCGGCCCGCAGTTCCCCTGCCCGCAGCTCACCTGTCCGCAGCGGAGCGGACGCGCTGAGCTCAGTGGTGCTGGTGGCCGATCGGGTCGCCCTCCGTCTCCGTCCCCTGACCGGGGCCGACCCTGATCTCGAAGTCACCGTCGTACTTCTTGTGGCCCTCGATGACGGCGAGTTCGACCGCCTCGGAGGCCATCTCCTCGCGCACCATGACGGGATCCCGGCGCAGGTCGCGCATGAGGGCCACGCACATGCCGATCATCACGAGGACGAAGGGCGCGGCGGCGAGGATCGTGAGGTTCTGCAGTCCGGTGAGCGCGTCACCCTGTCCGCTGCCGACGATCAGCATGATCGCGGCGACGGCTCCGGTGACGACGCCCCAGAACACGACGACGAACCGGCCGGGTTCGAGCGCGCCCTTCTGTGAGAGCGTTCCCATCACGATGGACGCCGCGTCGGCGCCGGACACGAAGAAGATGCCGACCAGGATCATCACGAGCAGGCTGGTGACCGTGGCGATGGGGTAGTCGTGGAGTACGGCGAAGAGCTGGCCCTCGGGGGTGGCCTCGTCACCGAGCCGGCCCTGTGCCTGCTGCTTCATCGCCGTACCGCCGAAGATCGCGAACCAGACGAGGCTGACGGAGCTGGGAACCAGGATCACGCCGCCCACGAACTGGCGGATCGTGCGGCCACGGCTGATGCGGGCGATGAACATGCCGACGAACGGCGTCCAGGAGATCCACCAGGCCCAGTAGAAGACCGTCCAGCTGCCCAGCCAGTCCGCGACGCCCTTGCCGCCGGACGCCTCGGTGCGGCCCGCGAGTTGGGGCAGATCACCGAGGAAGGAGAAGACCGAGGTCGGCAGCAGGTCGAGGATCACGATGGTCGGGCCGGCGACGAACACGAAGACGGCGAGCAGCAGCGCCAGCACCATGTTGGTGTTGGACAGCCACTGGATGCCCTTCTCGACGCCGGACACCGCCGAGGCGACGAATGCCACGGTCAGCACGGCGATGATGGACACCAGGAGTCCGGTGCTCACCTTGTCCATCCAGTTCAGCTCCCGGACGCCGGAGCCGATCTGGAGCGCGCCGAGGCCGAGGGAGGCCGCGGAGCCGAAGATGGTGGCGACGATCGCGAGGATGTCGATGATCCGGCCGCTGGTGCCGTTCGCGTGCTTCTCACCGATCAGCGGGGTGAAGACGGCGCTGATGGTCTGGCGGCGGCGCTTGCGGAACGTGCTGTAGGCGATGCCGAGGCCGACCACCGCGTAGATGGCCCACGGGTGCAGCGTCCAGTGGAAGAGGGTGGTCGCCATCGCCGTCTCCATGCGCTCGCCGGAGCCCTGGGGGTTCGTGCCCGGCGGGGGCGTGGTGTAGTGCGAGAGCGGCTCGCTGACGCCGTAGAACATCAGGCCGATGCCCATGCCCGCGCTGAACATCATCGCGACCCAGGACACCGTGCGGAACTCGGGCTTCTCCCCTTCCGCGCCCAGGTGGATGCGGCCGTATCTGCTGGCCGCGAGCCAGAGGGCGAACACCACGAAGCCCGAAGCGGTCAGCATGAAGGCCCAGCCGCCGTTGTGGAGCAGGCCGCCCAGCAGATTCTTCGACACGGTCTCGAGCGAGTCGGTCCAGACGGCGCCCCAGAGGACGAAGGCCAGGGTGAGCGCTGCCGTCACGCCGAAGACGATCCAGTCCGTCTGCGGCCGTCCGCCACCCTGGAGACCCTCTTCCGAGCCGGGAAGCGCGGGTGGCTCGTGAGGGATGTGCGTGCGGTGTTGATCATGCGTCACAGGCGGAACCTTTCCCCGAATGGCTGGAACAGGGCACTCCTTCCCGGAAAGCGCTACAGCATGTGACGCCGACCTCAACTTTTCAACAGTCCGTGTCGGGCTCCCCGACCGTCAGCCGGTACGGCGCCCGTTCGTCCAGCAGCAGCGGGACGAGGGCGCGCAACGACTGCCGCAGGGGAACGAGCGCGCCGTCGCCGTCGTGGCGCACGCGTACGCCGTGCAGGGCGAGTTCGTCCTTCACCTCCGCGTACTGCGCGCCGGTGAGCCGGTAGCCGCAGGGCGGGTCCTGGATCACCTCGGCCGGTTCGGCCGGATCGTTGTCGGCGCCGCCGACGTAGATGGGGCCGGTGTCCCGGTAGCCGGCGGCGCGGGCCGCCGCGGTGGCCGCGTCGACGCGCGCGCCGCGTTCGCCCGCGAAACCGAACAGGCCCTTCAGCGCGGCGAGTTGGGAGTTGACGCGGCGCCGGTTGTTGGCGGACTCCGCCGTCCCGTCCGTCAGTGGCTCCACGCGGCTCTCGATGAGCAGTCCGACCGCGTGCTTCACGCCGGACATGTTGCGCAGGATGCGTTCCTGTCCGTCGCCCGCGACCTGCTTGATCGGCTCGCCGGTGACGGGGTCGGTCCAGATGCCGTACGTACCGGTGGTGTACCCGGCGGCCTGCGCGGCGGGCCGTACGTAGGCCGCCGACAGCGTCTCGGCCTCCTCGTGGACGGTCGCGTCGGTGTTGAGGTTGCGCGGCCAGAGGTCGAAGAGGTCCTTGTCGTAGTACTGAGGTGTGGCGCCGTACTCGTGCAGGTCGTAGACGACGTCGGGCTCGCGGTCGCGGATGACGGCGGCCATGGCGCGCGCCTCGGCCGTCTTCAGCGACAGGTGGTCGCGGTTGATGTCGACGCCGTCGCTGTTGCCGCGTGTGTCGGCGGCCCGGCCGTCGGGGTTGGCGGTGGGCACGACCAGCAGAGTGGTGCGTTTCAGGAACGCCTTGGTCGCCTTGTCCTTCGCGTACGCGAAGTTCCGGACCGTGGACAGACATGCCTCGCGTCCTGAGGGTTCGTCGCCGTGCTGGCTGCAGATCAGGAGCACGGTGCGGGTCGTGGGCCGGGTGCCGATGCGGACGAGTCGCAGCGGGCGGTCCTGCTTGGTGGTGCCGACGCGGGCGACCGACACGCGGTCGCTCGCCCGGTCGACGGCGGCCAGGAACTCCTGCTCCTCCGGCTGGCTGGTCCAGCGCGCGCCGCCGGTCTGCTCGAATCCGGTGCGCGGTGGGGTGTCGGTGGCTGGGGCCGCGTGCGCCGGGGCCGCCTGTGCCGGGGTCGACAGCAGGGGTGCGGTCAGGGCCGCGGTCAGGGCCGCGGCGATCACCGCGGCCGTGCAGGGCTGCCGGAGGTGTCGCGTACGGGTGTTCATTCGGCTCCCGGGATGCGGTGGGCGGTGCGCGGGTCGTGGACGCCGTCGAGGACGGGCGCGTCCGGAGCGGCGGTGGACGTGGCGGCGCTGGACGTGGCGGCTGCCCCCTTCGTCGCGTTCGCGAACGCGTCGGCGCCGCCGACCAGCGGCACGCGCGCGGACGTACGGGACAGGTCGAGCTTCAGCGTGGGCGTGGACGACGGAGGGTCGATGAGGTTCTGGTCGGTGCCCGCGACGATCAGGGCGAGTCGGTGGCCCTTCGGGATCACGTGGTCACCGGCGTGAAGGTCGAGCGTGATCGTGTACCGCTTGCCCGGGGTCAGCGGGGCGCCCGCCTGGTCCGAGGCGTGGTTGCCCAGATCGGCCCAGCCACGGCTGAAGATCGTGTAGTCGACGTCGGCCGTCTTCGCCCGTGTCTCCTTGAAGCAGGAGCTGTCCCCCGGGGTGCTCGAACCCCAGCAGGTGCGGTCGGTGAGCGTGGTGATGCCCTCCGCCGGGTCGGCGTAGTCGCGGATGGTGTCGGGGCCCAGATCCACCAGGACCGCCGAGAGATGGGCCGTTGAGGTCGTGGGCGTCGCGGAGACGGTCACCTTGGACGAACCGGACAGTCTCAGCGCCTTGGTGAGGGGCTTGGTGACGAAGCCGGCCTTGTCGGGGGTCGACTGGTCGATCCGGGCCGCCCAGTCCGTCTCGCTGTGTGACGGGTCGTCGGTGAAGGTCTCGCTGCCCGAGCCGCGCCGCAGACCGAGGGTGCCGACACCGGCCTGGGCGCCCTTGTCCGGGCGCAGGTTCACGGTGCTGGTGCTCCGGGGCGGCCACACGTTCGACGTCACCCAGGTGTCGGGGTGCCGCTCGATGTCGGCCATGGGCTCGCCGTCGACGCCGTTGTCGTAGCCGAGGAGTTCGTGGTCGAACCAGCGGTGCAGGGTGTCCACCCAGGCGGCCCGCCGGAAGTCGAACGGGTCGACGTGCCCCGTCTGCGAGATCCAGATCTTGCGCTCGACGCCGTTCTTCGCGAGGGCGTCCCACCACTGGCCGAAGTGCTTGGACCTGACGTTGAGGTCCTGCTGGCCGTGTACGACGAAGACGCTGGCCTTCACCTTCCCGGCGTCCTTGACGTAGTCGCGCTCGGTCCACAGCGGAGTCCAGTCGCCGGTGCGGGGCGCCCCGTCGACGAGTTTCTGCTGGACCGCCGCGCACTTGGCGCGGGCGTCGGCGCTCTCCACGTAGTCGGACAGCCATTCGGGGCCGGAGTCGTAGAGCGGGGCGCCCTTGGCGAAGTAGTAGTCGTACCAGGAGGAGATGGCGCTGATCGGGACGATGGTCCTCAGCCCCTTGACGCCGGTGGCGGCGACGCCGTTGGCGATGGTGCCGTCGTAGCTCTTGCCGATCATGCCGGTCCGGCCGTTGGTCCAGGTCGCCTCGGCGCGGCTGGTGCCGGTGCGGGTCGTGTAGCCCTTGGCACGCCCGTTGAGCCAGTCGACGACCGCCTTCGCGGACTGGATGTCGGAGCGGCCGCCGACATCGACGCAGCCGTCGGAGCGGTTGGTGCCGGCGAGGTCGACCCCGACGAAGGCGTAGCCGCGGGGCACGAAGTAGTTGTCGTAGAAGAGCGGCATCTGGACGATGTCGCCGTTCGCGTCGTACGTCTTCTTCTGGCTCTCGTTGCCGCGCCCGCAGCAGGAGTAGTACGGGCTGGCGTCCATGATCACGGGTATCTTGCGGCCCTGCCGGGCGAGTTCCCGGGGCCGGACGATGTCGACGGCGACGCGGTCATGCGTGCCGTCGCCGTCGCCGTCGAGCCCGGTGTCCACCCATACGGACTCGCGGACGGCGTTCTCGTAGGAGTAGACGGGCTTGCTCTCCTGAGTCGCGGGTGCGGGTGCGCTGTGGGCGGCCGCCGGGGTCAGGAAGGCGGCCATCAGGGCGGCCGTGGCCGCCGTCGCGAGCGATCTCCAGTTCGTGAAGCGCCTGCGGCGCGCAGGTAGGGGCATGCGCGGACGGTACTGCCGTCAACTCCCGTGCAAAAGAGGGCCCATTGGGGCATGGGGGGGGTTCGATCGGAGTGTCGGCCAGAGGGTGGCTTGAAAGGTGCGTCGAAAAGGGTAACTCATATCGGCCGAATGGCGATCGTGTGACACGAGGGGCGATGGACACGTCAGAGCCCACAGGTGATGAATAGGCTCCGGACAGACTTCGTGACCCTACGACTTGGAGTCCCACGTGCACCGCAGACTGATCGCACCGGGTGCGCTCGCCGTCTCCCTGCTGCTGGCGATCCCGGCTTCGGCGGCCGACTACGAGCCCGGCGCGCCGGGGATCGGCGACCCCTACTACCCGGCGTACGGCAACGGCGGCTACGACGTCTCGCACTACGACCTCCGGCTCACCTACCAGCCGGCGACGGACAGGCTGGAGGGCACCGCGACCCTCCTCGCCCGGACGACACAGGACCTGTCCCGCTTCAACCTCGACTTCGTGCTGGATGTCAGTGAGGTGCGCGTCAACGGCACCCGGGCGTCCTTCGCCACGTCCGGCCAGCACGAGCTGGAGATCACCCCGAAGACGCCCCTGCCCAAGGGCACGCCCGTCACGATCGTGGTGCGCTACAGCGGGGTGCCGTCGTCGAAGCAGGCGTACGGCTTCACCAGCTGGCACCGCACTCCGGACGGAGGGGTCGCCGCGAACGAGCCCGAGGCGGCCTGGTGGTGGTTCCCCAGCAATGACCACCCGCTCGACAAGGCCACGTACGACGTGTCCGTCGCCGTGCCCGACGGCTCCCAGGCGATCTCCAACGGCACGCTGCAGTCGGCGACTTCACGCGCCGGCTGGACCCGCTACAGCTGGCGGTCCAACAAGCCGCAGGCCACGTATCTCGCCACACTCGCGGTCGGCAGGTTCGACCTCACGACCGGACGCACAGAGAGCGGAATTCCGGTCATCAACGCCTACAGCAAGGACCTCGGCGACAACGCCGGCGCGGCCCGCGCGAGCATCGAGCGCACGGGTGAGATCGCCGACTGGCTGGCCGAGTACTTCGGGCCGTACCCCTACAACGCGCTCGGCGGCTACGTGCCCAACGTGACCACCGGGTACGCGCTGGAGACCCAGACCCGGCCGTTCTACAGCCCGAGGCAGTTCGCGAACGGGTCCAACGTGTCCGTGGTCGTCCACGAACTGGCCCACCAGTGGTACGGCGACCTGGTGTCCGTCGCCGGGTGGAAGGACATCTGGATCAACGAGGGCTTCGCCCGCTACGCGCAGTGGCTGTGGTCCGAGCACGAGGGCGAGGGGACGGCCCAGGAACTCGCCGACTACGTGTACGCCTCGCACCCCGCCGACGACGCCTTCTGGAAGGTCCGGCCCGGAGACCCGGGGCCGGAGAACCAGTTCGACATCGCCGTGTACGACCGGGGTGCGCTGGCTCTCCAGGCGCTGCGGAACGAGATCGGTGACGAGGCGTTCTTCGCGATCCTCAAGGGGTGGCCGGCGAAGTACGCCTACGGCAACGCGACGGTCGCGGACTTCCGGGCATACGCCGAACAGGTGTCCGGGCGGTCGCTGGAGGGCCTGTTCGACACATGGCTGTACCAGCCGTCGAAGCCGGGGGCGCCTGCGGCGCGTGGTGCGGGGGTCGCTTCGCGGAGCGGGGCCGTCAAGGCGCCCAAGTCGTGGAAGAGGATCGCGGCGACGAACTCCGTGCACGATCACTGAGTGGATGTCGGGGACGGGGGTGTGTTGGGGGACGGGGGTGTGTTGGGGGGCTGTCGGCAGTCGCGACGATGCAGGTCGGCTGTGGTTGCTCGCGCAGTTCCCCGCGCCCCTTACGGGGCGCGGTTGTCCGCCTGGACTCCGACCGGTTCGCCCAGTACCCGGCTCGCCAGTTCCGAGGCCAACTCCGATGCGTACACACGGAGTTCGGCCTCGGCCGTGGCACGGTCCGATGTGATGCGGACTTGCGCCTCGGCGAGGAGGGCGTCGCGTTCGCGTTGTGCGTCCGCGCGGGCCGCGGCGATCAGGGCGGTGCCCTCCTGGTGTGCCCGCAGACGGGTGCGGGCGGCGTCGTGGCGGGCCTCCGCGAGCACGGCGGCCGACTCGGCGCGTTTCCGCTCCGCCTGCTCACGCACCTCGGCGGCCCGTCTCTCGGTTCCCTTGGTCGCGTCCTCGCGGGCTTCGAGGGTGCGGTTGATACGGGGGAGCAGCCGGGAGATGGCGAGGTGAACGAGGGCGAACAGCGCCAGCGCCACGAGCAGGTGCTCGACTCTCGGGTTCAACGGGCCGATGGGGAACGGGATTAGGTCCATACCCGTGCCTTACCCAAGTCGTGCGCAGGAGCATCGCGTGTACGGGGCTTCTTCGTCGCGGAGGGGGAGGTGATCGCCCCCGGGGCTCCGCCCAGGACCCCGTTCCAAGGCCAAAAGGCTCGCGGGGAACTGAGCGGTTTTCAGGGGCGCGGGGAACTGCGCGACCAGCCACCCCCAACCCGCACCAACCCACCCACCCCAAGCACCCACTCCCCGGGGGCATGGGGGCGCAGCCCCCGGGGATGGGACGGGTACGGGCGGCGGGGGCGAAGAAAACCGGGCCACCCCTCAGCCGTCCCCGAACCGCTCCCCCCTCTCCGCCTTCTCCACCAGCAACGCCGGCGGAGCGAACCGCTCCCCGTACCGCTCGGCGAGCTCCCGTGCACGGGCGACGAACCCGGGCAGGCCCCCCTCGTAGCCGTTGATGTACTGGAGCACCCCACCGGTCCAGCCGGGGAACCCGATCCCCAGGATCGAGCCGATGTTGGCGTCGGCGACGGACGTCAGGACGCCCTCCTCCAGCAGCCGGACGGTGTCCAGCGCCTCGGAGAAGAGCATGCGCTCCTGCATGTCCTCGAACGGGATCGCGTACCCCGGCTGGGTGAAGTGCTCCCGCAGGCCGGGCCACAGCTTGCCGCGCCTGCCGTCCGGACCGTAGTCGTAGAAGCCCGCTGCTCCCCCGCGACCGGTGCGCCCGAACTCGTCGACCATCCGGTCGATGACGGCCTCAGCCGGGTGAGCGGCCCAGCTTCCGCCCGCCTCCTCCACGGCCCGCTTCGTCTCGCTGCGGATCTTGCGCGGAAGAGTGAGCGTCAGCTCGTCCATCAGCGAGAGGACCTTCGCCGGATAGCCCGCCTGACCCGCCGCCTGCTCGATCGACGCCGGCTCGATGCCCTCCCCGACCATCGCGACGCCCTCGTTGATGAAGTGCCCGATCACCCGGGAGGTGAAGAAGCCGCGCGAGTCGTTGACGACGATCGGGGTCTTGTTGATCTGCCGGACGAGGTCGAAGGCACGGGCCAGCGCCTCCTCCCCGGTCCGCTGCCCCTTGATGATCTCGACCAGGGGCATCTTGTCGACGGGTGAGAAGAAGTGCAGGCCGATGAAGTCGTCCTGTCGCTCCACGCCCTCCGCCAGCGCGGTGATCGGCAGCGTGGAGGTGTTGGAGCACAGCAGGGCGTCCGGCGCGACGACGTTCTCGATCTCCTGGAACACCTTGTGCTTGAGCGCGGGGTCCTCGAACACGGCCTCGATGACGGCGTCACAGCCCGCGAGGTCGGTGGGGTCGGCGGTCGGCGTGATGCGGGCGAGCAGCGCGTCGGCCTTCTCCTGGGTCGTACGCCCCCTGGTGACCGCCTTGGCGCAGAGCTTCTCCGAGTAGTTCCTGCCTTTCTCCGCGGCCTCCACCGACACGTCCTTGAGGACGACCTCGATGCCCACGCGGGCGCACGAGTAGGCGATGCCGGCGCCCATCATCCCGGCGCCGAGCACGGCCACCTTGCGCACCCGGCGGGGCTCGATGCCCTGAGGGCGGTTGGCACCGGAGTTGACGGCCTGGAGGTCGAAGAAGAACGCCTGGATCATGTTCTTGGCGGTCTGCCCGGTGACCAGCTCGGTGAAGTAGCGGGCCTCGATGATCTGCGCGGTCTCGAGGTCGACCTGGGAGCCCTCGACGGCCGCCGCGAGGATGTTGCGCGGCGCCGGGTAGGGCGCGCCGTTCAGTTGCTTCTTGAGGTTGGCGGGGAACGCGGGCAGGTTCGCCGCGAACTTCGGGTTGGCCGGGGTGCCGCCGGGGATCCTGTAGCCCGGCTTGTCCCAGGGCTGCTGCGACTCGGGGTTCGCGTCGATGAAGGCACGGGCCTTGGCGAGCATCTCCGCGGGAGTGGCGGCCACCTCGTGGACGAGGCCGCCTTCGAGGGCGCGCCGCGGGCTGTACTGGGTGCCCTGGAGGAGCACCTTCAGCAGGGCGTCCGCGATGCCCATCAGCCGTACGGTGCGGGTGACGCCGCCCGCCGCCGGGAGAAGGCCCAGGGTGACCTCGGGGAGGCCGATCTTGGAGCCGGGCGCGTCGAGGGCGATGCGGTGGTGGCTGGCGAGGGCGATCTCGTAGCCGCCGCCGAGGGCCGCGCCGTTGATGGCCGCGACCACCGGCTTGCCGAGCTTCTCGATGCGGCGTAGGGCGTTCTTGATCTCCATACCGGTGTCGAACACGTGCTGGGCGTGTTCCGGGCCCGCCTGGACCATGTCCTTGAGGTCGCCGCCCGCGAAGAAGGTCTTCTTGGCGGACGAGTAGATGATCCCGCGGATCGAGTCCTTCTCCGCCTCCGCCCGGTCGGCGATGGCCTTGATGGAGGCCCTGAAGGCCTGGTTCATGGTGTTGGCGGACTGGTTGGGGTCGTCGAGGACGAGGGTGACGACGCCGGTGTCGTCCTGCTCCCAGCGGATGGTGGTGCTCTCGGTCATGACAAGTTCTCCGTCGCGGTCGTGCGGTCGGGTCGGTCCGCTGGTGGTTACAGGCGCTCGATGATCGTGGCGATGCCCATGCCGCCGCCGACGCACAGCGTGGCCAGGCCGTAGCGCTTGTCCTGGCGCTCCAGTTCGTCCGTGAGGGTGCCCAGGATCATCGCCCCTGTCGCCCCGAGCGGATGGCCCAGCGCGATCGCGCCCCCGTTGACGTTGACCTTGTCCAGCGAGATCCCCATGTCCTTGACGAAGCGGAGCACCACGGCCGCGAAGGCCTCGTTGATCTCGACGAGGTCGATGTCGTCGATGGTCAGCCCGGCCTTGGCGAGCGCCTTGCGGGTGGCCGGCGCCGGACCGGTGAGCATGATGGTGGGCTCCGAGCCGGAGACGGCCGCCGACACGATCCGCGCGCGCGGCGTCAGGCCGTGGCGTTCGCCGACCTCCTTGGAGCCGATCGCGACGAGCGCCGCGCCGTCCACGATGCCGGAGGAGTTGCCCGCGTGGTGGACGTGGTCGATCTCCTCCACCCAGTGGTACTGCTGCAGCGCCACCGCGTCGAAGCCGCCCAGGTCCCCGATGTCCGCGAAGGACGGCTTGAGCCCGGCGAGCGAGTCGGCGGTGGTGCCGGGACGCATGTGCTCGTCGTGGTCGAGGACCACCAGGCCACTGCGGTCCCTCACCGGGACCACGGCCCGGTCGAACCGGCCGTCCTTCCAGGCCGCCGCCGCCCGCTCCTGGGACAGCGCCGCGTACTCGTCGACGTCCCGCCGTGAGAAGCCCTCGATCGTGGCGATGAGGTCCGCGCCGATGCCCTGGGGTACGAAGTTGACGGCCAGGTTGGTCATCGGGTCGTTGAACCAGGCGCCCCCGTCGGAGGCCATCGGCACCCGCGACATCGACTCGACGCCGCCCGCGAGCACCAGGTCCTCCCAGCCCGAACGGACCTTCGTGGCGGCCATGTTGACGGCTTCGAGCCCCGAGGCACAGAAGCGGTTCTCCTGGACGCCGGCCACCGTGTCCGGCAGCCCCGCGGCGACCGCGGCGGTGCGGGCGATGTCGGAGCCCTGGTCACCGACGGGTCCGACGACACCGAGCACGATGTCGTCGATCGCGGCCGGGTCGAGGCCGGGCAGGCGCCGCCGGACCTCGTGGATCAGCGTGGTCACCAGGTCGATGGGCTTGGTGCCGTGCAGGGCACCGCTCGCCTTGCCGCGGCCGCGCGGGGTGCGGATCGCTTCGTACACGTACGCTTCTGTGCTCACTGGTCAGGCCTTTCGAAGGGGCAAGAGGCGGGAAGCCCGGGCGGCGGGGAGGACGGGCCCGGAAGACGATGGAACGGCGTCAGCCGTCGTCCTTCAGGAGACCGGATATGTCCCAGTCCCGGGCCACGGCCGCGGTGTCGGCGCCCGGCTGGGCGGGTCCGCTCCGTACGGACGTGTGGGTCCTGGAGAAGCGCGGTGCGGGAGCGGGCTGGGTGATGCCGCCGAAGTCGGTGAAGGTGCCGCGCGCGGCGAGGTGCGGATGGTGCGGCGCCTCGCGCAGCGAGAGGACCGGGGCCACGCAGGCGTCGGAGCCCTCGAAGACGGCCGTCCACTCCTCGCGCGTACGGGACTTGAAGCGGGCCGCGACCGTTTCGCGCAGCTCACCCCAGCGTGCCACGTCCTTGCGGGCGGGGGCCTGCTCCCTGATGCCGAGCAGGTCCACGAACTCCTCGTAGAACTGCTGCTCCAGGGCTCCGACGGCCATGTACTGGCCGTCGGCCGTCTCGTACGTCCCGTAGAAGGGGCAGCCTCCGTCGAGGAGGTTGGCGGCGCGCCGGTCCTGCCAGCGGCCGGCGGCGAGCATGCCGTGGATCATCGTGGCCAGGTGCGCGGTGCCGTCCACGATGGCCGCGTCCACGACCTGTCCGGTGCCCGTCGCGCGCGCGTGGTGCAGGGCGGCGAGAACGCCGACGACGAGGTAGAGCGAGCCGCCCGCGTAGTCGCCGACGAGGTTGGCGGGGATGGCGGGGGGCTCGTCCGGACTGCCGATCATGCCGAGGGTGCCGGTCGGTGCGATGTACGCGATGTCGTGTCCGGCGCGATGGGCGAGCGGGCCCTGCTGGCCCCAGCCGGTCATGCGGCCGTAGACGAGCCGTGGGTTGCGCGCGTGGCAGGTCTCGGGGCCGACACCGAGGCGCTCGGCGACGCCGGGGCGGTAGCCCTCGATGAGGATGTCCGCGCGGTCCACCAGGTCGAGGACGAGGGCCGGGCCGCCCTCGCCCTTGAGGTCGACGATCACCGACCTCTTGTTGCGGTTGGTGACGTCGTACTCGGGGTCGACGGCGAGTCCGGTGCCGCCGGGCCGGTCCACGCGGACCACGTCGGCTCCGAGGTCGGCGAGGAGCATGGCGGCGAAGGGCCCGGGCCCGATGCCGGCGAGTTCGACCACGCGCACGCCGGCGAGCGGGCCGTGCCCGGTCGTCTCTGCGTCTGCCATCCGGCCCCCTGCGTGTCCCGCTGGTGTGACATCAGCGATGCTAAGAACGTGTTCCAGTGGGCACAAGACCTGGGCGAGCAAGCGCTTAGTTTTGTGCCTGAGGTGAAGTTACCCGAGGCGGGGTGACCGCCGGCGGGTCCACGCCCGTACCCCCGTATCGGCCTTCGGCCTCGTCCTCAAACGCCGGACAGGCTGTTATGTGTCCGGCTCCGCTATCAGAGGGACGCGTACCCAGCCGGCCCTGCCGAGGCCGTAGGCCGCGGGCTCGGCGCCCGGGCAGGTCACCCTTCTTGTTGACCTTCGCGACCGACTCGCTCCACGGGAACTCCTGGACCGCGCCGGGCAGGCCGAAGGCGAACGCGCGCACCTGCTGCCACTTCTTCAGGGCGTTCCTGGGCACGGCCATGGTCACACCTCCAGGTCCCGCTCGTTCGGCTGCTCGTACCTCACGCTAGCCTCAGCCACCGACAACGGCGCGCAGGCGACGGCTGAGGGGTGCCATGGGCAGGCGGGACAGGGCGGATCGCACGTACGACATCGTGCTCTTCGGGGCGACGGGATTCGTCGGTGAGCTCACCGCGGAGTACCTCGCCGCGCACGCGCCCGAGGGGCTGCGGTGGGCGGTCGCGGGTCGCGACGCAGGGAAGCTGGAACGGCTGCGGGAGCGCCTGCCCGGCGGCTCCACGATCGGGGTGCTGCGGGCGGACGCCGGGGACGCCGAGTCGATGCGCGAACTCGCCGGGCACGCGCGCGTGGTGGCCACCACGGTCGGCCCGTACCTGACGTACGGCGAGGAACTGGTGGCCGCCTGCGCCGACGCCGGCACGGACTACGCGGACCTCAGCGGGGAGCCCGAGTTCGTGGACCTGATGTACGTGCGGCACGACGCACGCGCGCGGGAGACCCGTGCGCGGCTCGTGCACGCCTGCGGTTTCGACTCGGTCCCGCACGACCTGGGGGCGTACTTCACCGTGGCGCAGCTCCCGGAGGGCGTGCCGATCACGGTGGACGGATTCGTGCGCTCCGACGCGATGTTCTCGGGCGGCACGTTCGCCTCCGCGCTGAACCAGTTCTCGCGCGGGCGGCAGATGGTGACCGCGGCGCGGGACCGGCGGCGGCACGAGCCGCGCACGCCGGGGCGGCGGGCGCACGCGCCGGTGAGTGCGCCGCGGTTCGCCAAGGAGGTCGGCGCGTGGGCGGTGCCGCTGCCCACGATCGACGGTCAGGTGGTGCGGCGTTCGGCACGCGAGCTGGGGCGGTACGGGCCCGACTTCCG
Source organism: Streptomyces sp. NPDC046862 (assembly GCF_040704615.1). Classification (NCBI taxonomy): domain Bacteria; kingdom Bacillati; phylum Actinomycetota; class Actinomycetes; order Kitasatosporales; family Streptomycetaceae; genus Streptomyces; species Streptomyces sp. NPDC046862. Next base: position 228,894 of record NZ_JBEYXP010000011.1, on the reverse strand, counting down.
CTACCACCACTACGCGGCCGTGCGGAGTCTGCCGTTCGCCGTGGGCGGTGCCGCCGCCGTCGGCGCGCTGGTCGCGGCGGCCCAGCTGCCGCCGGCGCGGCGCTGGATGTCGGCGCGGATCAGGCCGGGTGAGGGGCCGAGCGCCGAGAAGCGGGCGAAGAGCTGGTTCTCCGTGCGGTTCGTGGGCGAGGGCGGTGGCCGCCGGGTGTTCACGGAGGTCGCGGGCGGCGACCCCGGCTACGACGAGACGGCGAAGATGCTCGCCGAGTCGGCGCTGAGCCTCGCCGTCGACGAGCTGCCGGACGCGGCCGGGCAGGTCACCACGGCGGTCGCGATGGGCGACGCGCTGATCGGGCGGCTGCGCCGGGCGGGGATCACGTTCCGGGTGGCGGCCAGCCGGTAGATCCGGTGGTGGCCAGCCGGTAGATCCGGGCCGGCCGGTTCAGGAGGACCAGCCGGTGACCGTGTAGATCATGCCGCCGATCCAGGCGACTCCGGCGATCACGGCGAGGATCAGGGCCGCCATCACGGCGCGCTCGACGGGCTGGGTCGGGCTGGTGGCGGGCTTGGTGGCGCGGTGTGTCGTCATGGGCCACAGCCTGCCGATCATGACAGCGCCCTCACATCCGTACAGGTACTCAGATCCGGTACTCAGACAAGCCGATCACCTTCCCGGGGAGGTCGCCTCTTTGAGGGCCCGCCGGCACAGGGAGTCCGCCCGCCGGGTGGACTCGGGGATGCGGTAGTCGGGGGTGAGCGCGAGCGTGTGCGCGCACGCGGTGTCGAGGCTCACCCGGTGGCCGACCGAGACGAACACCGGCTTGACGCCGTCACGGGTGCGCAGGGCACGGCCCACCTCCTCGGAGCCGGCGCGCAGCGGGGACACGCTCCCGCGCGCGGCGCCGGGATCGTCGTACGTGAAGGTGAAGGGATTCTTGGCCACGCCGATCGTGGGGTGCCCGGTGAGGACGCCGAGGTGGCTGGCGAGGCCGAAGCGGCGCGGGTGGGCGAGCCCGTACCCGTCGCACACGACGAGCCCCGGCGCGCAGGGCAGCGCGTCGAGGGCCGCGAGCACGGTGGGGATCTCCCGGAAGGCGAGCAGGCCGGGCACGTACGGGAAGGAGACCTGTCCGACGGCGGTGGCCTCGGCGACGACGTCGAGGGTGGCGGCGTCCAGCACGACGGCCGCCGCCGCGACCACGTCCCGCCCGTCGTCGTAGGCGACGTCCACGCCGGTCACCCGGCCGGTGCCGGGCGCCGGCCCGTCCTCGTCGAGCACCACCCGGTCCCGCAACTCGTCCTGCACGGCACGGGCCTGCTCTTCGGTGGCGGGCCAGCCCGCCGGGATGCGCACGGTCGTCATGGTGGTGCCGAGCCTACGGTCCGGCGACCAGTTGTCGCCGAGGCCGGTCACTTGTCGGCGAGGGCCCGCCGCGGCTCGCTCTTGTTCCACCGTGTCGCCGCGTCGCCCGCGCCCAGGTCAGCGCTCCAGGCGTGCCACACGGCCCTGTTCGCCGGCTGCCCAGCAGCCCCGGTCGGGGGCGCAGTCCACGGTGTCGTACGAACCGGTGTCCACCGTCCGCCAGGTGCGCCCGCCGTTCGTGGTGAGGTCGGTGCCGGCCGGGCCGACGGCGAGCGCCGTGCCGCGGCTGTGCGGGAGCCAGGTGACGCCGGAGCGATAGGCGGGCGGTGGCTCGGTGGCGGGCGTCCAGGTGCGGCCGCGGTCGCCGGTGGTGGCCGCCGCCCGGGGTGAGGCCTGGTCGGGGCGGTAGTCGCCGCCGACAGCGATGCCGTGCGTACGGTCGCGGAAGGCGAGTGCGAAGACGCCCCGGGCCGGATCGCCCGCCGGGATCGGGGAGTCGGTGGCCGTCCAGGTCAGTCCCCGGTCGGAGGAGTGCAGCACGCGCGCGCGTGCGGCCCCGCCCGTGGCCAGCCACACGTCGCGCGGCCCGGAGCTGACGAGGCACTGGCCGCTCGCCGCGAAGCCCGCCTCGCCCTCCAGGGCCGCCGGCATGCCGGCACTGGGCAGCACCGTCCAGGAGCGCCCGCCGTCGCGCGTCGACAGGATGCGGAATCTGCCGTCCACCGGGTCGCTCATGGCCAGCCCGTGCCGCCGGTCGAAGAAGGTGAGGCAGTCGTAGAAGGCCTTGGGGTCGGTGTTGCGGAAGGACTCCGTCCAGGTGGCGCCGCCGTCCTCGGTACGGAACACGCGGGACGCCTCGCCCTCGCCGATGGCCAGCACGACGGCCCTGCGTGCGTCGAACGCCTCGATGTCGCGGAACTGCAACTCTCCCGCGCCGGGCGGCGAGACGTTCCGCCAGCTCGCCCCGCCGTCGGTGGTGCGCAGCACGGTGCCCTTGGTCCCGGCCAGCCAGGCGGCATCGTGACCGACCGCCGCCAGACCACGGAAGCGGACGTCCGGCGCACCCGTGGCCTTGAGCTCCCAGTGCGGCGGCCCGGGTGTCGCGTGGGCCTGCGCCGCCGCGGTCAGCGTGGCGACGAGCCCCGCCGCGCACAGTCCCACGAGCGCCCTTCGGCCGGCCCGCTTCCCCGAAAACCTCATGTTCCCCACGAGTCCCATGGCGGGCGAAGCTAGCCCACCGTCCCGGTGACGTCCAGATGCCCTCCGGCGGGAACCGCGCGGCGTGTTCGGGTGTCCTCTCCGATATCCCGGGGACCACGGGATGAGAAATGGATCACCAACAGACATCACAGTGAATGTTCTCGGTGACAGAGGTCACTCGACTTTCATGTGCACGGATTGGCTCAATCCAGCGTCTCTTCAAGTGCCCTGCCACATACACCCGGAGTCCGTCCGCCCGTCACGAGGGAGCAAGGCGTTGTCCACCGTCATCGAGCAGCCCGTTGAGGCCCGTCTCGTCGCCGCCGCGCCGCGGATGCCGAGCATTCCCGCCACGCTCCGCTACGACCGGCAAGACCCCTTCGCCGTCCGTATGACGTTCCCGGCCCCGGCCACCCTGGAGGGCGTGGAGGTCTGCTGGACCTTCGCCCGCGAACTGCTCGTGTCCGGCCTGGAGGAGCCGGTCGGCCGCGGCGACGTCCGGGTGCGGCCGTACGGCTACGAGCGGCTGGTCATGGAGTTCCACGCTCCCGAGGGCACCGCGGTGGTGCACATCCGGTCGGCCGAAGTGCGGGGCTTCCTGGACCGTACGACCGACCTGGTGCCCCTCGGCCTCGAACACCTCCAGGTCGACCTGGACCACGACCTCGCGGAGCTGATGCGCGACGCCTGCTGAGCGGGGCGGCTTCAGGTGACGGCGGCTGCTGCCGTGAGCAGCGCCGCGCGCATCTCCTGGAGCACCTTCGGCAGGGCCGGGGCCGCCGTTCCGGCCCGCTCCGACAGAGCCTCGATCCGCTCCTTGTGACGGTCCGGATGGTGACGGTCCGGATCCTCGCCGGTGAACAGGGTGGACAGCCCGGCGGAGGCGGCTAGCGCGACCAGGGCCGCGTCGTCCCCGGGCACCTCCGCCACCGGGACCGGCCCCTCCAGGATCCGCCGGGCCTCCTCGTGCAGGGCGCGCACCAGGGGCACGCCCTCCAGTTCGTACTCCACGGTCGGGAAGACGCCGAGCGCGCGCCGCTTGACCACGCGCAGACGGCCGTCGGCGGCGAGCCGGGCGCGCACGGCGTCGAGAGTGACGCGGGCCCGCAGCGTGACCCAGGTCTGCCAGGTGCGTGGCCGGGACTCCTCGACGAGTTCCAGCAGACCGTCGAGAACCGGGTCGCCGGTGCGGGCGTCGGGGTCGACCGGCGTGGCGATGCCGTCGTCGTCGGTGAGCAGCCCCCGCCGGGCCAGTTCGACGAGGGCACCGGCGCGGACCAGGCGAGGCAGGTGGGACTCGCCGGTGATCCCCGTCCTCGTGGTGTCCCAGGCCAGCAGGTAGAGCCGGGCGGGCAGCGACAGCGAGCCGTTGGGCACGGGGTGTCCTCCTCGGGGTGGGGCGGGGCTCAGGTTAATCCGTTGACAGCCCTCGAACCCCCTCCGTACCGTCATACGCGGTCCTGTTGCCGTCGATTGGAGAAGGACGTTGCTCGTCTGAGGTCCTGAGACACCGCGTCACACACCGTTCCGTCGTGTGTGTGCGCAGCGTGCGACCTCGGCGTTTGAGCCGTCCTCCGGCACGGGGCTTTCTCATGCACTCCATGCACCCCCTGCCTCCCCGGCTGTCGTGCCTCCCTCGCCCGCTTCCGCCTCGCGGTGTCTCTCACGCGTTTGCCACCGACCACCCCCCAGCATCCGCGAGGCCACCATGTCTGCTTCCATCACCTGCACCGCCCTTTCCTTCTCCTGGCCCGACGGCACCCCCGTCCTCGACGACCTGCAGATCGCGTTCGGCTCCGGCCGCAGCGGGCTCGTCGGCATCAACGGGTCAGGCAAATCAACCTTGTTGAAGCTGATCGCCGGGGAGCTCACCCCGGCCGATGGCACCGTTCGCGTGGCGGGCGAGGTCGGCTACCTGCCGCAGAACGTCACGCTCGACACCGGCCTCAGGGTCGACCAGGCCCTCGGCATCGCCGCCGTCCGCGCCGCGCTGCACGCCATCGAGGCGGGCGACGTGGCCGAGGAGCACTTCGCGACGGTCGGCGACGACTGGGACGTGGAGGAGCGCGCACTCGCCACTCTCGGCGAGCTCGGGCTCGGCCACATCGACCTGGACCGCACGATCGGCGAGGTCTCGGGCGGCGAGTCGGTGCTCCTGCGCCTGGCCGCGCTGCTGCTGCGCCGGCCGGACGTGCTCCTGCTGGACGAGCCGACCAACAACCTCGACGTGTACGCGCGCCGCCGTCTGTACGACGCCGTGGCGTCCTGGTCCGGGGTGATGGTCGTGGTCAGCCACGACCGCGAACTCCTCGAACTGGTCGACCAGATCGCCGACCTGCGTTCCGGGGAGGTCACCTGGTACGGCGGCCCCTACTCGGCGTACGAGGAGGCGCTCGAAACCGAGCAGGAGGCGGCGGAGCGGATGGTGCGGGTCGCCGAGGCCGACGTGAAGAAGCAGAAGCGAGACTTGGTCGACGCCCAGGTCAAGATGGCCCGGCGCAGGCGGTACGGCCAGAAGATGTTCGAGCAGAAGCGTGAGCCCAAGATCGTCATGGGGGCACGCAAACGGGCCGCCCAGGTCTCCTCGGGAAAGCACCGCATCATGCACGAGGAGAAGCTCGCCGACGCCAAGGAGCGGCTCGACGGCGCGGTGGAGGCCGTCAGGGACGACGACGAGATCCGCGTCGACCTGCCGTACACGGCCGTGCCCCCGGGCCGTACCGTCCTCACGGTCATGGACCTGGAGCTGAAGTACGGCGCGCGTGTCGGCGGTGTCCTCGATCTGCGCGGGCCCGAGCGGGTCGCGCTCGTCGGGCGCAACGGCTCGGGCAAGACCACGCTGCTGCGCACCATCGCGGGCGAGCTGGAACCGGTGGCGGGCGAGACGACGGCGCACGTCCCGCTGCGCTTCCTGCCGCAGCGGCTCGACGTGCTCGACGGTGATCTGACGGTCGCGGAGAACGTGGCCCGGTTCGCGCCGGGCGCCACCAACAACCATGTCCGGGCGCGCCTGGCCCGCTTCCTGTTCAAGGGGGCGCGGGCCGACCAGTCGGCCGCCACGCTCTCCGGCGGCGAACGCTTCCGGGCGGCGCTGGCCGCGCTGATGCTGGCGGAGCCCGCGCCGCAGCTGCTGATGCTGGACGAGCCGACGAACAACCTGGACATGGCGAGCGTGCGGCAGCTCACCACGGCCCTGGAGTCGTACGAGGGCGCGCTGGTCGTGGCCAGTCACGACCTGCCGTTCCTGGAGTCGATCGGGATCACCCGCTGGCTGCTGATGGAGGAGGGAGAGCTGAAGGAAATCACGCCAGAAGCTGTCGGGTATCCCGCCTAGCGTCGGATGCATGCCCGCATTCATCACTGCCGCCGGAGCCCCGTCCGTCACCACTGCCGGAGCCCCGTTCATCACCCTCACCGGGGCCCGGGAGAACAACCTCAAGGACGTCTGTCTCCGTATCCCGAAAGGCCGGCTGACCGTGTTCACCGGCCTGTCGGGGTCGGGGAAGTCGTCCGTCGTCTTCGACACGATCGCCGTCGAGTCGCAGCGGCAACTCAACGAGACGTTCACGTGGTTCGTGCGCAACCGGCTGCCCAAGTACGAGCGGCCGCACGCCGACGCCATCGAGGACCTCTCCCCCGCGATCGTCGTCGACCAGCGGCCGGTCGGGGGACACTCCCGGTCCACGGTCGGCACCATGACCGACATCCACTCGGTGATGCGGGTGCTGTTCTCGCGGCACGGCACGCCCAGCGCGGGCCCGGCGACCGCGTACTCGTTCAACGACCCGTCCGGCATGTGCCCAGGGTGCGACGGGCTCGGGCGGGCGGTCCGGCCCGACTGGGACCGCATGCTCGACCCGGCCCGGTCCCTGGCGGACGGAGCGATCCTGTTCCCGCCGTTCGCCGCCGGGACCTGGCAGGGGCAGGGCTACACGAACACCCCCGAACTGGACCCGGACAAGCCGGTGGGTGAGTTCACCGACGCCGAGCGGGAGTTCCTCCTGCACGGCGCACCCGGCAGCAGGGTCGAGGTCACCGGCTCCGGCGGCACGTGGAGCACCGACTACGAGGGGCTCGCCGACCGTTTCGAGCGGCTGTACCTCAAGCGGGACCTGTCGGGCCTGAGCCAGAAGACCCGCGACCTCGTGCAACGCTTCCTCGTCGAGGACACCTGCCCGGTGTGCCACGGCGCCCGCCTCAACGCGGCGGCGCTCGCCACGCGGGTGGGCGGCCTGTCCATCGCCGACTGCGCCCGTATGCAGGTCACCGATCTCATCGGCGTGCTCAGGGAGATCGACGACCCGGTGGCCGGTCCGATCGCCTCGGCCGCCGTCACCGCGCTGGAGCGGATCGACGCCATCGGCCTCGGCTACCTCAGTCTCGACCGGGAGACGTCCACGCTGTCGGGCGGGGAGGGGCAACGGCTGAAGACGGTACGGCACCTGGGGTCGAGCCTGACGGGGATGACGTACGTCTTCGACGAGCCGAGCGTCGGACTGCACCCGCGGGACGTGGGCCGCCTCGGTGATCTGCTGCTGCGGCTGCGGGACAAGGGGAACACCGTGCTGGTCGTCGAACACGACCGGGACGTCATCGCCCTCGCCGACCACGTCGTGGACATGGGTCCGGGCGCGGGTGCCGACGGCGGGAGGGTCGTCTTCGCGGGCACTCCGGACGAGCTGGCCGCCGCGGACACCCGGACCGGGCGCTGTCTGCGCCGCCGTACGAGGATCAAGGCGGAGCCCCGGCGGCCGGCCGGCGGGCTGTGGGTGAAGGGCGCGAGCCTGCACAACCTGCGCGACGTGACCGTGGAGTTCCCGACCGGGGTGCTCACGGTCGTCACCGGGGTCGCCGGGTCCGGGAAGAGCTCGCTGGTGTCCGGGGCGTTCGTGGCGGCGCATCCGCAGGCCGTGGTCGTCGACCAGTCGGCGGTCGGCATCTCGGCGCGCTCGACGCCGGCGACGTATCTGGGCGTCATGGACACCGTGCGGAAGGTCTTCGCACGGGAGACGGGCGCGGACGCCGGGCTGTTCAGCTTCAACTCGTCGGGCGCGTGCGGGGCCTGTCAGGGGCGCGGGATCATCCACACCGACCTGGCGTTCATGGACCCGGTGACCACGACGTGCCACGACTGCGAGGGGCGCCGCTTCAAGGAGGAGGTTCTGCGGCTGACCGTGGACGGCCGCTCCGTCGCCGACGTCCTGGACATGACGGCCGGTCAGGCGCTGGACGTCCTCGCCGACTCGGGCGTACAACGACGGCTGCGCGCCCTGCGGGACGTGGGACTGACCTACCTCACGCTCGGGCAGCCGCTGTCCACGCTGTCCGGCGGCGAGCGGCAACGCATCAAGCTCGCGACCCGGCTCCACCGGACAGGCGCGGTGTACGTCCTCGACGAACCGACGACCGGGCTGCACATGGCGGACGTCGACGGTCTGCTCGCGCTGCTGGACCGGCTGGTCGACGGGGGCAACACGGTCGTGGTCGTCGAGCACAACCTTGACGTGGTGGCGCACGCCGACTGGATCGTCGATCTGGGGCCGGGCGGAGGCCGGGACGGCGGCAGGGTGATCTTCGAGGGGACGCCCGGACGGCTGCTGGACGCACACGACTCCTTCACAGCCGAGCACTTGCGGCGGGCCGCGGCCTGAGCGTGCGTGACCTCGGCGGACATCCGCTTGTTACCGGAGGGTTTTGTTCGCGCGGACCGGGGCTGCATGATGGACGGCATCCCGATGGGCACACCCCCGAGAACGCCCTGCCCGAGAACGCCCGAGACGGAGATCCGCCGTGCCCAGCAAGAAGGCCCTCATCCGCCGCCCCAGCCCCAAACTGGCCGACGGGCTGGTCACCCACATCGAACGCGAGAAGGTCGACGTCGATCTCGCGGTCGAGCAGTGGGAGGCCTACGCGGAGGCGTTGCGCGCGCACGACTGGGAGACCGTCGAGGTGGAACCCGCCGACGACTGCCCGGACTCGGTGTTCGTCGAGGACACGGTCGTGATGTTCCGCAACGTCGCGCTGATCGGCAGGTCCGGGGCGGAGTCCCGGCGCGGCGAGTCCCTCGGCGTGGAGGAGGCGGTGGCCGGGCTCGGCTGCTCGGTGAACTGGATCTGGGCGCCGGGCACCCTCGACGGCGGTGACGTCCTGAAGATCGGTGACACGGTCTTCGTGGGCCGCGGCGGGCGCACCAACGCGGCCGGGGTCCAGCAGGTCAGGGCCGCGTTCGAGCCGCTCGGGGCGCGGGTGGTGGCCGTGCCGGTGAGCAAGGTGCTGCACCTGAAGTCGGCGGTGACCGCGCTGCCCGACGGCACGGTCGTCGGGCACATCCCCAAGATGGACAGCCCCTCGTTGTTCCCGAGCTTCCTGCACGTGCCGGAGGAGTCCGGCGCCCATGTGGTGCTGCTCGGCGGCGACAAGCTGCTCATGGCGGCGAGCGCGCCGAAGACGGCGGCCCTGTACGAGGATCTCGGGTACGAGCCCGTCGTCGTGGACATCAGCGAGTTCGAGAAGCTGGAGGGCTGTGTGACATGCCTCTCGGTGCGGCTGCGGGAGCTGTACGCCTGACCGGGTGAGCACGTCGCCCGTCCGGTCCCGGGACCTGCGAGTCTGCTGGGCTGTCGGCGTACCGGTGACACCCAGGGGCACTGCGGGAACACCCGCTGAACAGGGCTCTTTACAGCGCTTTTAACCTACGGTTTCGTAACCTACGGATTCGTAGCCTACGATTCCGTAGGTTGGGTCACTCGCTCGTGACCGCGCACGATCTTCTCGTCCCCCTGGAGCCACCGTGTCGATCACTTCTCCCCATCTTGGCAGCTCGTCGACCTGGACCGACGCACGGCTGCTGTACGCCCTGGAGGAAGTGGTCGAGAAGGAGCTCAACCGGCATCTGCAGGTCGCCAAGGACTGGATGCCGCACGAGTACGTGCCGTGGAGCGACGCCCGCAACTTCCCCGGTCTCTTCGAGGACGGCGAGGCCTGGGAGAAGGGGCAGTCGAAGGTCACCGAGATCGGCCGTATAGCTCTCGTGGTGAACCTGCTCACCGAGGACAACCTGCCCAGCTACCACCACGAGATCGCCTCGCTGTTCGGCCGCGACGGCGCCTGGGGCACCTGGGTGCACCGCTGGACCGCCGAGGAGGGCCGGCACGGCATCGTGATGCGCGACTACCTCCTCGCGTCGCGCGCCGTCGACCCGGACAAGCTCGAAGAGTTCCGCATGGCGCACATGAGCGAGGGCTTCGAGTCGGACAACCGGCACTCGATGCTGCACTCGGTCGCGTACGTCGCCTTCCAGGAGCTCGCCACCCGCATCTCGCACCGCAACACCGGCCACCAGTCCGGCGACCCGGTCTGCGACCGCATGCTGTCGCGCATCGCGACCGACGAGAACCTGCACATGGTCTTCTACCGGAACCTGCTCAAGGCGGCGTTCGAGCTGGCGCCCGACCTGACGATGCAGGCGGTCCGCGACGTCGTCGTCGACTTCCGCATGCCCGGCCACGGCATCCCCGGCTTCGAGCGCGCGGCCGCCCAGATGGCCATCGGTGAGGTCTACAACATGCGGATCCACCACGACGACGTGCTCCAGCCGGTGCTGCGCTTCCTGAAGATCATGGAGATCGACGGGCTGGGCCCGGAGGGCCAGAAGGCGCAGGAGGAGTTGGGTCTCTACATGGGCGGACTGGACGCCGAGGCCCTGAAGTTCGACGAGAAGCTCGCGGCACGCAAGGCGCGGATGGCGGCGCGCGCGGGCGCGTAGCGGAGTCCGGTCCGTACTGCACGCGGGTGCCCCGCCTCGGTCGAGGCGGGGCACCCGCGTTTCTTACGTCTACTCGTGCGCCGTCACCTCGGCCAGGGCCGCGTCGCGCACGTCCGGCACCGGGTGGCGGCGCAGCGCCCTGAGCTGCGCCCGCCAGGGCGCGGGCCAGCCGGTGCGGGCGCCGAGGGCTCCGGTGAGGGCCACGGCGAACAGGCCCTGGGCGTGACCGCCGTGGGCGGCCAGGCGGCGAGCGGCGTCCAACAGCACCCCGGGGTCGCCCTCGTGGGCGTGGCCGCGCAGCCGCGCGTCCACCTCCTGAGCCGTCCGGGAGGCCAGTGCCGGGCGGCCCTCCGTGAGGGCGGCCAGCCGGTCGAGCCGGTCCACGTCGGCGTCCAGGTCCAGGTGGAACGCGGCGATCTCGGCGGCCTGCGGCACGAAGTCGTCGTACTCCGCGAGGAGTTCGCTCGCGGCGAGGGCGGCCGGGCGGACGGTGCCCGGAGCCGATCGGGCGTGGAGGGCGAGCCGGACGACGAGGTCCTGGACGCGTCGGCGGGCGGGGCGGTCGCGGCGCTCCCCGGCGTCGGCCGACGCGTCCCGGGCAGGCGGGGTCACCGACCCCTCCGCCGTCTCCCCCGCCGCAGCCCCCTCCCCCGCGGCCACGGTCGCGTCCGCGATCCCGGCCTCCGCGTCCGCCAGCTTCCGCAGCGCCCGGCGCAGTCCCTCGGCGCCCCGGGCCGAGCCCGCCGCGGCCGTCACCAGACCGTTCGCCGCGGCGGCCCAGGTCGCCCGTTCCGACAGGTCGGCGGTCGCGTCGGCGAGTACCGTCGGGGCGTCCGGTGACCACGGTGCCCAGCGGGCCAGCGCCTCGAAGGCCGGGGCCGCCGTCTCGGGGTCGTCGGTGTCGCAGACGTCGCGGACCAGTCGTGCGTAACGCTCCCGGCGGGGCTCGGCGAGGTCCAGCGGCGTCACGCGCAGGACAGCCGAGCGGAGCACGGGTTCCGCGCGCGCGGCGTCGGCCAGCAGCCCCCGCACCGGCTCCTCGGAGAGCAGCGGTCCCGCGAAGGCCACGCAGGCGGCACGTACGTCGATGTGGGTGCCGGGCCTCGCGTACACCTCGCTGAGCAGCTCCGCGGCCCGCGGCACCGGCAGCCGCGCGGCGGCCAGGCGTGCCGCCTCCTTACGGCTGGTCACCTTGACGTCCGGGGCGAACAGCAGGGCGCGGAGTCGCTCGGCGAGGAGGGACGGCGGGACGTACCGGGACGCCTGCGTGGCCGCGTACACGGCCACCCGTGCCCGGTCGCCGCCCGCGTGGGCCAGCAGGTCGTCCAACGCGTCGGCGCGCCGGTCGGTACGGGCGAGCGCGGCGAGCGCCGCCTCGGCGAGGACGACGTCCGCGGAGCCCGTCCAGCGGCGTACGAGGTCGAGGCCGATGCCCGGCACCAACGCGACGCGCTCGACGGCGCCGGCCCGCTCGTACAGCGGCCGCCCCATGTCTTCGGCCTCCGCCGTCAACTGCCGGGCCAGTGCCTGCTGTTGACGCGGCACCCAGCGTCGGACGGAGCTGTCCACGGGTATGGTCCACGACATGCCCTTGGTCAGGAAGCGCCCGTACGGCGGGGTCTCGGCCAGCAGGGGGTCGAGGAGGTCCGTGCGACGGCGGACCACGATCTGCAGGACCGGCCACAGCGCGGCGGCGGACGGCTCCAGCGCGAGGACGCGGGCCACGCGCTCGTCCCGGGTCGCGGGCGGCTCCAGCCACAGGCCGATGGCGTCACTGGCGGTCGCGTCGCCGCCGTAGCGGATGGCCTGCCACAGGAGTTCCTGCAGTTCGGGCATGCCGGCGGCGCGTCGGCCCACGGCGCGGGCGAGGGCGAAGGCGAGTCCGTAGTCGGCCTTCTCGGCGCCCGCCTCGATCCAGGGGCGCAGTGCCTCGTACACCTGGTGCTCCTGGCCGCGCCTCAGGGTGCGGTCGAGGGGGCCGAGGTCCGCGCCGCCGGTGTTTCCGGAGATCCGCACCAGGGTGCGCAGCGCCCAGTTCACCAGCGCGCGCTGTCCGTTCGCCGCGTGCTCGCGCAGAACCGAGACGGCGAACCGGCTCAGGTGGTTCCGGGTGGCGGGCGAGGAGTCGGGGGCCTCCACGGCGTCGACGGCGATCCGGTCCAGGTGCGGCTCGGCGTCCTCGGTGTACAACGCGGGCCGGACGTCGGCCAGTTCACGGAGTGCGGCCGAGCGCACCGGGTCCTGTTCGTTGCGCAGTCGCCTCATCTCCTCCAGGGTGAGGAGGACGGCGGTGGGGTCGGCGGAGCGGGCCGCGTTGCGGATCAGCAGCGGCCAGGCCTCGGCGCGGTCCTCGGCGGCCGGGCGGCGGGTGGCCTCGACCAGTCGGCCGCGGACCTCGGAGACGGGCAGGAAGCACTCGACGCGCAGCAGGTCGTTCCACCGTCCGCCGCGCTCGCGCACGGCGTCGGCCATCGCGCGGGCCTCGTCCGCGACATGGTTGCGGGGCAGCGCTTCGAGCAGGACCACATCGGCCGCCGCCGGTCCCCGGCCTTCGTACACCTCGGTGCAGAACGCGTGCCGCCGGGCGGGCGGGAGTGCCCTCAGCAGCTGCGGGAGGCCTCCGTGCGGCACCAGGGTCCGGGCGTACGCGACGAGTTCGGGCGCGCCGGAGCGGGCCAGCCCGCGCAGCACGATCCTGCTGAGGGAGCGTACTCCCAGGACGCGGGACCAGGCGGGCGTCAGCAGCAGTCGCACCACGCGCGCGGGGTCGGCGGACGCGAACGCGCCCACGTGGTCGCGGAGTTCGTACGGCACGGTCGCGGGCCCACGGTGTTCGAGGAGGCCGAGCACGCGCAGGGGCTCGGTGGGCGCCACCGAGGCCAGGGCGATCGCGTACCGGCGCCACCAGGAGCCGCGCAACGCGCCGGGCAGCGCGTCCAGTTCCCGCTCCGCCACGTCGAGCAGGGTTCCCGCATGCCGTTTGGCGAGGCTGTTCCACCCGGTGACCGCGTGGAACAGTTCGGGCAGCAGCCGGGCGACCGTCCCCGGTGAGCAGGCGGGCAGCAGCCGGGCCGCCTCCGTGTCGCCCCAGTCGCGTCGCAGCCCGTCGACCAGGCGGTCGGCGAGCGCGGTGCGGCGCGCGGTGACGAGGGCGCGCAGCAGCTCGCGGCGCACGGCTTCGGGCGCGTCCGCGAGCGCCGACTCGTAGACGGAGTCGGGCACTTGGAGGCTGTCGGCGACCCGCAGCGCCTGTCCGCGCACGTACGGATCGGGGTCGGCGACGCGCGCGGCGATCCACTCCGTGTCCTGGGCGACGGCCGCGGCCAGCACGGCGATCCCTCGCTCGTAGGGGCCGCGTGCTTCGAGCTCCTCCAGTACCGGCCGCAGAGGACGGTCCATGGTCCGTACGCGCGTGGCGAGTTCGCGTGTGCGGTGCGGGTACGGAAGCGGGTCGAGGACGTTCAGCAGGCCGTCGACCGTCTGCGCTGTGCTGGGCATGCGCTGGATTGTGCCTGCTGGGGCCGAGCGGGCGCGCGGAGATTACGGTATGCGCGGTACCGAGTGGGTATGCCCGTCCGGCCCGGCTGGGCCGTCGGCGCGGGTCGTCGGCGCGGGGATCGCTCAGCGTGGGGGTCGCTCAGCGTGGGTCGGTGCGCCTGATGTGGAGCCGTTCCCGTTCGGAGAGGCCGCCCCAGACGCCGAAGCGCTCGTCGTTGGCCAGCGCGTATTCGAGACAGGCGGAGCGCATCTCGCACATGCCGCAGATGAGCTTCGCCTCCCGCACCGAGCTGCCGGGTTCGGGAAAGAAGAAGTCGGCCCCCGTCTGTGCGCACAGCGCCTGTGCCTGCCAGTTCAGGTCCGGCGGGGTCGATGTGTCGGTGTGCATGGTCGAGATGCTGCCGGGCGGCGAAAAACGTTCGATCAACGCCGGATCAACGACACGTTCCACACGGCGCGGCCGCTCCGGTGCCACCTCTGCCGGCACCCGATGGTGGACCGGCGGACCGGTCGGACGCACGGCGGCGCGCGGACCGCCGCGCACACGTTTCCCCCTCCTCCTCTTCCTCCTCCGATTACCGACCGTGATGGGGTGTGGTCGCAGAGGCAGCGTCCCGGCAGCGATTGTCAGTGGGCGGTGCGAGACTCGGCAGTGCAGGCAACTGGACCTCTCGAAGGAGAGCACGGATGCTCACCACCCGCTATGTCACCGGCGCCCCGAACTGGCTCGATCTCGGTACTCCCGACATCGACGGCGCCTCGTCCTTCTACGGCGGACTCTTCGGCTGGCAGTTCCGGCCGGGCCCGCCCGAGGCCGGCGGCTACGGCTTCTTCCAGCTCGACGGGAAGACCGCGGCGGGGGGTATGCGGACCGCTCCGGAGCAGGGCCCGCCGTCCTGGACGGTGTACTTCCAGACGCCGGACGCGGACGCCACGGCGAAGGCGGCCGAGCAGGCGCACGGCACGGTGCTCATGCGGCCCATGGACGTGCTGGACGAGGGCCGCATGGCGATCCTCGCCGACCGGGCCGGCGTGTCCTTCGGTATCTGGCAGCCCGCGGCCACCAAGGGCCTGGACGTCGTGCGGGACCAGGGCTCGCTGTGCTGGCTGGAGCTGTACACGCCGGACCTTCCCGCGGCCGCCGGGTTCTACAACACCGTGCTGGGCTGGGAGACCTCGGCGGTCACGTTCCCCGGAGGCGCGTACACCACGGTCCACCCGGCGGGCACCGAGATGGACGCCATGTTCGGCGGCATCGTCCCGCTGGAGGACGACCCGACCGAGGCGGAGACCGGGCGCTGGCTGCCGTACTTCGAGGTCCCGGACACGGACGCCACGGTCACCAGGGCGCGTGAGCTGGGCGGCACCGTCCGCCTCCCGGCGACCGACCTGAAGGACGTCGGCCGCATCGCGGAACTCGCCGACCCGTACGGAGCGCGGTTCGCGGTGATCAAGAGCGTGCCGCGGCAGAGCTGAGGTCCGGCGGTCGGGCGGACCGGCGGCCAGGCGGCTCCGGCGCTCCCGAGGCCGGGCGGCGCCGGGCGGCATGCGGCGGCAGGCCGTTGGCGAGCAGCGGTGCCGCGGCAGGCCGGGCGGCGGCAGACCAGCGACGCGAGGCCGGCCGGGCCGCGGCAGACGAGGCGGCGGGGCAGCGGCAGGCCAAGCGGCGGGCGGCCGGGAAGCGGCAGGCGGGGGGCGCAGGCCGTTGGCGGGCGACTGGCGGCCGGGCGGTGAGTTCGTCGCCGGCGTCCCGGCGGAGCGCTCAAACCGAGGCGCGTCGTACCAGCGTGGTCGGCAGGACGACGCCGGCGGGCGGCCGGGCAACGGCAAGCCAGGCGGCGGCAGGCCGGACGGCGGGCGGCCGACGGGCAGCGGCGGGGCGGCGATGGACCAGCCGGCGCGAGACCGACCGGGCTGCGACAGGCCGGGTTGCGGCAGACGAGGCGCGGGGCAGCGGCTGAGCAGGCGGCGGGCGGCGGGCGGCGGGCGGCCGGGCAACGGCAGAGCAGGCGGCGGGTGGCCGGGCAACGGCGGGCGGGGGCAAGGCGTTCGCGGGCGACTGGCGGCCGGGCGGTGAGTTCGTCGCCGACGTGCCGGCGGAGCGCTCAGGCCGAGGCGCGTCGTACCAGCGTGGTCGGCAGGACGACGCCGGCGGGTGTGCTTCCGGTCTCCCGTCCGGCTTCCGTGCCTCTCGGCTCCAGCCCGCCCAGCAGCAGGCGAGCCATCAGCCGGCCCATCTCCTCGATGTCCTGACGGACCGTCGTGAGGGGCGGGTCGGCCTGCTCGGCGACCGGCAGCATGTCGTCGAAGCCGACGACGGCGACATCGCCGGGAACGCGGCGCCCGCGCTCGCGCAGGGCGCGCAGGGCACCCGAGGCGGAGAGGTCGTTGGCGGCGAAGACGGCGTCCAGGTCCGGGCAGCGGTCCAGGAGCTCCCGCATGGCGCGCTCGCCGCCCGCGGGCGTGAAGTCGCCCTCCACGACCAGCCGCGGATCGGCGTCCACCATGACGTCCCGGAACCCTTCGAGCCGGTCGACGGCGGAGGTCTGGTCGAGGGGCCCGGCGATGTGCCCGATCCGGGTGCGGCCGAGCCCGGCGAGGTGCCGTACGGCGTCCCGAGCGCCACCGCGGTTGTCGCTGTCCACGTAGACGATGTCCGGCGTGCCGTCCCCCCAGCCGGGCCGTCCGCCGAACACGGTCGGCACGCCGGCCCCGTGGATCAGCCCGGGCAGCGGGTCGTCGAGGTGCAGCGAGAAGACGAGCGCGCCGTCGACATGCCCGCCGGCGAGGTACCGCCCCACCCGTACGTGATCATCGCGCCCTTCGGTGAGCAGCAGCACGAGCTGGGAGTCGTGCGCGGTCAGCTCCTTGCTGATGCCGCGCAGTTGGAGGGCGAAGAAGGGGTCGGCGAACACTCGGGTCTCGGGCTCGGCGATCACGACGGCGACGGCGTCGTGCCGTCGGGTGACCAGACTCCGGGCCGCCTGGTTCGGCACGTACCCGAGTTCCTCGACGGCCTTGCGCACCCGCTCGACGAGCGGCTCCCGCACGCCCTGGCCCCCGTTCACGACCCGTGACGCGGTCGCCCGCGACACTCCCGCCCGCGCGGCCACGGCCTCCAGCGTGGGACGCGACGCTGCCTCGGTCACTTCGGGACTCTCCTCCAGAGCGGCTGCCGCTCAGGATAGCCGTGGGCGCCGCCGGTCTGAGAGCGCTCCCCCGCGAGAAACGGCCGGTCACGATCCTGCTTCCCGTTCCCCGCCCCGAACCGGCTCGGCGCTCGGCCAGGCCTTCAGCAGTTCTTCGGCCAGTTTCCCGGGAGCCTCCTCGGCCACATGGTGACCGCTGTCGATGCCCTTGGCCGTCACCTCGCCCGCGACCCATGTCTGCCAGATACCTCTGATGTCCTCGTACAGCAGAGGGAGATCGCTCTTCGTGGCCCACAGCACGAGGGTGGGGCACCGCACCCGTCGTCCGGCCGCCTGGTCCTCGTCGTGCCGGCGGTCGATGCCCAGTCCGGCCCGGTAGTCCTCGCACATGGCGTGAATGGTCCGCGGGTCGCTGAGCGCGAGCTGGAGGTCCTGCCATGACTCCTGGCCCATGTCCTCCGGAGTTGCCCGGTACCACAGGCTGAGATTGTTGTTGATGACGGTTTCCGGTCCAGGACTGGGTTGAGCGCGGAAGAACCAGTGCCACCACCGGGTGGCGAAGTTCGCGTCGCAGCGGGACAGAGCTTCACCGATGGGGACGACGTCCAGCGCGGTGAGGTGGGTGACGGCCGAAGGATGGTCCAGCGCCAGGCGGGTGGCGACATAACCGCCTCTGTCGTGTCCCACCACGTGGAACGTCTCATGGCCCAGACGCCGCATGGGTTCCAGGCAGTCAGCGGCCATACGGCGCTTGGAACAGGGCTCGTGGTCGTCGTCCGTCCGGGGTTTCGAGGACTGGCCGTAGCCGCGGAGATCGGGACAGACGACGGTGTGGGTCTCGGCGAGCCACGGTGCCGGCCGGTGCCCTGTGGTGTGGGTGCGCGGGTGTCCGTGGAGAAGGAGAACGGCGGGTCCTCGCCCTCCGTGACGGACGCGCGGGACGACCTCGCCGAGGTCGAGATTCTCGAATGTGAAATCGGTGAACACGAAGGCCTCAGTTCCCTTGAAACCGTGGCATGAACTCCTGGTCGCCGCGCCACGGCCCTCCCGCACGCTCATGACACACGGCGACCAAGTCCGGTACCAAGCGGTCGCGGCCGCTACCGAAGGCGTCATCCGGTGACACCAGGTGCGGCTCACCCCGGCAGGCAGGGATGATGTGAGGTGTGTCCGCGCGGGGGCATACGGGGAGGAGCAAGCAGGAGAGGACCCCCCGCGGCAGGCGCGCCGACAGTGAGTGGGGCGGCGGCACACGGAGGTCGGAAGTGGCAGGGCTGGAGCGTACGGACATCGTTCGGAAGCGGTCGGTGCCGGCAGTTTCTGCCGACGTCACCAGGGCGCTGGAAGCCATCGGGTCCGGGGCCTACGTCGTGGACGAGCAGGGCTGCATCCTCGCCGTCAACACCCGCGCGGAAAAGCTGCTGGCCCGTTCCGCCGAAGATCTCCTCGGTCATGACGCGCACGATCTGCTGCACCGCGGGCCCCACGGCCAGCCACTGCCCAGGACTCAGTGCGCCATGCGGCAGGCGTTCCACGCCAGACGCACGGCCCAGGCCGACGAGGACTACTTCGCTCGCTCGGACGGCACTCTGCTGACCATCTCCTGGCTGATCACCCCGTACGACATCGGCGATGACGAGAGCCGCACGCTCGTCGTCTTCCACACTCCCGAGCGCCGGCAGGAGACCGGTCCGCGCCTCGAGCCGGCGGGGAGGCCACTGCCGGAGCTCGAGCGGCTGGCCCTGCTGGCCGAGACGACCGCGCAGGTGACCTCCACCCTCGACGTCGACGAGGCACTGAGCCGGCTGGTGGCCCTGGTCGCGCCCCGGCTGGCGGACTGGGCCGTCGTCGACCTGATCACCGAGCGGGACGAGGTGTGGCGCACCGTCGTGGTCCACGCCGACGGCGACACCGCGGCACGCCACGAGGACCTGCAGGGCCCGATGCCACCAGTCCCCCAGGAATCCTCCATGCCCCTGTCCAGGGCCCTGCGCGGCGTCGCCTCCACCCTGGCCGGCCCGCAGACCTACCAGCGGGCACCGGATTCCGGCATCGCGGTCGAGCAACGCCGTCTGTTCGACATCACCGGGATGCACTCCGCGGCCATCGCGCCCATCCGCAGCACGCGGGAAGTCCTGGGCGCTCTGACGCTGGGGCGGGCCGAGAACCCGGTGGCCTTCACCGCTGCCGATCTCCCCCTGATCGAGGACATCGCGCGCCGTGTCGGCCTGGCCCTGGACAACGCTCGTCTCTACCAGCGCCAGCGCAAGGTCGCCGAGACCATGCAGAACCATCTGCTGCCCCAGATGCCGGGCGTGCCGGGCCTGCAGATGGCCGCCCGCTACCTGCCCGCGCCCGACGCCTCACAGGTCGGCGGCGACTGGTACGACGCCTTCCCCCTGTCCGACGGATCGACCGCCCTGGCCATCGGGGACGTCGTCGGTCACGACCTGGAAGCCGCGGCCGGCATGGCACAGGTGCGCAACATGCTTCGCGCCTACGCCTGGTCCCAGCATGAACTCCCCAGCCGGATCGTCGAGCGGCTCGACGAGGCGATGCAGCACATCACCGACGTCACCATGGCCACCATGATCTTCGCCCGGCTCGAGGAGGCGGACGACGGCCAGTGGCAGCTGTCCTGGACCAATGCGGGCCACCCTCCGCCCCTGCTGATCAGCCGCGATGGTCTGGCGGACTACCTCGACGAGGGCCACGGCATCGTCCTGGGGATAGGGGCCCGTGCCCCGCGCCCGGACGCCACGGCTCTGCTCCCGCCCGGTTCGACGCTGGTGCTGTACACCGACGGCCTCATCGAAGCGCCCGGCGACACCCTCGACGTGGGCCTGGACCGACTGCGCCGGCACGCCGCGGCCCTCGCCCACCGCCCCCTCACCTCCTTCACCGACCAGCTGTTGCGCCGCGTCCGCCCCGCGGGCAACGACGACGACGTCGCCCTCCTGGCCCTGCGCACCCCTGTTCGGGAGGGAGAACCCGGCGCCTCCGGCGACCGGCAGTGAGCGGCGCTTGGTGCCCCCGGTCATGGGACGCGCTCGCCGATACGTTCTCCGTCACCGGCCCGTGGCCACGCCTCCAGCGGGCCGGTGAACGGGTGTCCTGACAGCACGGCCCGGGGGCACGGCGTGGCGGCAGACCCGAGCGACGGCCGCGACAGAGGTCAGCTCTGCTGCTGGTTCTGCTTGAGAAGCCTGTCCGTCATGTCGGCGGTCTGGCTCGCCGGCGGCTTGTCGGCCTCGACGTCTGTGCCGAAGTCCCCGTACTCGATGAGCATGCGCACCTTGGCCTGCTCAGACGCGGCGCCCGTGGTGGAACCGCCCTTGCCCGCGGACCCCTTGACGGTCATGTCGACCTGCTGGCGCCTGATCCGGCCGTCATCGTCGACCCAGAGGTCCATCGGCACGGTGGAGCCCACTTGTCGCTGCAGGGAGGCACCGTTGGGCAGCTTGGTGACGTCCACCGTGACCCGGTACTGGGAGGTGTTGGCACCGTCGATCGTGGTGGTGCCGACCTTCTTGACGTCCTTGTCGGTGATGCCCTTGGCGAACGCGGCCGATTCCGCCGGGTCTCCGAGCCCCTGGTCGGTGCCGCTGCCCCCCTGGGAGGCGACCTTTTTCAGATCGATGCTGATCCACGGCTTGTTCCCGGGCACCCGCTTGGTCTGTCCGGCGGGCAGTTTCTGGTAGAGGACCTGGTCGGCGACACGCTGTTCGATCCTCTGGTCCCCGGCCCGGACCGTCATGTTGCTCTCACCGTCCTGGAAGTCGATGGCGCCCTCCCCGTGGACGGTGACGGATTTCCCCGCCGCCGCAGTCCGCACGCGCATCGTCATCCGCGCGGACTCCGCTTCCTGCGTCTTCTGATACGCCGTACGGACATCCCGCGTCCCCTCCTCCCGGGCGCCGGGACTGCCGGCTCCCTCGGTGGCGCTCGGTTTCCTCCCTTCGGACGCATCGTCCTCCCCACAGCTCGCCAGCGCGACGCACGCGAGCACAACGGCAGCACTCGTCGCCCCTGTCCGGATTCCTCGATTCCTAGCCAGCACCGTGGCCGTCCTCCCGTTCGTGTAAGCGGAATGCAAGCCGCCAAATAACTGACTTACCGTCAGTTACCGGCCGCCCCGACCGATTACCCCTGAAACGGGGAGCAACGCTCTCAAGTCGCAAAAGGCGAAAAACGGTTGGCCGGCAAGTGACGCTGAGGGCGCCGGCACGTCGTGCGGGCAGGCGTCTGCCCGGATCATTCATGACAAGGAGCCACTTCACGACGCTGGGCAACGACGGCGACAGCGACGACGGCGACGGCGACGGCGACGGCAGGAAGTGGTCAGGCTCGCGGGCGATTTGGCTCTGACGCGGTCGGCGATTGCTCGGTGGCCGGCTGACGACTCGGCCACCGGGCGGCGCCGGCGCGTCCACGTCCGCCGCGTGGGCACGAGCAGTCGCAGCCGGCCCGCACTCCCCCAACCACTCGGCGCGCCCCGCACCCGGCCGCTCGACCCAGCGGAGCGCCTAGTGCTCGTGCGGCTCGTACCCCGGGATCGTGCCGTCCGGCTTCTTCACCAGGAACAGGCCCACCATGCCCATGTCGGAGTGGCTCTGGACGTGACAGTGGTACATCCAGGCGCCCGCGCCGACACCCTCGCCGGCGATCACCTGGAAGCCGAAGGAGTCCGCAGGACCCACGATCTTGTTGTCGATGACCTGGCTGGGGTCCTCGGGGCCGGTCAGCGTGCCCGTGCGGTTGTCCGCCCAGCGGTGACCGTGCAGGTGGAACGTGTGGTAGTACTCGCCGTGGGTGATCATCACCCACTCGACCCGATCGCCCACCGTCGCCTCGAAGTTGGGGCCGGAGTGGGCCGGCTTGTTGTTGATGAGCATGTCGTTGAAGACGACCGTGACCGTCTTGTCGGGCAGGACGTCGCCCTTCCTGCGGACGATCACCGGGCCGTAGAGGCCGTTCCGGATGCCGCCCGTTCCGTGTTCCGTGCCCACCACGTGGTCGTGGTAGTGCCAGTACCCCGCGCTGCCCGCCCGCCAGGTGCCGTCCTTGCGGAGGCCGGGGGCATGCGTGCGCCAGGTGTAGGTGCGGGTGCCGCCCGGCTCGACGTCGCTCTTGTTCAACTTCGTGCCGTCGCTGGTGATCTCGTAGTCCATCCCGTGGACGTGCAGGCTCGCCGCCACGTCCATGGTGTTCTCGAACTCGATGTGGAGGGTGTCGCCCTCGTTGAGCTCGATCAGCGGGCCGGGGACCGTCGCCTTGCCCTTCTCCAGGCCGTAGCCCATCTGCCCGCCCGGGAGCTTCTCGGCGTACAGCTTGATGCGCTTCACCTCGCCGCCGGCGGGCGCGGTCTTCACCGTGGCCTCGGCGCTCACGGCTTCCGGGGCTATGGACAACGATGTCGCGACGGCCGCGCCGCCCAGCAGCACCCGCCGGTTGAATCCGCGTCTGTCCATGCGGAACTCCCCACCCTGCAACGGAATTGACGGAGACGTACCTGTGATGAACTTGTGCGAACGGTACCGGCCACGCTCGCGTTTATCCACACTCAGGACAAAGTTCGTTCCATTGCGGTCATAGGTATTGGCGAGCTGTGCAAAAGGGTCTAGCTTCCTTGGCGCTGTTGCTGTGACCGTGGAGGTGCCCATGCACTTACGAGGGTTGAGCACGAGAAGACGGGCCTGTGTGGCGGGCGTGACCGCCGCCATCGTCGCCGCCGGGCTGCTGTCGGGCCCGGCCGCCAGCGCGCGCCCCGCCCCTGAACCACCCCTGACAACGATGTCCATCAAGTCGCCGCCGGGCGGCGCGAACGCGAGAGTGCTGATCTTCTACGGGTCCGCCGCGGCCGGTGAGGAGTCGCCCGTCGTCAACGCGGGCATCGAGGCCATCGAGAAGATCGGTCTCACCGGACCGACCGACCAGCAGTTCAGCGTCGTCGCCACCGACGACGCGTCCGTCTTCACCAACGACACCCGGCTGAGCCGCTTCAACGCCGTCGTGTTCCTGACCGGCGGCGGGGACGTCCTCGACCCGGAGCAGGAGGCCGGCCTGGAGACCTACATGGAGGCGGGCGGCGGTTTCGTCGGCGTCCATGACGCGGCCCGCGCCGAGCCGTACTCGGACTGGTTCACCGGCCTCGTCGGCGCCCGCCCGGCCGCGTCGAGCCCGACCGCCGTGCAGCGGGCGACCGTTGAGGTGGGCGACCGGCGGCATCCGGCGACCAAGGACCTGCCGGTGCAGTGGAAGCGGCCCGACCAGTGGTTCAACTGGGTCAAGAACCCCTCCGGAGACGTGCACACGGTGGCACGGGTGCGTGAGTCGACGTACCAGCCCGGAGCGAGCAAGAACGGCTGGGACCACCCGGTGAGCTGGTGCCGCGACTACGACGGCGGCCGTTCCTTCTACACGGGTATGGGCGGCACCGCCTCCTCCTACGACGAGACCGAGTTCCGTACGCACCTGCGTGGCGCCCTGCTCTGGACGAGCCGCCTGACCCAGGCGGACTGCAAGGCGACGATCAACGCCAACTACAAGGCGGAGCGCCTCACCCAGCCCAACCAGCCGGGGCAGAACGACCAGATCGGCGAGCCGCACGGCCTGGTGACCGCGCCCGACGGACGCGTGCTCTACATCGGCCGGGGCGGCGCCGACTCCTCCCAGCCGGTGATCACGGACTGGAACAACCCGGACATCGGCAAGGGCAAGGGCGAGATCCACGTCTACGACCCGAAGACCAAGAAGGTCACCCTCGCGGGCGCCTTGTCCGTCTTCGGCAACAAGGGCGGCGGGGACGAGCTCATCAAGGTCGAGGAGGGTCTCCTCGGCATCGAGCTGGACCCGCGCTTCGAGCAGAACGGCTGGGTGTACCTGCACTACACCCCGCACTCACGGATCAACCGCGACTCGCGGATGGCCGAGCGCTACGTCTCCCGCTTCACCCTGGACCTCGCCACCAACAAGCTGGACCTCGGCAGCGAGAAGGTGCTGCTGAAGTGGCCGGTACAGATCCACAGCTGCTGTCACGCGGGCGGCGGGATGGCCTGGGACTCCAAGGGCAACCTGTACATCGCGACCGGTGACAACAACTCCAGTGGTTTCAGCGACGGTTACTCCGGCAACAACCCGCAGCCCAACTACAAGGGCGTGTCGTTCGCGGACGCGCGCCGCACCGCCGGCAACACCAACAACCTCAACGGCAAGATCCTGCGCATCCACCCGGAGCCCGACGGCACGTACACGCTGCCCGAGGGCAACCTCTTCACCGGGAAGGAGACCGACGAGGGCGGCGGCAAGACGCGCGGCGAGATCTATGTGATGGGGGTCAGGAACCCCGCCCGTATCTCCGTCGACAAGTCGACCGACACCCTGTACGCGGGCTGGGTCGGCCCGGACGCGAGCCAGCCGTCCACGACCTGGGGCCCGGCGAAGTACGACACGTTCGCCGTCATCACCAAGGCGAGCAACCGGGGCTGGCCGTACTGCATGGGCAACAAGCAGCCCTACCGCGACCGTAACCTGCCCGACCCGACGAAGCCGCTGGGCTGGTACGACTGCGACCACCCCAAGAACGAGTCCCCGAACAACGACGGCCTGGTCAACGTGCCCCCGGTGACCGGCAACAACATCTGGTACTCGCCCCAGGGCGGCGCCCCGGACTTCCCGCGCGACGCGAACGGCATCCCCTCGTACAAGAACGAGGAGGCCACCTACCGGCTGCCGTGGCTCAAGGGCGGCGGGCAGGCCGCGATGAACGGGCCGGTCTACCGCTACGACGCCTCCGTGACCGCCACCGGCCAGTGGCCGGCCTACTGGGACGGCAAGTGGTTCGTGGGCGACTTCTACGACGCCGACCAGCCGCGCAACGCGGTCATCACCGACCCCAGGACGCACGGCGACGGCGGACTGCCGATCCACTCGGAGTCGCTGAAGAAGATCGTGCCGATCGGCAACGACGGCATCAAGAACCTCATGGACTGGAAGTTCGGGCCCGACGGATCGCTGTACGTCCTCGACTACGGCCGCGGCTTCTTCACCTCGGACGCCAAGTCGGCGCTGTGGCGCGTGACGTACACGGGCGGTGGCCCGACCCCGGCAGCCGACCAGCTGGCGAGGAAGGCGGAGTGATGCGCGAGAGACATATGAGACGCAAGAGGCACGTGAGACACCTGATACGTCAAGTCCGGTGGGTGACCGCCCTGTTGGCGTCCCTGCTGATGGTGCTCGGGCTCACCTCGACATCGGCGTCCGGCCGGACGCAGCCCGAGGGTGCCAAGGCCGCCGCCGCCCAGGTGCTGACCTGGACCGCCGGCGACGACATCACCAAGTACGCGTCCGCCCCGCAGACGGCGGTCGCGGGACCGACCACCATCGTCTTCGAGAACAGCGCGGCGACCGGCAACACCATGGGAATGCCGCACACGCTGACGTTCGACGTCTCCGATCCGGAGTACAACAACGACGTCCCGCTGAACATCCTCGCCAACCCCAACGACGCCCAGGGCGGCAAGTACACCGCCGAGGTGAACCTCACCCCGGGCCGCTACCGCTACCACTGCACCATCCCGGGCCACGGCCAGATGCAGGGCATCCTCGTCGTGACCGAGGGCACGGGCGAGGACACGACCCCGCCCGGGACCTCGGCCAAGGTGACCGGGACGCAGAACGCGCAGGGCGCGTACGTCGGTTCGGCGACCGTGGCGGTGAGCGCGACCGACGAGAGCGGCGGCTCCGGAGTCGACCGCGTGGAGTACGCGCTGGGGCTGTCGGGTGACTGGCAGCCGTACACCACGCCGGTCGTGATCGACACGGTCGGTGACCACCACGTCCGCTACCGGGCGTTCGACAAGGCGGGCAACGTCGCGGCCGAGAAGAACGTCGACTTCACCGTCGTCGCGCCGCCGACCGACGACACCACGGCACCGGAGACGTCGGCGACGGTGACCGGTGAGCGGAACACGCAGGGCGAGTACCTGTCCATGGCGACGGTCACCGTCTCCGCGTCCGACACCGGCTCGGGGGTCAACACGATCGAGTACGCGCTCGGCGACTCGGGCGCCTGGCAGCCGTACACGGCGCCGGTGATGGTGCACGAGGTCGGCGCGCACAAGGTGCGGTACCGCGCCACCGACAAGGCGGGCAACGTGTCCGCCGAGAAGAACGTCACGTTCACCGTCGTCACGCCGCCCGTCGAGGACAAGACGGCGCCGGTGACCGGGGTGACCGTCGACGGCACCCGGAACTCCGACGGCGCCTACCTCAAGAGCGCCAAGGTGACGGTGAGCGCGACCGACGAGCACGGCGGCTCGGGTGTGGCGTCGATCGAGTACTCGATCGACGGCGGGCCCTACCTCGCCTACACCGCACCGGTCGTGGTGGACCGCGCGGGCACGCACACGCTCGGGTACCGGGCGAGCGACAAGGCGGGCAACACGTCCCAGCCGCGCACCGTGACCTTCACGGTGGTCTCCGGTGGCGGTGTCCCTGCGCCCAACTGCGCCGAGTGGGACGAGCGGTTGACCGTCATCGTCGGCACGGTCGACTCGGGCGTGCCGAACCGGCTCACCAACAGCCGGTGCCGCATCAACGAGTTGATCGAGGACGAGAAGGAGTGGACGTCCCACGCGCTGTTCCTCAAGCACGTGAACACGGTCCTGGACAAGCTCCTCAAGGAAGGCGTCATCGACGAGCGCGAGTACGACGCCATCCAGGAGGCGGCGCGCGAGTCTGGCATCGGCGGGCCCGGCCAGACCGAGGGCTACCGCACGATCCTCGACGGGACGCAGGACTCCTTCGCCAAGTGGCAGCAGGTGGGTGGCGGTTCCTTCGCCCTGAACGGCGACGGCTCGATCACCTCGGGGAGGACGAAGGACGGGCTCGGCATGCTGTGGTTCCCGGAGCGGAAGTACGGCGACTTCTCGCTGCGCCTGCAGTGGCGTGACGACGCGCCGGGCACGGGCAACGCCAACTCCGGTGTGTTCGTGCGGTTCCCGTGGGTCCACGACCACCCCGAGGAGTCCCGCCCGGAGTGGGTCGCCATCAAGTACGGGCACGAGGTGCAGGTGCTCGACCGGCCCGACGGCGACATGTACAAGACCGGCTCGGTCTACGGCTTCGACCGCGTCGGGCTCGCCGGTGCCGGCGTCACCCAGAAGGGCACCTGGAACGACTACGAGATCCGCGTGGTCGACCAGCACTACTCGGTGTACCGCAACGGCGTGCTGATCAACGAGTTCGACAACACCGGCGGGCAGGAGTTCACCCCGCCGCGTTCGGACGACCCGGGCACGGACGGCCGGCGGTTCGCCTCCGGCTACATCGGGCTCCAGGTGCACGGGACGACGGACGTGGTGTCGTACCGGGACATCCGGATCAAGGAGCTCTAGCCGGTACTCCCGCGCGGCCCGTTGTCAGTGGCGTACGGCATGCTGTTGATCAGTGGCAGCAGCCGTACGCCACTGCGCGACGGGAGGAAAGACGTGTTCACGGGGATCGACGACGTCGACTGGGCGTCGATGGGGCATGCGTACACCGACTCGGCGACGGACGTGCCGGACCTGCTGCGGGATCTGGCCGCGGACGACCCGGCCCGCCGGGAGATCGCGCTGGACGGCATGTACGGGGCGGTGCACCACCAGGGCGACGTGTACGACAGCACGGTCGCCTGCATACCGTTCCTCTTCGAGCTCGTGACCACTCCGGCGGTGGCCGACCGGGGTGCGGTCGTGCACCTGCTGTGCAGCATCGCGGGCGAGCGCGAGCCCGACCCGGAGGAGATCGGCGGCCTCTTCGAGGACGAGGAGGAGGACGCCGCGTTCGTCCAGCCGTTCCTGGACGCCTGGGCGACGGTCCGGGGGCGCGCGGACGTCTTCCTCGAGCTGCTCGACGATCCGGACGCCGAGGTGCGCGCGGCGGCCGCCGGGGCGCTGGCCCATGCACACCCGGATCCGGCCCGTGCCTTCGGCGCGCTGCGGGAGCGGCTGGTCGTCGAGCGGGATCAGGAGGCGGTGGGCGCGCTGGTCGAGGCCATCGGCGGGTTGGGTGCCAGCCATCGGGAGCTGCTGGGGGCCGGGGCGGGCGCGGTGCTGCGGGAGGTGGTGTCCGTCGCCTCCCACCCCGAGCAGCGCCTGGCGGGGCTCGTCCAACTGGCGCGCTGCGAGCCCTTGTCGCTGCCCGAGGACCTGGTGGAGAGCGTTCTGGACGTCATGCGCCTCGCGTGCGAGCACGACGCGCTGGAGGCGTCCGGAGAGGACCGGGAGGACCGGCCGGAGGCGGACCGTGCGGAGGCGGAGCGGCCCCACACGGACACGATGGTGTCGTACCTGCGCGAGCTGGAGGGCGCACACCGCCGGAGCATCGACGCCTCGACGGCCGGCGACCTCCTGGAGGAGCTGCACGGGGCGCTCGGTGATCACACGGCGCCCCGGTTCGAGCTCCTGGCCGGGCAGTTGCAGAGCCCTGACTGGGGCCAGCGCATGGCGGCGGTCGACATGGCGGGCACCCTGCTGACGGGGTGGCGGGCGCCGAACGACCTGCCGGTCGCGCTGCTCGCCCACCAGCTGGTCGAGGACGAACCGCGGCTCTCCCTGCGGGCCCTGACGGAGCTGTGCTATGCGGCTCCGATCGCGGGGGCCGTCGCGGACGTCCTCGCGGTGTGCGTCGAGGAATGGGACGACACCTGGGAGCCGGACGACTGGAAGGGGACCCTCTTCGGCAAGGCGCTGGAGGCGCTGGCGCTCCAAGGAGACGAGCGGGCCGTTCCCGCGCTGGCCGAGGTCCTGGCGCGGGAGGGCACCGTCCCGGAGAACCTGGGCACGTGGGTCGACAGGGTCGGTCCCGAGGCCGCGGCTCCGCTGGGGCCGGAGCTGCACCGCCGGCTCGCGGCACTGCCGTCCGACCGCGGCACCCCCGCGAGGGAGCGGCTGGTCGACGCGCTCGGTGTGCTCTCCCGCGCCGAGTCCCTTCCGCTCCTCGTCGAGATGGTCCAGCCCGACGGCGGGCGCATGCGGGCGGTGCTGCGCGCCCTCGCCCGGTACGGGCCGGCGGCGGCCGAAGCGGCGCCTCGGCTGCGGGAGTTGGCCGCCGCGGCGTCGGAGTCGATCGAGATCCGGCTGGACGTGGCGGAGACTCTGCGGGCGGTGACCGGCGAGGCGGGGCCCCTGCTGCCCCTGGTCCGGGAGGGCCTGGAGTCGGACCGCTGGTACGAGCTGTCCCCGGCTCTGGAGGCCGCGGCGTCGCTGGGCCCGGCCGGGGCACCGCTGGCTCCGCGGCTGCGGGAGCTGCTCGCGGGGCGCGACGCGCACACGGACACGATCGTGGCGCTGTGGAGGACCGCCCAGGACGTGGAAGAGGTGCTGCCGCTGCTGCTCGGCCAGTGGACGGCTCTCCCGAGCACACGGCCGGCCGTCGCCACCTGCCTGATCGAGATGGGTTCGGGGGCCGCTCCGGCCCTTCCGCTCATACGTGAGGAGCTGTCCTCGCCACGGCGTCACACCAACGACCGCCGCGACGGCGACAGTTCCGGGATGAGGATGCGTTACGACGTGGCGGCGGACGAGGGGCTGCTGAGGGACTGCCGTCGGCTGGCGGCCGCGCTCGGGGACTGATCCGGGGCGCCAGTGGCGGTCCGGGCCTCGTCCCGTCCTGGTGACGCTCCTGGGGGGTGTTGCGAAAGCCCCCTAGTCCTTCCGGCCCGGCACCTTCTTCGCCCGGCTCGGCTGGACCCGCTTGGGCTCCCCCGGCATCTTCGGGTACTCCGGCGGGTACGGCAGGTCGCCCAGCCCGTGGTCGTGCTCGTCGCGGGCGGCCAGCTCCAGCAGGGCCTCCAGCGAGAATGCGTGGTCGTCCATGTCGGCGTGCACGTCCCCGTGTTCGGCGAAGCGCGCCGGCATGGTCGCGAGGTCGAAGTCCCGGGGGTGCGCGTCGCCGACCTCGTCCCAGCGCAGGGGTGCCGAGACC
Source organism: Streptomyces sp. NPDC046862 (assembly GCF_040704615.1). Classification (NCBI taxonomy): domain Bacteria; kingdom Bacillati; phylum Actinomycetota; class Actinomycetes; order Kitasatosporales; family Streptomycetaceae; genus Streptomyces; species Streptomyces sp. NPDC046862. The sequence goes on along the minus strand of NZ_JBEYXP010000011.1, from coordinate 198,950 downwards.
GGGGCGTGCGGGCGGGGGCGCACGGAGTAGGCGGAGGCGATCGTACGGTCGCGGGCGGTCTGGTTGTAGTCGACGAAGATCTTGCTCCCGCGCTCCTCCTTCCACCAGGCCGTGGTGACGTGCTCGGGCATCCGGCGTTCCAGCTCCCGGGCGACCGCGATGGCCGCCCGGCGCACCTGGGTGAAGGTCCACTGCGGCTGGATCGGCACGAAGACGTGCAGGCCGCGCCCGCCGGACGTCTTGGGCCAGCCCGTCAGGTCGCCGTACTCATGGAGTACCTCGCGCAGTTCGTGGGCGGCGCGGACGGCGTCGGCGTAGTCGGTGCCGGGCTGCGGGTCGAGGTCGATGCGGAGCTCGTCGGGGCGGTCGACGTCGTCGCGGCGCACCGGCCACGGGTGGAAGGTGAGGGTGCCGAACTGGGCCGCCCACACCACGGCGCCGACCTCGGTGGGGCACATCTCGTCGGCGCTGCGGCCGCTGGGGAAGGCGATGTGGGCGGTGGGGATCCAGTCGGGCATGTTCTTGGGCGCCCTCTTCTGGAAGAACGACTCACCGGTCACGCCCTCCGGGTAGCGCTCCAGAGTGGTCGGGCGTTCCCGCAGGGCGCGGAGGATGCCGGGGCCGACGGCGAGGTAGTAGCGGGCGAGATCCAGCTTCGTGAACCCGCGCTCCGGGAAGAAGACCTTGTCGGGGCTGGACAGCCGTACCGTCCGGCCCGCCACCTCCAGCTCCACCGCATCGCCCATGCGAGCCACGGTAGGCCCGGCCGGCGAACCGCGCATACCGGGCGGCACGCCCCTGATGCTGAATTCCGCCCGCGCACACCGGGCGGAAAGCGATGGATGCTCGCAGAATCGGAGCATGGAGCTCCCTGTGATGCCACCCGTGATGCCGATGCTCGCCAAGTCCGTGGCGAAGATCCCGCCGGGCATGCACTACGAGGCGAAGTGGGACGGTTTCCGCGCGATCGTGTTCCGCGACGGGGACGAGGTGGAGCTGGGAAGCCGCACGGGCAAGACGCTGACCAGGTACTTCCCCGAGCTGGTGGAAGCGCTCAAGGGCAGGGTGCCGGAGCGTTGTGTGCTGGACGGAGAGATCGTGATCGCCCGGGAGGGACGGCTCGACTTCGACGCGCTGACCGAGCGCATCCACCCCGCCGAGTCGCGCGTCCGCATGCTGGCCGGGAAGACCCCCGCGTCGTTCGTCGCCTTCGACCTGCTCGCGCTCGCGGACGAGTCGCTGCTGGACGTGGCTCTCGCCGACCGGCGCGCCCTGCTGGTGGCGGCCCTCGCCGGGGCCACGGCACCCGTCCACGTGGCCCCCGCCACCACGGACATCGAGGTGGCCGGGCACTGGTTCGAGCAGTACGAGGGGGCGGGCCTCGACGGGGTGATCGCCAAGCCGCTCACGCTGACCTACCGGCAGGACGAGCGCGCGATGTTCAAGATCAAGCACGAGCGCACGGCGGACGTGGTGGTCGCCGGCTACCGCCTCCACAAGAGCGGGCCGGTCGTCGGTTCGCTGCTCCTCGGGCTGTACGACGACGGGGGCACCCTCCAGCACGTCGGGGTCTCCGCCGCGTTCCCCATGAAGCGGCGCGCCGAGCTGGTGGAGGAGCTGGAGCCGCTGCGGATGGAGGACGTCGCCGAGCATCCGTGGGCGGCCTGGTCGGACGAGGCCGCCCATGAGACGGCTCGGCTGCCGGGGGCGCCGAGCCGGTGGTCGGCGAAGAAGGACCTGTCGTGGGTGCCGCTCAGTCCCGAGCGGGTGGCGGAGGTGGCGTACGACCACATGGAGAACGGGGTGCGGTTTCGTCATACGGCGCGGTTTCGGCGGTGGCGGCCGGATCGGGTGGCCAGCAGCTGTACGTATGGGCAGCTTGAGGAGCCTGTGCGGTATGACTTGGGGGAGATTCTGCCTGGTTGATGCGGTTGTTCGACTGCCGGTCGTTCTTGGCTGATCGCGCCCACGCGGCGGAGCCGCAAATGGAACACAGCCCCGCGCCCCTGACGGGGCGCGGCCCCCTCACGGCTGCATGAGTACCTTCACCGTGCCCTCCTCCTTCCGCTGGAACGCCTCGTAGGCGTGTGGGGCCTCGGTGAGGGGGAGGCGGTGGGTGGCGAAGTCCTCGACGCCGAGCGGGTCCTCGTCCGTCAGCAGCGGGAGGATGTCGTCGACCCAGGTACGGACGTTGGCCTGGCCCATGCGGAGCCGGATCTGCTTGTCGAACAGGGTGAGCAGGGGCAGCGGGTCGGCCGTGCCGCCGTACATCCCGGAGAGCGATATCGTGCCGCCGCGCCGTACGAGGTCGATGGCGGTGTGAAGTGCGGCCAGCCGGTCCACACTGACGCGTTCGGCGAAGCGCGCGCTGATGGCCTTCGGCAGCAGCCCGGTCGCGGTCTGGGCGAGGCGGGCGGCGGCGCTGCCGTGGGCCTCGGTGCCGACGGCGTCGATGACGGAGTCGGGTCCACGGCCCTCGGTCTGCTCGTGGATCGCGGCGACGAGTTCCTTCTCACTGTCGAAGTTCCTGAGGTCGTACGTCTCCACGCCTCGCTCGCGCGCCCTGCGCAGCCGCTCGGGGACCAGGTCCACGCCGAACACCCTGTCCGCGCCCTGGACCTGGGCGACCCGGCAGGCCATGTCGCCGATCGGGCCGAGGCCGAGGACGGCCACGCTGCCACCGGCCGGGATGTGCGCGTACTGGACGGCCTGCCAGGCGGTGGGCAGCACGTCGGAGAGGTAGACGAACCGGTCGTCGGGCGGCCCCTCGGGCACCTTGATCGGCCCGAACTGGGCCTGCGGGACGCGCAGGTACTCGGCCTGGGCGCCCGGCACCGAGCCGTACAGCCGGGTGTAGCCGAAGAGGGGGGCGCCCATGCCCTCGCCGGTGCACTGGGTGGTCTCGCACTGGGTCGGCAGTCCCTCGACGCACATCCAGCAGTGCCCGCAGGCGATCTGGAACGGCACCACGACACGGTCACCGGGACTGAGGTTCGGCACCTCGGCCCCGACCTCCTCGACGATGCCGATGGGTTCGTGGCCGAGGATGTCGCCGGGTGTCATGAACGGGGTGAGCACCTCGTAGAGGTGCAGGTCGGATCCGCACAGTCCGGTGGAGGTGATGCGGACGACGGCGTCCGTCGGTTCCTGGATCACCGGATCGGGCACGGTCTCCACGCGTACGTCCCGCCTGCCCTGCCATGTCACTGCCTTCATCCGTCGCGCTCCGTCCCTCGGTTCCTCACACGGGGTCTCAGGTCACGCCCGGGTACCCGGGCGACCTTCCACGAACCGTGGGGCCCGACCGTGGGGCGGGCCCCACGGTTCGGTGGGCCGACTGGCCTAGCGGACCATTCCCGGGCAGAAGAAGGCGGGTATGGCCATTCGTGCGCCTATAAGCGCACAATCGATGGCAAACGGACAAGGTGGCCACGGTGGGCATGAGACAGAGAACGAAGACACGGCGCGGCAGAATGACGGCGGCGCTGCTGGCCGCCGCGGTGGCGGGTTCCCTCATGGCGGGCTGCAGCAACGGCTCGGGGAGCGGCGACGGACAGGGGAAGGGCCAGACAGAGCCCGGGGACAGCCCGACGAGCTCGGCGCCGCCGGGCTCCGTACTCGCCGTCAAGATCGACAACTCGGCGACGGCCCGCCCTCAGACAGGGCTCGACGCGGCGGACGTCGTGTACGCGGAGGAGGTCGAGGGCGGTCTGAGCCGGCTGATGGCGGTGTACGCGACCAATCTGCCGGACGTGGTCGGGCCGGTGCGCAGCGCGCGGGAGTCCGACCTGGAGCTGCTGCGCCAGTTCGACGAGCCGACGCTCGCCTTCTCGGGCGCCCAGAGCAAGTTGCTGCCCCTGATCGAGAAGGCGCCGCTGCACGCGAAGACTCCCGGGAACTCGGCCGACGCGTTCTTCCGCGGCTCCGGCAAGCCCGCGCCGCACAACCTCTATCTGCACCCCAACAAGCTGCTGGACTCCGTACCCGGCGCCGGCGCCCTCACGACGGGCTACCACTACGGCGCGGCCCCCGGCGGCGGCACTCCGGAGGACTCGCGGACGGTCAGCTACCCGGCGGCCCGTTTCACCTTCACCTGGTCCGGGAGCCAGCACCGCTGGCTGGTGACCATGGACGGCACACCGACGGTGACGAACGACGGCAAGCGGGTGACCGCGGCGACGGTGGTCGTGCAGTACGTGAAGGTGCGGCAGTCGCAGTTCCGGGACTTCCTCGGCAACAACACGCCGTTCACGGAGACCGTGGGGTCGGGCAAGGCCCAGGTGCTGCGCGACGGACGGTCGTACGACGCGAACTGGGAGCGGGAGAAGGCCACGGACGGAACGGACTTCACCACGGCGAACGGCGACCGGATGAACTTCGCCAAGGGCCCGGTGTGGGTGGTGTTCGCGAAGGCTCCCTGAGCAGGGTCAGGCCTCGCGGTCAGGCTTGGGTCACGTGGGGTTCCGCCGGGTTGCGGAGCCCCTCGGCGGCGTCCGCGACCCGCCGGATGAGGTCGAAGAAGACGGTCTGCTCCTCGGCGGACAGCGGAGCCAGGAAGACCTGGTTCATCCGGGCCGTGCGCACGGTGAGCTTGCGGTGCGTACGGACGCCCTCCTCCGTCAGCCGCAGCAGGAAGCGGCGGCCGTCCCGCGGGTCGCGGACCTTGTCCATGAGCCCTCGTCGTGTCAGCCGGCTGATCACCTCGGCGACGGTGGACCGGTCGAGACCGACCCGCTCCCCCACCGTGCGCTGGTCCAGTCCCGGCTCGGCGACGAGCGTGTTGAGTACCGCGAACTGCGGTGAGGTGATCTCCTCCGAGACCATCGTGTTCCACAGCAGGTAGTGCGCCTGCTGGAGCCTGCGGGCCAGGTGCCCGGGGTGGGTGGTCAGGTCCACCGACGCCATGTGCACTCCCGAGGTCGTATTCGTTGGTGTACTGAACAATACCCGGAGGACGCCGTACCCGTCCCCCACCTGGTGGATAGGGCGTGACGTGGGCATTCTTCAAGGTCTTGACGGCCCGCTCCGCCAGTGGCAGCGTGAAGGACACCTCGCTGAAATAATCAGTGCCCTGATTAATAGCTGACCTGGGCGCTCGGACGGATGGGGCTTCACGGATGGACAAGGTGGTCGCCACAGCCCTGGAGGCGGTGGCCGATGTGCCGGAGGGCGCGTCGCTGGCGGTGGGCGGGTTCGGGCTGAGCGGTGTGCCGAACGTGCTGATCCAGGCGTTGTACGAGCGCGGGGTGGGCGGACTCGCGGTCGTGTCGAACAACTGTGGGGCCATGGAGTCCGGGCTGGCGGTGCTGCTGTCGGCGGGACGGATCGCACGGGTGACCGGCTCGTACATAGGGGCGAACAAGGAGTTCGCGCGGCAGTACCTGGCCGGTGAGCTGGAAGTGGAGATGATTCCGCAGGGCACGCTGGCGGAGCGGCTGCGCGCGGGAGGCGCCGGGATTCCGGCGTTCTACACGCCGGCCGGGGTGGGCACGCAGGTCGCCGACGGCGGGCTGCCGTGGCGCTACGACGGCCAGGGCGGCATCGCGCTGGCATCGCCGCCGAAGGAGGTGCGCGAGTTCGACGGCGTGGACTACGTTCTTGAGCACGGGATCCGCACCGACTTCGCCCTGGTGCGGGCGGTGAGGGGCGACCGCCACGGCAACCTGGTCTTCAACAAGTCCTCCCGCAACTTCAACCCCCTCGCCGCCATGGCCGGCCGGATCACGATCGCCGAGGTGGAGGAGCTGGTGGAGCCCGGCGGGATCGACCCGGACGCGGTGCACCTTCCGGGGATCTTCGTACAGCGGGTGGTGGCCCTCACCCCGGAGCAGGCCGCCGACAAGGGCATCGAACGGCGCACGATCTCCGCGCCTCCGGCACGAGGGACGGTGAGCCAGTAATGGCGTGGACGCGGGAAGAGATGGCGGCGCGGGCCGCGCGCGAGCTGCGGGACGGTCAGTACGTCAATCTCGGCATCGGCCTGCCGACGCTGATCCCGAACTACCTGCCCGAGGGCGTCGAGGTGATCCTGGAGTCGGAGAACGGCATCCTCGGCACCGGCCCGTACCCCACCGAGGACCAGGTCGACCCCGACCTGATCAACGCGGGCAAGGAGACCGTCACCGTACTGCCGGGGGCGTCCTTCTTCGACTCGGCGCTGTCCTTCTCGATGATCCGGGGCGGGCACATCGATGTCGCCGTGCTGGGCGCGATGCAGGTGTCCGAGACCGGTGACCTGGCCAACTGGGCCATACCCGGCAAGATGATCACCGGGATCGGAGGGGCGATGGACCTGGTCCACGGCGCCCGCACGGTCATCGTCGTGATGACCCACACCGCCAAGGACGGCTCCCCCAAGGTCCTCGGCCAGTGCGCGCTGCCGCTCACGGGCAAGGGGTGCGTGAACCGGATCATCACCGACCTCGGCGTCCTGGACGTCACCGAGGACGGCCTGCTGCTCGTCGAGACCGCGCCCGGTGTGGGGGTCGACGAGATCATCGCCAAGACCGACGCCAAACTGACCGTCGCGGAGGGCCCCCAGTGAAGCCCGCAGTGAAGAACGTCTACATCGTCGACGCCGTACGCACGCCGATCGGCCGCTACAACGGAGGCCTGGCGAGCGTGCGTCCGGACGACCTCGGCGCCCACGCCATCCGTGAACTCCTCGCCCGTACGCCCGATCTGGACCCGGCGCTGATCGAGGACGTGTACTTCGGCAACGCCAACGGCGCGGGTGAGGAGAACCGCAACGTCGGCCGTATGGCCGCGCTCCTCGCGGGACTGCCCACCTCCGTGCCGGGCGTGACCGTCAACCGGCTGTGCGCCTCCGGCCTGGAGGCCGTCATCCAGGCGGCCCGCGCGATCGCCGTCGGGGACGCCTCCGTCGCCGTCGCGGGCGGCGTCGAGTCGATGACCCGGGCGCCGTACGTGCTGCCCAAGTCCGACAAGCCGTTCCCGGCCGGGCACACCGAGCTGTACTCGACCACGCTGGGCTGGCGCATGGTCAACCCGAGGATGGAGCCGCAGTGGACCGTCCCGCTCGGTGAGAGCGCGGAGTTGATCGCCGACAAGCACAAGATCAGCCGTGAGCAGCAGGACGAGTTCGCGCTGCACAGCCACCGGAAGGCGGCCCAGGCGCAGGCCGACGGTCTCTTCGACGCCGAGCTCGCGCCGGTGTCCATCCCGCGGCGCAAGGGCGACCCGGTGGTCTTCGGCGCCGACGAGTGCGTACGGCCCGACGCGTCCCTGGAGGCGATGGCGAAGCTCAAGCCGTCCTTCCGTAGAGAGAACGGCACCGTCACCGCCGGCAACGCCTCTCCCCTCAACGACGGTGCCGCCGCTCTGCTCCTCGTCGACGACGAGGGTCTCGCGGCCACAGGACGCGAGCCGCTGGCCCGGATCTCGGCCACGGGCGTGAACGCCGTCGACCCGCACTACTTCGGGCTCGCCCCGGTCGAGGCCGTCAACCGTGCTCTGGCCAAGGCGGGCAAGGGATTTGACGATCTGTCGGTCCTGGAGCTGAACGAGGCGTTCGCCGCGCAGGTGCTGGGGTGTGTCGCCGAGTGGCCCGAGTTCGATCCGGCGATCCTCAACCCCCAGGGCGGCGCCATCGCCCTGGGGCATCCCCTCGGCGGCTCAGGTGCCCGGCTCGCCGGCACCGTCGCCCACCAGCTGGCCCGCCGCGGCTCCGGTACCGGCGTCGCCACCCTCTGCATCGGCGTGGGCCAGGGCCTCGCACTCGTCCTCGAACGCTAGGAACCCCCGGGAAGCCCCATGACTCTCACACAGCACGACATCGACCAGGAAATCGCGGCCGAGCACGCCGCGTACGAGAAGCGGGTCGCCGACGGTGCCCCCGTCGAGCACCAGCCGCGCCGCGACTACGCGCCGTACCGTTCCTCGGTCCTCCGTCACCCGAAGCAGCCGCCGATCACCATCGACGTCACCAAGGACCCGGAGCTGGTGGAGCTGTCCTCCCCTGCCTTCGGGGAGCGGGACATCACCGAGATCGACAACGACCTCACCCGCCAGCACAACGGCGAGCCGATCGGCGAGCGCATCACCGTCTCCGGGCGGCTGCTGGACCGTGACGGGCGTCCGGTCCGCGGGCAGCTCGTAGAGATCTGGCAGGCGAACTCGGCGGGCCGGTACGCGCACCAGCGCGAGCAGCACGACGCACCGCTGGACCCGAACTTCACCGGCGTCGGCCGCACGATCACCGATGCCGACGGGCAGTACCACTTCACGACCGTCCAGCCGGGCCCCTACCCCTGGCGCAACCACGTCAACGCCTGGCGGCCGGCCCACATCCACTTCTCGATGTTCGGGACGGCGTTCACGCAGCGGCTGGTGACGCAGATGTACTTCCCGAGCGACCCGCTGTTCCCGTACGACCCGATCATCCAGTCGGTGACGGACGACGCGGCGCGGCAGCGCCTGGTCGCGACCTACGACCACAGCCTGTCCGTGCCGGAGTTCTCGATGGGCTACCACTGGGACATCGTGCTCGACGGCCCGAACGCCACCTGGATCGAAGAAGGGCGCTGACCTGCCATGACGAAGATCGACACGAGCAGCCCGGAGAACGTGCTGCCGACCCCGTCGCACACGGTGGGCCCCTTCTACGGTTACGCGCTGCCCTTCCGCGGTGGCGAGGACATCGCGCCCCTCGGGCACCCGGACACGATCACCGTCCACGGGTACGTCCTCGACGGCGAGGGCAAGCCACTGCCCGACGCGTTCGTGGAGCTGTGGGGGGCGGATCCCGACGGCAACGTGTCCACGACCGACGGCTCGATGCGGCGTGATCCGGCGTCCGGTGACCATCTGGGCCGCAACGGCGTGGAGTTCACCGGCTGGGGCCGCGTCCAGACGGATGCCAACGGTCACTGGTACGCGCGGACCCTGCGGCCGGGCGCGCGCGGGCGGAGTGCCCCGTACATCAGTGCCTGCGTGTTCGCGCGCGGGCTGCTCGTGCACCTGTTCACCCGGATCTATCTGCCGGGCGACGAGGCCGCGCACACCACCGACCCGCTGCTCACCCGGCTCGACGAGAAGCGGCGCGGCACGTTGATCGCCGGGGACGAGGGGCACGGCGCGTACCGTTTCGACATCCGCCTTCAGGGAGAGGGCGAGACGGTCTTCCTGGAGTTCCAGTGACTTCCGCGGGTCCCGACCGCCTCGACGGCTTCGCCGGTTCGGATGCCGGCCTGCTCACCCCGGGGTCGGCAGGCTCCTTCGCGACGAGCGACGCCGCGTATCTGCGGGCGCTGCTCGACGCGGAGGTGGCGCTGACCCGCGCCCAGGCCTCGCTGGGGCTCGCTCCGGAGGGGGCGGTGACGGCGGTGAGCGCGGCGGCCGTGCCCGAGGGCTTCGACCTCCGGGACATCGCGGGCCGTGCGCGCGCCGGCGGGAACCCGGTCATCCCTCTCGTCGCCGATCTGACGAAGGCGGTCGGCGCGGAGTACGGGCCGTACGTCCACCGGGGCGCGACCAGCCAGGACATCATGGACACGGCGGCGATGCTGATCGCCGTGCGGACGCTGGATCCGGTGCTGGCGAACCTGGAACGGGCTCAGCGGGCACTCGCCCGTCTGGCCGCCGAACACCGTGACGCGGTCATGCCCGGGCGGACACTCACCCAGCACGCGGTGCCGACGACGTTCGGGCTGAAGGCGGCGGGGTGGCGATCGCTGGTGCTGGACGCCAGGGATCGCCTCAGGACCGTACGGGACGGTCTTCCCGCCCAACTGGGCGGGGCAGCGGGCACGTTGGCCGCTTTCGGCGTGTTCGGCGCCTCGGACGCACGGACGCTGATCGCCGCGTACGCTCGCGAACTCGGGCTGGCCGAGCCGCTGATGCCCTGGCACACCCTGCGCACCCCCGTCGCGGACCTCGCCGGCGCCCTCGCCTTCGCCGTGGGCGCCCTCGGCAAGATGGCCGTCGACGTGCTCACCCTCGCCCGCACGGAGATCGCGGAGGTCTCCGAGGGCAGCGGCGGGGGTTCGTCCGCCATGCCGCACAAGGCGAATCCCGTTCGGTCCACGCTGATCGCCGCGGCCGCCCGGCGCGCCCCGCACCTCGCGGCCACGCTGTACGGCTCGCTGTCCGCCGAGGACGAGCGACCCGCCGGGGCCTGGCACGCCGAGTGGGAGCCGCTGCGGGATCTGCTGCGGCTGGTCGCGGGCGCGGCTGGGGACGCCGTGGAGTTGACGGAGGGACTCCGCGTGCATACCGACACCATGCGACGACACCTCGACCTCACCCACGGGCTGATCGTCTCCGAGCGGCTGGCCGCCGAGCTCGCGCCCGTGCTGGGGCGGGCCCGTGCCAAGGAGCTGCTGACCGAGACCGCGAAGCGCACCTACTCCGAGGGCCGACCACTGGCCGAACTCCTCGCCGAAGAGCCCGAGTTGAAGGGCCTCGACCTCGCCGAGCTCACCGACCCCACCCGTTACACCGGCTCCGCCGGAGCCCTCACCGACCGTGCTCTGGAGCGACGTTGACCATGCTCAACCACTGCGCCGAGGGACCCACCACCGCTCCCCCACTGCTGCTGGGTCCCTCGCTCGGCACGTCCACCACGCTGTGGGACAAAGTGGCGCCCGAACTGTCCGTCACGCACCGGGTGGTGCGCTGGGACCTGCCGGGTCACGGAGGCTCACCCGCGGACCTCATCGGGCCGGGGGCCACCGTCGCCGACCTGGCCGGCCTGGTGCTGGCGCTGGCCGACTCCCTCGGCGTCGAGCGGTTCGCCTACGCGGGTGTGTCGCTCGGCGGCGCGGTGGGACTGCATCTGGCGGTCCACCACCCTCAGCGGGTGTCGGCGCTCGCCGTGATCTGTTCCTCGGCCCACTTCGGCGGCTCCAAGCCGTGGGAGGAGCGGGCCGCGCTGGTCCGCCGTGAGGGCCTCGCGCAGCTCGCGGAGTCGGCGGACTCCCGCTGGTTCACGCCCGGTTTCACCGTGCCCGAGTTGGTGGCCGACCACCGGAACGCGGACCCGGAGGCGTACGCCGCCTGCTGTGACGCGCTGGCCGCGTTCGACCTGCGGGACCGGCTCGCGGAGATCAGCGCGCCCACCCTGCTCGTCGCGGGACGCCAGGACCCGGCGACACCGCCCGCGCATCTGCGCCAGATCGCGGACTCGGTACCGGGCGCGGCCCTCGTCGAGCTGCCCGGCGCCTCGCACCTGGCGCCCGCACAGTGCCCCGAGGCGGTCCTGACCGCGCTGCGGTCCCATCTCCTGGGAGGCGCGAAGCGCGGCATGGAGGTGCGCCGCGAGGTCCTCGGCGACGCGCACGTGGACCGCGCCCAGTCCCGGCAGACCCCGTTCACCGCCCGCTTCCAGGACTTCATCTCCCGCTACGCCTGGGGCGAGATCTGGACGGACCCGACGCTCACGCGCCGCGAACGCAGCATGATCACGCTGACCGCGCTGGTGGCACACGGCCACTACGACGAGCTGGCGATGCACGTGCGCGCGGCGCGGCGCAACGGGCTCACCCCGGAGGAGATCGGGGCGGTGCTGCTGCAGACGGCCGTGTACTGCGGTGTCCCGGCGGCGAACTCGGCGTTCGCGACGGCCCAGCGGGTGCTCGCGGAGGAGGACCCTGCGAAGGAGGGTACGGCGGAGGGGGGTCCGGCGGAGGGGGACGGCCCCCGGGCCTGAACCGCACCCAGGTCCCCTTCCCCGCAGGGTGACCCTGCGGGTCGTAGCTCCAACAGCACCTCTTCCGTGCCTCGCCCCTGCCTCCCCGTCTGCCTACGGTGGAGGCATGTCCACTGTTCTGATCACCGGCGCCACCTCCGGACTCGGCCGCCACGTCGCCCTGGAGCTGGCCCGGGCGGGGCACGTCGTCCTCGCCCACGGCCGTGATCCCGGCCGTGCGGAGCGGGTCGCCGAGGAGCTGCGCACCGAGGGCGAGGCGTACGCGTACGTCGCCGATCTGGCCTCCCTGGCGCAGGTCCGTGACCTGGGCGCCCGGGTCGCCGCCGAGCATCCCGGGCTCGACGTGCTCGTCAACAACGCAGGGGTGGGCAGCGGCCCGCGCGACGCGGCCCGGGAGCTGAGCGGCGACGGCCACGAACTGCGGCTGGCCGTGAACTACCTGGCGCCGGTGGCCCTCACCCGTGCCCTGCTGCCCGCTCTCCGTGCGAACGCGCCCTCCCGTGTCGTGAACGTCGGCTCCGCCGGTGAGGAGCCCCTCGACTTCGGTGATCCCGAGTTCACCCGTGGCTACAACGGCATGTCGGCGTACTGCCGCGCCAAGTTCGCGCTCGCCGCCCACACGTTCACGCTGGCCGGTCAGCTGGCGGGCACCGGTGTGTCGGTGAACGTGCTGCATCCGGCCACCTTCATGAACACCACCATGGTCCGCGAGGCCGGTGTCTCCCCGTGGTCCACGGTCGCCGAGGGAGCGGAGGCCGTGCTCGCGCTGATCACCGGGGACGTGGGGTCGGGGGGCTACTTCGACGGCACGTCGCCGTCCCGGGCGCACGAGCAGGCGTACGACCGTGAGGTGGCGAAGCGCCTGGAGGCGACCACGGAGCAGTTGCTCGCCCTCTAGGGCGGGAGCGGCGCGGTGGCCGTCGTCCCGCTACCGCAGTCCCCGTCCTTCGTCCAGCGCCCGCTGCGCCTGGGCCACCAGGCCGTCCGCGCCGCAGTCACGCGCCAGGTCAAGGCCCTTGTGGAGTTCCGTCGTGGAGCGGCCGGCGATGCCGTACTCCACGCGCGCCACGGCGTGTTCGTAGGCGCAGGGGGAGCCCTCCAGGCAGGCGACGGCCCGGGCGTACAGGGCGGTGGCGCGTCGGCCGGTCTCCAGTGACGCGGCGAGGCGGAGTGCCTCTCCTATGGCCGTGTCGGTGCCGAAGCGTTCGGCCTGGCGGCGGACGGCGAGCGCGAGTTCGGCCGCGCGGCGCGGGTCCTCGTGGGCGAGGGCGCGTGCGAGGTCGCCGCCCCAGGGCGCCGCCACGGGGTTGTGGTGGCCGCGGGCCGCGGCGGCCTTCTCCGCGGCCTGGAGTTCGTTGACGCCCTCGTCCCTGCGGCCGGTGGCGAGCAGCAGCCGGCCGCGGAGGGAGCGGGAGTCGGGCAGGACGATGGTGGAGGGGTACGGCGGGGCGAAGCCGTACCGCTCCGCGATCTCCCAGGCCTCGTCGACGTGGCCGCGGGCGAGCAGGGTGTCGACGAGGTTGCAGGTCGTCGTCCAGTACAGCGGCAGCCCGCGGCCGACCCGTTCGGCGATGCGCAGCGACTCCCGCAGGGAGGCCTCCGCGTCCTTCAGGCGGCCCCTCCTGCGGTGTCCGAGGCCGACGTAGGCGTGGGCCAGGGCGAGGTGGCCGCCGCTCCAGCCGGCGGACTCGTAGGCGCGCAGGGCCTGTGCGTACAGGGTCTCCGCCTGGTCGAGCCGGTCGGCGTAGGCGTACGCGCTCGCCAGCATCAGCAGTGGTTCGATGCCCCACTCGGTGTCCGTCCAGCCGAGTCCGGGCGCGAGGCCGCCGTCGACGAGTGCGCGGTCGCAGTACTCGACGACCTCCTCGGCGTTGTCGCCGCGTGTCATCAGGTCGAAGCCGCGGAGGATGAGCAGCACGCGCTCCGAGTTGTCCCGGCCCGTGCAGGTGGCCGCGAGGGCGGCGAGCCCCTCGGAGCGCCCCGGTAAGTGCTCCTCGCCCGGGTGGAGTCCCTGCCACATGTAGTGCACGGCCTTGAGCCGCAGCCGGCCCGGGCCGGGGCCGAGCCGGGCGGCCTCCGTGTCGACGGTGCGGACGGCGTCCTGAAGCTGGTCGTTGTGGAGGAGTGCCTGGGAGAGGCGGACCACGGCGTCCACGCGGGTGTCCCCGTCGAGGCCGGGCATCGCGAGGGCCGACTGGAGGTAGTCGATGGTGGTGGCCGGTGAGGTCAGCAGCGTGGCGCAGCCCAGCTCGTAGAGCACCTCCGCGTGGACGCCGGGCTCGGGCGGTTCCAGCAGGGCGCGCTCCAGGCAGCGGCGGGCCGCGTCGGGTGCTCCGATGGCGAGGTGCTCGCGCGCCGCCTCGCGCAACTGCTCGACCAGCTCGGGGTCGTCGTCCGGGTGCACCTTGAGCAGGTGGCGCGAGGCCGCGGCGGCTCCGAGCCCGGAGGCGGTGACGGCCTCGGCGGCGACGCCGTGCAGGGCGGTGCGCATGGCGGGCGGGATCGATTGGTACACGGCGGTGGCGATCAGCGGGTGCACGAACTCCAGCTCTCCGTCGCCCACCTGACGGGTCGTCCGGTCGGTCTCGGTGAGGATGCGGGCCGCGCCGAGCAGCCGGGCGCAGCGCACGGCTTCCTCGGGGCGCATGGTGGCGAGCGTGGCGACGAGCTCCACGGTGATGCCGGTGCCGAGGACGGCGGCGGCCCACGCGAAGCGGGTGGCGTCGAGTCCGAGCCCTTCGAGGCGGGCGACCAGGCCGCGGCCGCGGGCCGAGCGGTTCAGGGCGCGCAGTTCGGCGGCCGACGACTCGACCGGTTCCAGCTGGCTGTCCTGGACCTTGGCGAGGAGTTCCACGGTCTCGTACGGGTTGCCGCCGGTGACCGCCCACGCCTCGCGGCAGAAGGGCGCGTCGGCGTGTTCGCCGACCGTGGCGCGGGTGAGCCCGGCGGTCGCCTCGGGGGTCAGTGCGCTCAGCGGGGCGGTGGGGCGGGCCGTGGCGGCGACCTCGTCCAGGAGGCAGGCGCGCTCCCCGGTGACGTCGGCCGGGCGGCGGGCGACCACGACGAGGACGGACAGCTCGCCGAGGCGCTCCGCCAACGCGGCCAGCCAGTGCAGGGTCTCCTGGTCGGCCCAGTGCGCGTCGTCGATCAGCAGGACCAGGGGCCAGTCGCGCCGGGCGAGCCGGCTGACGGCCGCGATCAGACCGTCGCACACCCCCTGCGGATCGGCGAGCCGGTCTCCGGGGGCCGCTATGCCGAGCGCGGGGCCGGCGACGTCGTACCAGTCGCCCAGGTACTCCCGGGCCTCGTCCGGCATCAGGGACAGGAACACGGGTTGCATCAGCTGCCGTACGACGTTGAAGGGGACGGAGGTGACGGTCTCGCCGCCGCGCGCCGACCAGACCGCGCAGCCGCGTTCCTCCGCGAGGCGACGTGCCTCGGCGAGGAGCGCGGTCTTGCCGATGCCCGCCTCGCCCGTGAACACGAGGAGGCTGCCCCGGGAGGCGCGGTCCTCGCGCAGGTCGTCGATCGCCTCCTTGATGGCGTCGAGTTCCGCTTCGCGCTCCCACAGGGAGGCCGAGGCGGCGGCCGCTCCCGGCCGATCCTCCGTCATCCCGGTCCCTCCCCAGGTCGCCCACACGACAGGTCACCCAAACGACGTACGGGGATCGAGGGTAGTCGTCCGGGAGCCGTGGGGAGGGCGGTCCGGGCACGAGGTGCTGACACGAGTGACACCGGGTGCGCGAGGTCGACGCGACGCCCCCTTCACCTCACCTTTCACCAGCACCGGTGAAACTAATTGACAGTCAAGAAGGGCTTTGCTGAAACTAATTTTCCAACATCGTTCGGTCCCACGCCCCGGAAGGAGCCGGCATGACGGCCGCCCCTGAGCACGGCCCGGACCAGCAGACGGCCGTCCGGCCCGCACAGTCCCGCAGGGCGCTGTTCGCGGGATCGGTGGGCAACTTCATCGAGTGGTACGAGTTCGGCGTCTACGGCTACTTCGCCACGATCATCGCGGCCCGCTTCTTCACTCCGGAGGGCGGCAGCGAGATCGAGGGCCTGGTGAAGACGTACGCCTCGTTCGCGCTCGCGTTCTTCTTCCGGCCGGTGGGCGCGGCGCTGTTCGGCCGTCTCGGGGACCGGATCGGGCGCCGCCCGGTGCTCATCACGGTCGTCCTGCTGATGACGGGGGCGACGACGCTGATCGGCTTGCTGCCCACGTACGCCACGGCGGGCGCCCTCGCCCCGTGGCTGCTGACCTTCCTGCGGGTGCTCCAAGGGCTGTCCGCGGGCGGGGAGTTCGGGGGCGCGGTGTCGGTGATGACGGAGTTCGCGCCACCGGGGAAGCGGGGGCTGTACGGGTCGTGGCAGTCGTTCACGGTGGCCCTGGGGCTGCTGGGCGGGGCCGGGGTGGCCGCCCTGCTGGCCACGGTGCTTGATCCGCGGGACCTGAACTCCTGGGGCTGGCGCCTGCCGTTCCTGTTGACGCTGCCCCTCGGCCTGGCCGCGCTGTGGCTCCGCCTGCGGCTGGACGAGACGCCGGCGTTCCGTCAGGAGCGGGAGGCCGGGCGTCCGCCGCCGCGGGAGGTCGCGCGGTCCGTCGCGCTCGGCGCCGGACGCGTCATGGGCTGGGCGGCGGCCGGTTACACCTTCCTGGTGGTGCTGCCCTCGTATCTGCAGAGCAGCCTGAACGCGACGTTCCAGCAGGCCCTCGTGGCCACGGTGCTGGCGAACCTCGGTTTCGCGGCCACGATCGTCCCCGCCGGGTGGCTCAGCGACCGGTTCGGGCGGCGGCCGGTGATGCTGGCGGGCGCGCTGCTGGTGACCGCGCTGGCGCTGCCGCTCCTCAACCTCCTTCAGAGCACGGGGACTTCGAACGTCGTGAAGGGCGTGGCCGTGTTCGTGGCGGGAGCGGTGGTGGGCCTGATGGCGGGCCCCGGCCCGGCGATGCTCTCCGAGCTCTTCCCGACGAACGTCCGCTACACCGGCCTGGGACTCGCCTACGCCCTGTCCAACGCCGTGTTCTCGGGCTGCGCCGGGCTCGTCATCACCAAGACGATCGAGCGCACGGGGAACGTGGACATTCCGGGGTACTACGCGGCGGTGACGTGCGCGGTGAGCGCGTTGACGCTTCTGGTGACGAACAAGGGTACTAACAAGTACTGATCATTACTAAATGTACTGATACTAGGGGGAATTGAGTAATGCGGGTGATCGGGCTGATGTCAGGGACGTCGTACGACGCGATCGACGCGGCGGCGGCGGACCTGAGCCTCGACGGGGGCACCCTCACGCTGAAGCCGCTCGGCTTCGTCAGCGAACCGTACGACGACGCGCTGCGACAGGCTCTCGCCGCGGCGCTCCCTCCGGCGACCACCAGCATGGCCGCCGTGTGCCGTCTGGACACACGGATCGGGCAGGCCTTCGCCGCGGCCGCGCTCCACGCGAACGACCGGTTCTGCGACGGGCGGGCCGAGTTGGTCGCCTCGCACGGGCAGACCGTGTACCACTGGGCCGAGCAGGGCACCGTGCGCGGCACGCTCCAGATCGGGCAGCCCGCCTGGATCGCGGAGGCGACGGGGCTTCCCGTGGTCTCCGACTTCCGGCCGCGCGACATCGCCGCGGGCGGTCAGGGGGCGCCGCTGGTGAGCCTGTTCGACGTGTTGTGGCTGCGGGGGCGCCCGGGTACCCCGGTCGCGCTGAACCTCGGCGGCATCGCCAACCTCACCACGCCGGACGGCACGGCCTTCGACACCGGTCCGGCGGGCGCCCTCGTCGACGCGGCGGTCCTTCACTTCAGCGGTGGGCGGCTGCCGTACGACGTGGACGGTGCGCTCGCCGCGGGCGGGACCGTGCACGAGGCGTTACTGGACCGGCTCCTCGACGAGCCGTACTACGCGTTGCCCGCGCCCAAGACGACGGGCAAGGAGCTCTTCCACGTGGGCTATCTGCTCGACGCGCTCGCCGGTTTCCCCGGGCTGCCCCCTCAGGACGTCGTCGCGACGCTCACCCGGCTGTCGGCGCGGACGATCGCCGACGCCGTGCGGTTGGTGGGGGGCACAGAGGTGATCGTCTCGGGTGGCGGCACGTGTAACCCGGTGCTGATGGGCATGCTGCGGGCCGAGTCGGGTGGTGTGCCGGTGCGTACCTCCGACGCGCTGGGGGTGCCTCCTGCCGCCAAGGAGGCGTACGCGTTCGGTGTGCTGGGGTTCCTGACCGCGCACGGACTGCCGGGCACGTGTCCGGTTGGCACCGGGGCGCGACGGGCGAGCGTGTTGGGGTCGGTGACGCCGGGGTGGGGTGGGTTGCCGTCGGTGGGGCGTGTTGAGCGAGGGCCGGAGCGGTTGGTGTTTGAGGAGGGTGGGGTGGACGGGTAGGGGCGGCGGGGGCGAAGAACCCCCTCTCATCCGTCTTTCACCCTCACCTCATACCGTGACCCCATGACCCAGGAGACTCCCCCCGGCTGGTACCCCGACCCCGGGCAGACAAATGACGGCCCCGCCACCGAACGCTGGTGGGACGGCAAGGCATGGACGGACCGGATCCGCCCCGCGGAACCGGCCGCCACATGGGGTCCCCCGACGCAGTCACCGCCCGCGGCGGCATACCCCGCCACCATGGGCCCGTACCCGGCGCACCCACCCGCACCCCCACGACGCGGCCTGCGCACCGGCATCGCCGTAGCCGTGGCCGCAGCCGTCCTGGCGAGCATCGGCGTCGGCGTGTACGCCCTCACCAAGGACGGCGGGCGGGATTCGGCAGCCAGTTCACAGGGCCCGGGCGGACAGAACGGCCAGGGCGGCCCCGGCGGTGGACAGAGCGGAGGCCAGGGCGGCCCCGGCGGAGGTTCCGGCGGCTCGGGCGGCTCCGGCGGTTCCGATGGTCAGACTCCGGCGCCCGGCGAGTCCGCGAAGCCGCGGATCGTGGACGGATACGCCGTCGACCCGGTCAACGGCATCGGCATCCCGGTGCCCGACGACTGGACCGCCCAGTCGCTCGCCGTGGGCGTACAGGTCACGAGCAAGGACTCGTACAAGTGCCCCGGCAACCCCTCCGAGACGTGCACACGCGGCGGCGCGTACTCGGCGCCCGCCGAGGTGCTGAAGCTCAACGCCACCACGGCCGAGGCCGCCGCGAAGGCGGACATCGAGAAGAACGCCGAGGAGGCCTACGGCGGCACCACGTACGGGAAGATCACCTCGCACGACGAGCTGGGCTCCAAGGCCGTGACCGTGGCCGGCGAGAAGGGCTACATGGTCCGCTGGAAGGTCGTCACGAGCGAGGGCGCCGACGGTTACGTGGAGTCGCTCGCGTTCCCGGCACCCGCCGACCCCGACCGGCTCGTCGTGATCCGCTTCGGCATCGACGTCGGCTCCAAGGCGCCCAAGCAGTCCGTCATCGACGAGATCACCAAGGGCATCAAGGAGATGTCGGGGGGCGGAAACGGGCAGAACGTCTGAACGTCCAGGGCCCGAGAACGCACACCGCCCGCGAACGAGTCGGCCGGGTGGAGTCCCCCTCCGCTCCAGAGGAACCCCACCCGGCCGGTGATGCGCGCCGTCCCCGTCCCCACGGTGCGGCGCGGCACGGGCCGGCGCCCGGTCATCCGCCGGACGTCGGCCCGCGTTCTAAGGTCGTGGCCCCCGGCCGCCCCTCACCCAGCCCGAGCGCCGGGAGGACGGCCGCCTCCACGAAGCGGGCCAGATACGCCTCGTCGGCGTCCCGGCCCTCCAGGAGCGGGCGGGCCCGCAGCACACCGAGGATCTGGGCGGGCACGTACTCCGTCGCGGGGTTGTCCGCGGCGATCTCACCCCGGGCGACCGCGCGGTCGAGGAGC
Organism: Streptomyces sp. NPDC046862; assembly: GCF_040704615.1. NCBI lineage: Bacteria > Bacillati > Actinomycetota > Actinomycetes > Kitasatosporales > Streptomycetaceae > Streptomyces > Streptomyces sp. NPDC046862. The sequence continues at coordinate 179,442 of NZ_JBEYXP010000011.1, read as the reverse complement.
TTCCGCAGACCGGCGATCTCCGGCTCGACGAACGCGTCACGCATCGCCCGCTGCAGGTCCGTGTCCTGCGTGATGGCGTGGGCGAGCCCGTGGAGCAGCCGGGCGTCGCGGCCGAACCAGTCGGCCCCGGCCCGTGCCGCCACCTCGCGCAGGTCCCCGGCGAGCGAGCCGGTGTCGATGTCGGCGAACCGCGGGCAGCGGCTGGCCCGGAGTGCCGCCGCCACGAACTGCGGCTTCGTCTTCCACTGCCGGTACAGCGTGGACTTGCTGCACCGCGTGCTCGCCGCGACGCCCTCCATGCTCACCGCGTCGTAGCCGCACTCCCGGATCTGTTCGAGCACGGCGTCGAAGAACTCCCGCTCACGCTCGGGCGTGATCTTGGAGCGGCGCGAGGCTGCGACCGTCTCCGGCCCGTCCGCTGCCTGCGACGTCATGGACTCTCCCTCTTCCCGCACTTCTCGGATCGAGGCCTGTCAACTCTCGGCCGTGATCCGCCGTCTTGATCGGTGGGCTGTCTCACACAGTGTATAGCGATACGCCACTGTACCGAAACGCCTTCGTATCGGTACAGTGGCGTATCGGTACACCACCGTATCGGTACGTTCGCGTATCGGTGATTCCGTACGTCGTCAGCAGTCGTCAGCAAAGGGGCCGGGGGATGACAGCCCGAACCGAGCCTGCAGGATCCGAGTCCGACGCGGCCATACGGCGCCGGGCGGCGCCCGACGGCGCCGCGCGGCCGCCCCTCGTCCGCGAGCTCCTGCTCGTCGCGGGACTCTTCCTCGTCTACAAGTTCGGCCGGCTGCTGGCGAACGGCCACACCGGCGAGGCCTTCCGCAACGCCCACCACGTGTGGGACTGGGAGCGGGCCCTGCGCCTGCCCGACGAGGCCACCGTGCAGTCCGTGCTCCTGCACGGCGACGGGCTCGCCCAGCTGGCGAACAGCTACTACGCGATCGTCCACTTCCCCGCCACCGCGGCCTTCCTGGTCTGGCTCTATCTGCGACGGCCGACGCACTACGTGTGGGCCCGCCGGGTCCTGGCCGCCGTCACGGCCGCCGCCCTGCTGCTGCACCTGGCGTTCCCGCTGGCTCCGCCGCGCATGCTCGACGGCACGGGCCTCGTCGACACGGCCCAGGTGTACGGGCCCTCGGTCTACGCGGCGACCCCGGCGACCGACTCGCTGGCGAACCAGTTCGCGGCGATGCCGTCGCTGCACTTCGGCTGGGCGCTCATGGTCGCGATCGGGCTGATCGCCGCCACCCGGTCCCGCTGGCGGTGGCTGTGGCTGCTGCACCCGCTGGTGACCCTGCTGGTGATCGTCGGCACGGCGAACCACTACTGGCTCGACGCGATCGGCGCCGCCGCGCTGCTCGGCCTCGCCCTCGCGGCGATCCACCTGCCACACCGCACGGCGACCACCGCCGGGCGCGCCCCGGAGCTCGTCAGGGCCGATGAGCCCGTCCTGGTGGGAGCGGGCCGATGAACGCCACCCTCGTCGCCGTCGCCCTCTCCCTGTTCTCGGCCGTCGCGTACGCCGCCGCGGCCGTCGCCCAGGAGCGGCTCGCGTCCCGGAGCGGCGACGCGGGCGTGGGCCGACTGCTGGCCAGCGGCGCCTGGTGGGGCTCCGTCCTGCTGAACGGGTCCGCGGCGCTGCTGCACGTGGTGGCCCTCAAGTACGGTCCGCTGACCGTGGTGCAGCCGCTCGGCGCGCTCACCCTGGTGGCCGCCGTGCCGCTGGGCGCGCGGATGGCCGGGCGGCGGGTCAGCGCGGTGGAGTGGCGGGGCACGGCGTTCACGCTCGCCGGGCTCGCCGCGATCCTGGTCGCCGCGTCCGGCCCCGCGCCCGACGACGTACTGAGCCTCCCGGAGGCCCTCGCGGTCTCCGGGGTGACGGCAGCCCTGATCGGCATGCTGGCCCGGCGGGGCGCGCGGCCCGGACTGCGGCACGCGACCGCGTCCGGCTTCGCCTCGGGCGTCGCGTCGGCGCTCACGCAGACCGTGACGGTCGCCGCGACGGACCGCTCGGGCTCACTGCTCAGTGTCCAGGTGATCGGGGTGGCCCTGCTGGTCGCGGCCTTCGCCACGGGCGGACTGCTGCTCTCCCAGACCGCCTACAAGGGCGGTCTCGGTGCCCCGCTCGCCGTGGTGACCCTGGCCAATCCGGTCGCCGCCTCGGTGATCGGCCTGTCCCTGCTGGGCGAGCAGGTGCGCTCCGGCCTCGCGGGCGTACCTCTTGCCCTGGCGGGAGCGGCGCTGGCCTCCTGGGGCGTGGTGCTGCTGTCGCGGGCGACGCCCCAACCGCACCGGACGGACCCCGCACCGCATCCGGCCGATCTCCTCGTCCCGGACGACGACCATCCGGTGGCGGCGGTCCTGGCACTGGAGCCCGGACAGGCGCCGTACGAGCCCTCCCTGGTGTCCCGCCGGTCCGCCCCGCCCTCGCCCTCGCCCGGGCACCTGACTCCCCTGTGATCCCCACGAAGTGATCCCGCACGAACTCCCCCACGAACAAGGGGTGGGTGGCACGCGCCGTGCGTGCCACCCACCCCTTGCCCGAAACGGGTTCAGAAACGGGTTCAGCCGATCCCGCGCGCGTCCTGCTTCAGTGCCGTGTCCACGGTCAGCGCCGTCGCGACGACGAGGCTGAGCAGCGGTTCGGGCAACTGGTAGTGGATCTGCAGGACGTAGTTGTCCGCGGTCGTGAACATCGTCTTGGCGAGGCCCTCCCAGGTCTTGGTGATCCGGGCGACCTCGTTGCCCGCGTGGTCGACGATCGCGAAGTTCCAGGCGCGCCAGTTCTCCGCCTTGACGGCACCGACCTGCTGACCGCCCGCGTTGATCGCGAAGTTGATCTTCCCGATCATGTTCTGCTGGACGATCTCGCCGACGGGACTGCCGTCGGGACGCTGCACGATCACCCGGGACTTGAATATCTTCCGGGGTCGCGTGAGCAGCAGCTGCGGCTGTCCGTGCGCGTCGCGGATCTCCAGCTTGTGCGTCATGTACTGGTCGAGGCTGGCGACGAAGCGCAGGATCTTCTTGAGCGCGCTCTGCCCGACCTGGACGACCGATCCGAGCTGGTTGCCCTGCTGGTCCATGACCTTGTACTCATTGGTCAGCTCGATCAGCTTGGCCTTCTGGTTCACCACCAGGACGGGCTCGGTGAAGAGGGTGCCGCCGCCGGGGCCGCCAGGGGCGACCCCGGCCTGCTGCTGCACCTGTCGCTGCACGCGCGGATCAGCCGATCCACCTGCAGAAATGTTCGATTCTGTGGTCACCGCGGCACCCTACCGTGAGGTGGCCGAGAACCGACCCCGCTTTTCTCCGCAGGTTTCACGGCTTTTCCTAAATCGTGACGATCGCCGGGTCGCTCACACCTGCCCGTCCGTTCTCGACGTGGCCCGCGAACCGGCGCAGGAAGCCGGCGTCGGCGTCGGAGACGACGGTCAGGTCGTACCAGCGCTTGCCGCGGCTCAGGTCCACCGTGTGCTTCACGGTGGCCCCCGCCCTCACCCGGAACGTGCGGGGCCGGCCGCCGTATCCGTCGGTGAGCGTCAGATTCGCCGTGCGGGAGCCCGTGTTGGTGAGGGTCAGCTCGACGTCGTCGCCGACGTGCCGGGCGGTCACCTCGGGACCGGCCGCCTTGCCCGGGCCCTTGAAGACGCGCAGGAAGCCGTTCGGGCCGTGCACGGTCAGGTCGTACGAGCCGTTCGAGGCGGTCGTGTTCCAGGTGTCCGAGATCCTCTTGCCCGCCTCGGTCGTGTAGGTCCACGGGCCGTCGGTGCGGTTGCCGGAGGTGACGAGGAAGCCTGCGCCCGCCTTGGGCCCGGAGGCGAAGGTCAGGGTGAGCTTCCCGCTCGCCGCGTCCACCGAACCGTCCACGTACGGCGCGTACTTGAGCGGCCGGGCGAGCCGCAGGCCGTGCTCCTGCCTGGGCAGGACCGGGTTGGCGGGCGGGGTCGGCACGTAGTCGGGGTGGCGGTCCCTGTCCGGCGGCTCGTACCCGTCGGTGCCGGGCAGCGCGACCGGCCGGGTGTCCTCGCGGGAGAAGTCGAACGCGGCCGTCAGGTCACCGCAGACCGCGCGCCGCCAGGGCGAGATGTTCGGCTCGTGCACACCGAACCGGCGCTCCATGAACCGGATGATCGAGGTGTGGTCGAGGGTCTCGGAGCAGACGTAACCGCCCTTGCTCCACGGGGAGACGACGAGCATCGGCACGCGCTGGCCGAGCCCGTACGGTCCGGCCACGTGGCCGTTGTCACCCTTGAAGAGGTCGGGACCGACGTCGACCGTGGACCGGCCCTGGCCGGCGGACCCCGGCGGGAACGGCGGGAGGAGGTGGTCGAAGAAGCCGTCGTTCTCGTCGTACGTGATGAACAGCGCCGTCTTCCCCCAGACCTCGGGGTTCGAGGTCAGCGCGTCGAGGACCTGGGCGACGTACCAGGCGCCGTAGTTCGCGGGCCAGTTGGGGTGCTCGGTGAAGGCCTCGGGGGCGACGATCCAGGAGATCTGCGGCAGGGTGCCGTTCTTGATGTCGGCCTTGAGCTGGTCGAAGTACCCCTCGCCCTTGCGGGCGTCGGTGCCCGTGCGGGCCTTGTCGTAGAGGGGGTCGCCGGGCTTGGCGTCGCGGTACTGGTTGAAGTACAGCAGCGAGTTGTCGCCGTAGTTGCCGCGGTAGGCGTCCTGGATCCAGCCCCAGGAGCCGTTCGCGTCCAGGCCGTCGCCGACGTCCTGGTAGATCTTCCAGGAGATCCCGGCCTTCTCGAGACGCTCGGGGTACGTGGTCCAGCCGTATCCGACCTCGTCGTTGCCGAGGACGGGGCCGCCGCCGGTGCCGTCGTTGCCCGTGTAACCCGTCCACATGTAGTAGCGGTTGGGGTCGGTGGAGCCGATGAACGAGCAGTGGTAGGCGTCGCAGATCGTGAACGAGTCGGCGAGCGCGTAGTGGAACGGGATGTCCTCGCGGGTCAGGTACGCCATCGTCGTGGCCGACTTGGCGGGCACCCACTGGTCGTACCGGCCCTGGTCGAAGGCCTGGTGGCCGTCGTTCCAGCCGTGCGGGAGGTCCTGGATGAACTGCAGGCCCAGGTCGTCGGCGTCGGGGCGGAAGGGCAGCACGTCCTTGGTGCCGTCCGACTGGTGCCAGACCGACTTGCCGTTCCGCAGCGTCACGGGCCGCGGGTCGCCGAACCCGCGGACGCCTCTGAGGGAACCGAAGTAGTGGTCGAAGGACCGGTTCTCCTGCATCAGGACGACGATGTGCTCGACGTCCTCGATGGTGCCGGACCGGTGGTGCGCGGGCAGTGCCGCGGCCTGCTCGATGCTGTTGGACAGCGCGGTGAACGCCGTGGTGGCGCCCGTGAGTTGGAGGAATCGGCGCCGGTTGACTTCAGGCATGGGCGGATGACCTCTTGTCCTGACGTGGTGCGATGGATGTGACCTGCGCGCAGGGAGTGTGCCAAGCGCAGCGAACGTGGGGGAAGGGCCCGTGGCGCGCGCGTGACGGTTGGTCGTCCGGGATGCGAACAGCACCGTGCGGCGAGTGTGCCGACCGACCGGGCTTTGCGGCACCAGGTCGCTGTCCGTTGACCACCGACGGCCGGCTGCTGGCCGCTGGCTGCTGGCCGCTGGCCGCTGGCCGCTGGCCGCATGGTGACCGCCAGCCGTCGACCGCTGTCTGCCGGCTGCCGGCTGCCGACCAGCGACCGCCGGCCGACGACCGCGAGTCCGTCGCGGTTGGCCGACCAGCCACAACAAACCCGCAGCCGGACAGACACCTCCAGCCAAGGTCACCGTCGCCGACATCGCCCGGCGGTCGTGGGCGAAACATCCTGCCGCAGGGGGTACCCGGGAAGCGAGAGCCCATGAACAGCGGAGACGTCACATCCGGAGGCACCGTGGAGGGACGCGTACCGGAGGACTTCGCGGTCGTCGTGGGCGCCGGTGGGACGATCAGGATGTGGAGCGCCGGGGCCCGGCAGCTGCTCGGGTACGAGGCGGCGGACGTCGTGGGCCGGGCCGCCGACGACCTGCTGGCCGCCGAGCTGCCCCGGTCCGCCCGGCGCCACCTGGCCCGTGGACAGCGCTGGGCCAGCGAGGTCGCGCTGCGGCACCGCGACGGCGCCCGTGTCGTGGTGCACCTGCAGGGGACGCCGTTGCTGGACGCGGGACCGGAGGGGCTCTGGCTCGTCACCCGTGCCGTACCGGCGAGCACGGCCGGGCGGACCGATCCGGGGGCGGGGGCCCTGTGGGACCTCACGCTGGCGCAGCTCCCCGTGCCGGTGGCGGTCTACGACCGCGAGAACCGGTTCGTGGCCGCCAACGAGAGCATGATCCGGATCATGGGCAGGCCCGAGGAGGAGATGCGGGGCCTGACCCTGTGGGAGATCGAGCCCAGCTGGCCGTTCGACGAGTACGACCGCCTCCAGCGGCAGGTCCTGCGCACCGGTGAGACGGTGTTCCACGAGCAGCACGGCCAGGCACCGGGCGAGACCCGGCCGCATGCGTGGTCGATGTTCATATCGCCGCTCAAGGGCGAGGCCGGCACGGTCCACGGACTGTCCGCGGCCGTGTTCGACACGACGGAGCAGTACTGGGCCCGCCGCCGCCTCGCGGTGCTCAACGACGCCGGACTCCGCATCGGCAGCACCCTGGACGTGATCCGGACGGCGGACGAGCTGGCGGAGGCTGCCGTGACCGGGTTCGCGGACTTCGTCGCCGTGGACCTGCTGGAGTCCGTCGTCCTGGGCGACGAGCCGGAACCGGTGCGGATCAGTGAGCCGGTCACCGCGCGCCGCACGGCGCAGCGGTCGGTGCTGGAGGGCTGTCCCGAGTCGGTGGTCGCCTCGGGCGACCCGACCGTCTACCCCGTGGGCACGCTGCCCGTACGGACGCTGCTCACCGGCCGCGGCGCACGGCACAAGCCGGGCGACCCGGAGCTGCGGGAGTGGATCACGTCCTCCCCGGCCCGCGCCGAGACCGTGGCCCGGCACATGATCCACTCGGTGATGATGGTGCCGCTGCGGGCCCGTGGGGTGACCCTGGGCCTGGTCCACTTCCTGCGGCACCGGACGGCGGAGCCGTTCGACGAGGACGACCTGCTGCTCGCGGAGGAGATCGTCGCCAGGGCGGCGGTCAGTGTGGACAACGCCCGCCGTTACACCCGTGAGCGCCGGACGGCGCTGGCGCTCCAGCGCAGCCTCCTTCCCGAGCGGCCGCCGGGCCTCGCGGCGATGGAGGTCGCCTACCGCTATCTGCCGGCCGGTTCCGGTGCGGACGTCGGCGGGGACTGGTTCGACGCGATCCCCCTGTCCGGCGCCCGGGTCGCCCTGGTCGTCGGCGACGTGGTGGGGCACGGCATCCACGCGTCGGCCACGATGGGCCGCCTGCGGACCGCCGTACGGACCCTCGCCGACGTCGACCTCGCCCCCGACGAGTTGCTGACCCAGCTGGACGACCTCGTCATCAGGCTCGACCGGGAGGAGGGGCCGGAGGTGCGCGGGCGGGAAGAGGCGTCCGGGCAGGTCGGGGCCACCTGCCTGTACGCCGTGTACGACCCGGTCTCCCGCCGCTGCGCCATCGCCCGCGCCGGACATCCGCCGCCCGCCCTCGTCACCCCCGACGGCCGTGTGCGGTTCCTGGATCTGCCGGCCGGCCCACCACTCGGTCTCGGGGGCCTGCCGTTCGAGGCCGCCGAGGTCGAGCTGGAGGAGGGCAGCCTGCTCGCCCTCTACACCGACGGCCTGATCGGGACCGCCGACCGCGACGTCGAGGCCGGGCTCACCCGGCTGAGCGAGGCGTTGAGCAATCCGGCCGAGCGGCTGGAGGACACCTGCGACCAGGTGCTGCGCACGGTGCCGGCGGGCCGTCCCGCCGACGACATCGTCCTGATGCTCGCCCGCACCTCCGCGCTCGACGCCGCGAGGGTACGGACCTGGCAGCTGCCGAGGGACCCGGCGGCCGTGGCCGGGGCCCGCAGGATGGCGGGCGAACAGCTGGCCGCCTGGGGGCTGGCGGAGGCGGCGTTCCCCACCGAGCTGATCGTCAGCGAGCTGGTCACCAACGCCGTCCGGTACGGCGACGCCCCCATCGAGCTGCGGCTGATCCGCGACTCGACGCTCATCTGCGAGGTGTCCGACGGCAGCGGTACCGCCCCGCATCTGCGCCGGGCCCGTGTCTTCGACGAGGGCGGGCGCGGGCTGCTGCTCGTCGCCCAGGTCTCCGAGCGCTGGGGCAGCCGCCAGACACCCACCGGCAAGACGATCTGGGCCGAACAGCCCCTGCCCGACGAGACCTCCGCGCGCCCCTGACACGCCACGCGACGGCCGGAGGTGGGGAGGTGGGGCTGGACGAGACAGTGATGAGCTCCGCCGCGCCGCGGGTCTCACCTCAGCCTTGCGCAGCCATTGACAATGTTGTGCAAGCTTGCCGACCATGAGTTCACGCCGTTCGGGCTTCGCCGGTGAGCAACGGCGAGCGCCGGCGAACAGCGGTGAAGCCCACCGGGCACCATCGAGGAATCGGAGTGGCAGCGTGGCCCCCACCTTGACCGATGTCGCGAAGCGCGCGAACGTCGCGCTCTCCACGGCCTCCCGGGCGTTCAGCGACCCGCAGCGTCTGGGCCCGGAAACCTTGCGCAAGGTCTTGGAGGCCGCTCAGGAGCTGGGGTACGAACCGCCTCCGCCACGCCCGGCCGAGGCACCGGACGCCGCGACCATCGCCGTGGTCGTCCCCGACATCGCCAACCCCGTCTTCGGCACCTTCGTCAAGGCCGCCCAGGCCCAGGGCTGGCACCGCCGGCAGACGATCGTGCTCGCCGACACCGACTTCGACCCCGATCGCGAGCGGGAGATGATCGCGCAGCTCAGCGCCAGGTCGGCCGGTCTCGTCGTGTGTTCGCCCCGGCTGGACGCCGAGGACGTACTGGCGCTGTGCGGTGACACCCCCGTCGTCCTCGTCAACCGTGAGACGACCACGGCCGACTGCGTCCTCGCCGACGCGAGCGACGGTCTGCGGCAGGCCGCCGAGTACCTCGCCGCGCTGGGCCACCGCCATATCGCGTACGTCCAGGGCTCACAGCACTCCTGGTCCAACAGCCACCGCGTCGACGTCGCCCGGGCTCAGGCCGAACGGGCCGGTCTCAGGCTGGAGGTGCTCGGCTGGCAGTCCGAGACGGTGGCCGGGGGCACCGCCGCCGCCGCGGGCGTGATCGCGTCCGGCGCGAGTGCCGTCATCGCCCACAACGACCTCGTCGCGCTCGGCGTGATCGCCGGAGCGCGCCAGCTGGGCGTGAGCGTCCCGGACGACCTCAGCGTCGTGGGCATCGACGACATGCCGCTCGCGGCCACCGCCCACCCGTCACTGACCAGCATCGCGGTGCCCATGGCGCGCGCCGGGTCGCTCAGCCTGGAACTGCTCGCGCAGTCCGCCGCGGACGAACGCCACCAGCCACGCACGCTCCGGCTGCCCACCCAGCTCGTCGTGCGCGGGTCCACCGGCCAGGTGGCCGACCGCGCCCCCTCCGTCACGCGGGAGCACTCATGACACACCTGTCCGACGCGGGCGGCCTGACCGTCGTCGTCACCGATCCCCATCTCAGGCGGCTGCGCGAGCAGTTCGAGGCCGCCCTGCCGACCGCGACCACCGTCCGCTGGCCCGACCCGGCCGACGCCGGCGCCATGTCGCAGGCGCTCGGCGACGCCGACGTCCTCGTGTCGGGGGCCTGCCCGGCCGCGACCGCCGCCGCGGGCAAGCGGCTGCGGCTCGTGCACGCCCCGGGCGCGGGCACCGACGGCATCGACGTCGGCGCGCTCGCTCCGGGCACCCTCGTGGCCAACACGTTCCACCACGAGGACGCGATCGCCGAGTACACCGTCGCCGCCACCATCCTGCTCAGGCGGGGCTTCCTGCGTCAGGACGCGGCGCTGCGCCAGGGAGTCTGGGAGGCCCCGGCGTACCCCGGCCTCCTCGGCGAGGCCACCGTCGGGTTCGTCGGCTTCGGGCACATCGGCGCCCGCGCCTGGCAGCGCTTCCGGTCCTTCGGGGCGCGCGGTGTGGCCGTCACCCGGCGCGGCGGTGTCGACGCCGTGGCCGAGGGGCTGGCCTGGTCCGGAGCCATGGACGACCTGGGTGCCCTGCTGGAGGCCGCGGACGTGGTCGTCGTCTCCGTACCGCTCACCGAGGAGACCGCCTCACTGATCGGAGCCACGGAGCTGGCGCGGCTGCGGGAGTCGGCGGTCCTGGTCAACGTCGGACGGGGCCGGGTCGTCGACGAGGACGCGCTGTACGCCGCCCTGCGTGACGGCGTCATCGGGGGCGCCGCCCTCGACGTCTGGTACGACTACCCGGCCGACGGGCGTACGGGGCCGCCCAGCCGTCACCCCTTCCACGAGTTGCCCAACACCCTGATGACACCGCACTCGTCGGGGCTCGCCCGGCAGACCTTCGCCCGCCGCACGGAGGACATCACCGCCAACATCCGCCGGCTGGCGGCGGGACAGGGACTGAGCAACGTCGTGGCGGTGGCCCGGTGAACAGGACCGACACCATCGTCGCCGCCGACGTCCTCGTCACCAGCCCCGGACGCAACTTCGTCACCCTCAAGATCACCACCGCCGAGGGGCTGGTCGGCTGGGGCGACGCCACCCTCAACGGCCGCGAGCTGGCCGTCGCCTCCTACCTCCGCGACCACGTCGCCCCTCTGCTCGTCGGGCGTGATCCGGCCCGTGTCGAGGACACCTGGCAGTACCTGTACCGCGGTGCGTACTGGCGGCGCGGCCCGGTGACGATGACCGCCGTCGGCGCCGTCGACCTCGCCCTGTGGGACATCAAGGGCAAGACCACCGGCCAGCCCCTCTACCAGCTCCTCGGCGGCGCCGTCCGCGACCGCGTCCTGACGTACACGCACGCCACGGGCTGGGACCTCGCCCAACTCCTCGACTCCGTCGACGCCCAGCGCGAACGCGGCTTCCTCGCGGTCCGGGCACAGATGGGCGTACCGGGTCTGGACACGGTCTACGGCGTGACCCGGGAGGGCGCGGGCTACGAGCCGGCCGGTCGCGGCGCCGCTCCCGCCGAGGAGGTCTGGGACACGGCCGCCTATCTGCGCCACGCGCCCGGCGTCCTCGCGGCCGTCCGCGACCACGTGGGCCCGGACGCGCACCTCCTGCACGACTCCCACCACCGGCTCACCCCCAACGAGGCCGCCCGTCTCGGCCGCGCCGTGGAGGACGTCGACCTCTTCTGGCTGGAGGACGTCACACCGGCCGAGAACCAGGAGGTACTGCGCCACGTCCGCCGGCACACCACGACACCGCTCGCGATCGGGGAGGTGTTCAACACCGTCTGGGAGTGCCAGTCCCTCATCACCGAGCAGCTGATCGACTACGTACGCACCTGTGTCACACACGCCGGTGGCGTCAGCAATCTGCGGCGGATCGCCGCGCTCGCCGACGTCTGGCAGGTCAAGCTCGGCCCGCACGGGCCCTCCGACGTCTCCCCCGTGGCCCTGGCGGCCTCGACCCACGTCGGCCTCGCCACACCGAACTTCGCCATTCAGGAGTACATGGGCTACGAACCGCTGGTCCACGAGGTGTTCCGGCACGACTGGACCTACGCCGACGGGCATCTGCACCCCGGTGACTCCCCCGGCCTCGGCGTCGAGGTCGACGAGGCCCTGGCCGCGCGGTTCCCCTACGAAGCCGCCTACCTGCCCGTGGCCCGGCGCCGCGACGGCTCGATGACGGACTGGTGAGAGGGCGACCGTGACGCTTCCCCGCCTCAACGCCGCGACCGTTCCCGCGCGTTCGCTGCTGCACCGGCGCGCGGTCCCCGAGACCGGCATCGTGCATCTGGGCCTCGGCAACTTCCACCGCGCGCACCAGGCCGTCTACACCGCGGCCGCGCTGGACCACGCCGACGGTCCCTGGGGGATACTCGGCGTGGCGAGCCGCACGGCGACCGTGGCCGACGCGTTGCGCGCGCAGGACTTCCGGTACTGCGTGGTGGAGATCGCGCCCGAGGGCTCACGGGTCCTCGTGCCCGCCGTGCACACCGGCGCACTCGTCGCCGCCCACCGCCCCGAGGCCGTCGTCGACGCCATCGCCGCACCGGGCACCCGGATCGTCTCGCTCACCGTCACCGAGCACGGCTACACCTTCTCGCCGCGCACGGGACACCTCGACCTCGACCACGAGGACGTAAGGGCCGACCTGCGGGGCGACGGACCGCCGAGGACCGTGATCGGGCAGATCGCCCGCGGTCTGCAGCGGCGCCTGCGCCGGAACGCCACGCCCGTCACCGTTCTCAGCTGCGACAACCTCGCCGGCAACGGAACCCAGACCGCCCGCCTGGTACGCGAGTTCGCGGGGGCCCTGCCGGCCACCGAGGGCGACGAGCTGGCCGGCTGGCTGGACGACGCCGTGGCCTTCCCCAACACCATGGTCGACCGGATCGTCCCGGCCACCACGGACGCCTACCGCACGGCCGTCGCCGACCACCTCGGCGTGCGCGACGAGATACCCGTCCCCGCCGAACCGTTCACCATGTGGGTGCTGGAGGACCGCTTCACCGCCGGCCGGCCCGCCTGGGAGGACGGCGGGGCGCTGTTCACCGACGACGTCGAGCCGTACGAACTGCTCAAACTGCGTCTGCTGAACGGCACCCACTCGCTCATCGCCTACCTCGGCGCGCTGGACGGCCGGGCCATCATCCCCGACGCGATCGCCCGGCCCTTCGTCGCCGACGCGGCACGCCGCGTGCTGCACGACGAGTACCTGCCCAGTCTGACCGTGCCCGACGGCATCGACCTCGACGCGTACGTGGCCCAGCTGTTCGACCGCTGGGGCAACTCCGCGCTGGGCCACCGCACCCAACAGGTCGGCTCGGACGGTTCCGTCAAGCTCCGCCAGCGCGTACCGGAGCCCGCCCTCGGACACCTGCGCGCCGGGCGTGTGCCCCACCATCTGGCCCTCACCGTCGCCGCGTACCTGTGCTGCATGGCACCGCCGACCGGCTTCGACGCGGGGCCGCACGCCGCGGCCATGGCGGACCCGGCGCGGAGCGAACTGCGCGAGACCGCCCGACGCACCACGTCGGTACGGGACTTCGTGGCCGCCGTCATCGACAGCGGCCTGCTGGGAGACCGGCTCGCCGGACACCCCGCCTTCACCGAGCGCGTCGCCGAACTCATCGGCGTCCTCACCCGGCACGGCACGGCGTCGGCAGCCGCCGACGCGGCCGAGGCCGCGGACGCGGAGCGGTTGCCCGCAGCCTGAGACTCCCCCAGCCGACCCATCCCCTTCAAGGAGGCATGGCTGATGGACACTCCCACCGGATCCCTGACGAGTGACACCACCCCACCCGCTCCCGCCGGGCCCGATCCCGCCGACCCCCGCGCGATCCGCCGCGCGGCCTGGGCGGGCCTCGTCGGCACGGCTCTCGAACAGTACGACTTCGTCATCTACGGCACCGCGTCGGCCCTGGTCTTCGGCGACCTGTTCTTCCCCAACTCCTCACCGGCGGTAGCGCTGCTGGCCAGCTTCGCCGCCTACGCCGTGGGCTTCGCGGCCCGCCCGCTCGGCGGGCTGTTCTTCTCGCGCTTCGGCGACCGGCTCGGCCGCAAGTGGATCCTGATCACCACCCTGTTCCTGATGGGCGGGTCGACGTTCGCCATCGGACTGCTCCCGACGTACTCCCAAGTCGGCGTCTTCGCACCGGCGTTGCTCGTCCTGTGCCGCTTCTTCCAGGGTTTCGGAGCCGGCGCCGAGCAGTCCGGCGGAGCCACCCTCCTCACGGAGACGGCCGTGACCGGACGGCGCGGGCGGCTCGCCTCGCTGGTGATGACCGGCGCCGCGCTGGGCACCGTGCTGGGAGCCGTCGCCTGGATCCTCGCCCAGACCCTGTCCGAGGACCAGCTGATGAGCTGGGGCTGGCGGCTGGTCTTCGCCAGCAGCCTGCTGGTCACGGTCGCCGCCGCGGTCATCCGGCGCAAGCTCAGCGAGAGCCCCGTCTTCCAGGACCTCAAGCGCCGGCAGGAGAAGCCCAAGTCCCCGGTGACCGAGGTGTTCCGGCACGGCCGCAAGCCCATGCTGCTGGCGCTGTTCATGAACGTCGGCGTCAGCGCGCAGTCGTACACCTACCAGGTCTTCATGGCCTCGTACCTGGTCTCCACGGTCGGCGTCGACGCCTCCTTCGTGCCCAAGGTCCTGATGATCGGGGCCGCCTGCGGAGGTGTCGGCGCCATCGGGTTCGGCATTCTGTCGGACCGCGTCGGCCGCAAGCCGGTCTACACCGCGATCCTCACGGCCCTGGTGCTGCTTCCCGGCCCCTCCTTCATCGCCCTGAACACGGGGTCGCCGGTGGCCATCACCGTGACCATGGTCATCGGCTTCGTGCTGGCGGGCCAGGGCGCGGTCGGGGTCCAGATGAGCTACTTCCCCGAGATGTTCGGCAGCCGCTACCGCTACGCCGGCGTCACCCTGGGCCGGGAGTTCTCCTCCGTGCTCGGCGGCGGTGTGGCGCCGCTCATCTGCGCCTTTCTGCTCACGTCGTTCTCCGGCTCGTGGATCCCTGTCGCGGGCTACATGACCCTGATGATGATCGTCAGCCTGGCCGCGGCCCTGATGGCGCCGGAGACCCGCGACCGCGACCTGACATCACTCGCCGACGCCACGGCCCCGGCCCCCGCTCCGGCCGTGAACGGGACGAGCGGCTCAGTTGGGCTGCCGCACCGGGAGTAGCACCGCCGACGGGTGTGCGGGGTCGTGGAAGACCTGCTGGTCCGCGGCGCGGAGGGTGGTGGCGGTGGCCCTGGGTTCGCCGGTGCCGGGGTTGCGGGCGTAGCGGGGGAAGGCGCCGCTGGAGACCTGGACCCTGACGCGGTGCCCGCGTCGGAAGACGTGGGCCGTCGGCCACAGCCGTACGTCGGCGCGGGTGATCCGGTCCGCGCCGGTGAGGCTGATCAGGCCGTCGCAGAGGTTGGTCGAGCGCCCCTTCCCGTCCACGTCGCAGAGCCGGACGAAGACGTCGGCGTGGGGCAGGCTGGAGCGGAACCAGATCTCGGCCTCGACCTCTCCGACGACCTCGACGTCCTCCTCCAGTACGGCGGTGGAGTAGGTGAGCACGTCCGCACGGGCCTCCAGAGAGGCATTGTCCACACGGCCGCCGAGGCCGGGAGAGAAGCGGACTCCGCCGACGGCGGGCGTCGGGTCCACCGGGTCGTAGCGGTAGCCGTCGGGCGCCGACTCGGACGGTTCCCCGGGCGACAGGGCGGCAGCGGGATGGAGGTGGAAGCGCTGAGGGGCGTAACCGGCGGGCGGCCAGGACTCGAAGTCCCGCCATGTCTCCTCCCCCGTCACGAACAGGCGCACGGGTGGGCGCTCCGGGGGCTGTTCGCCCCGTGCGTGCGCGAGGCCGAACTCCAGGGTCTGGGTCGCGGCCTCCGCGAAGACGCCCATGGCGGTGTGGGTCCAGGGACCGACCGTCAGGCGCGCCGGGTGCCCCGCCGCGCGCAGCGCCCGGTAGTCACGCAGCTGGCCGGGCAGGAAGAGGTCGTACCAGCCGCCCACCGAGCTGACCGGCACGTTCACCTCCGCCACCCGGGCCCGGTGGTCGACCTCGGTCCAGTGCGCGTCGTCCCTGCCGTGGGCGAGGATGTCCTGGATGTACTGAGAGCGGCGGCCGATGGCGGCGACGTCGGCCTGGTTCAGCGGCAGGGTGAACTGGGCACGGTGTGTCCTCTTCGCCTCGAGTTGCTGACGCAGCTTCGCCGCGCGGCGTTCCTGGCCCGCCACCATGACGCCCCAGCCGAACGGGGTCTCCAGTTCGAACGCGTCCTCGCGGAGGAAGTCCAGCGTGAGCGCCGACTCGGTGACCACCGGGATCATGGCTTTGACCTGCGGGGGCAGCCGGTCGGCGACCGCCCACTGGACGTAGCCGAGGTAGCTGCCCCCGGTGAGGACGACCGTCTCTCCGCACCAGGGCTGCCGCACCAGCCATTCCAGCGTGGCCAGTCCGTCCTCGCGTTCGTGCCGGAGGGGGTCGAAGTCCCCGCCGGATCGGAAGGTGCCGCGGGTGCTCTGGACCACGACCTGGAAGCCGCGTTCGGCCAGGGGCCGGGCCGACAGCGCCACCATGGGGCCCCGGCGACCGTACGGTGTGCGGATGAGGGCGGTGGGCAGGGTGTCACCGCCCTTGCGGGGCGTCCACCGGTCGGCCAGCAGGACCGTTCCGTCGGGCATCGGAACCCGCAGGCCGCGCTGGACGACGACGTCCCTGGTGAGCGGGGGCCGCAGACGCAGAAGCCGCTGAACGAGGCGGCTGCCCGCTCCGGCCCGCTGGGCCGCGGGGGTGCGGCCGCCGTCCGCAGCCGCGGCAGAGGCCCGGTCATCGAGGTCGGTCATGGGTTCGCTCCGGGTGCGCGAGGGTCGGACGGGACTCGGTGGGCGTCGAGCCGACGGCGCGGCAATTCTCTACTAACTTCACCCGGTACGACAAGATATTGTGTAATGCCAGTGGGCTCCGCGCTTCCCGGCCCGAGCCCCCCCGGATACCCTGATACGTCTACGTCGGTGAGGGAAGTGAAGGCCCATGGTGGAAGGTGCGTCGCGTGGGCCCGGCCCGAAGGGCCTCGCCGACCGGGCCGCTGGGGGCGCCCGTCCGGTGGTCAGCCGGCGCCGTGAGGTCGGTGACGTCAGTGCCCGGTCACTGCTGATGACCATGCTCGGTGAGTACGTCCTGCCCGAGGGCGTCCCGGTGTGGACGTCGGCGCTGGTGGACGCGCTGGCGGTGTTCGGGGTCGAGGAGAAGTCGGCCCGCCAGGCGCTCGCCCGGACCGCGGCGGAGGGCTGGCTGGTCTCCGAGCGAGTGGGCCGCCGGGTGCGCTGGGTGCTCACCCCGCCGGGGCGGCGGCTGCTGACGGAGGGCGCGCAGCGCATCTACGACTTCGGCAGCGGCGATCGCGAATGGGACGGCACCTGGCTGGTGGTCCTGGTCTCGGTGCCGGAGGCCACACGGGATCTGCGCCACAAGGTGCGCACCCGGCTCACCTGGGCCGGCTTCGGCTCCCCGGAGCCCGGAGTGTGGATCACACCTCACGTCGACCGCGAGGCGGAGGCACTCGGCGTCCTCAAGGAACTCGGGCTCGCCGACGGCGCGATGTCCTTCACCGCCGCGTACGGCGCGGTGGGCAGTGAGACGGCCATGGTGGCCCGTGCCTGGGACCTCAGCGAGGTGGAGGAGCGCTACGAGGCGTTCATCGACGAGTTCACCGGGCTGCGCCCCGCCGACGCCGACGCCGCCCTGCACGCGCAGACCATGCTGGTGCACGAGTGGCGCCGCTTCCCGTTCCTCGACCCGCGCCTTCCGGCGAAGCTGCTGCCCGCGAACTGGAGTGGCGCCAAGGCCGCCGGCCTCTTCCACGGCAGGCACGCGGAGTGGTCCCAGGTGGCACTGCGGCGCTGGGCGCACCTGGTGGAAGGAGTCGAGTAGGAGGACCGGGGCGCGACTCAGTCCGAACTCGCGGACGACGAGGGCGTCTGTGCCCAGGAGCCGTCGCGGACCATGGCGCGCAGCACGTTGCGGCGGATCTTGCCGGTGGGCGTACGGGGCAGCTCGGGCAGCCCGATCACGCCGCGCGGGCGCTTGAAGGCGGCCAGGCCCTCCCGGCACCACGCCACGAGCGCGTCCGGATCGACCTCGCGACCGGGCCTCGGCACCACGCACGCGACGGGCTTGTCCAGGCCGTCCGCGTCCGGTGCGCCGACCACGGCGACCTCCGCCACGTCCGGGTGGGCGAGGAGACGCTCCTCGACCTCCGCCGGGGCGACCCAGATACCGCCCGCCTTGAGCAGGTCGTTGGTGCGGCCCATGCAGGTGTAGGTGCCGTCGGCGTTGCGGAGGTAGGTGTCGCCGGTGCGCACCCACTCGCCGAGGAAGACCTGGCGGGTCGTCTCGGCGCGGCACCAGTAGCCGGTGGCGGACGAGTCGCCGCGAACATAGAGCTCTCCGGGGGTGCCGTCGCCCTCCACCACGCGGCCCTCGGCATCGCGCAGCTCCACCCCGTACCCGGGGACGGGTTCGCCGGAGGAGCCCGGGTGGACGCGGCCCGGGCGGTTGGAGACGAAGATGTGCAGCATCTCGGTGGAGCCGATGCCGTCGAGCACCTCCACACCGAACCGTCGCAGCATCCCGTCGTACATCCGCGCGGGCAGCGCCTCCCCGGCCGAGACGCCCACGCGCACGGTCGCGAACGCGTCGTCGGGGATGTCGGCGCTCGCGAGCAGTTGCCCGAAGAAGCCGGGTACGCCGAACAGGACGGTGGCCCGGTCGCCTGCCGCCCGCTTGGCGAACAGCGCGGGGGACGGTCTGGCGGGTTCCAGCAGAGCCGTGGCGCCGCACGCCAGCGGGAAGAACATCGAGTTGCCGATGCCGTACGCGAAGAAGAGCTTGGCCACCGACAGGCAGCGGTCCTCGGGGCCGATGCCCAGCACCCGCCGGCCGTAGTTCTCGGCGACGACCTTGATGTCGAGGTGGCGGTGCATGGCCGCCTTGGGCGTGCCCGTGGTGCCCGAGGTGTACAGCCACAGGGCGGGCGAGTCCGGCCAGGTCGGGTAGGGACCGTCGGCCGTACCGCTGCCGGCGTGCAGCAGCCGCTGCCAGGTGTGGCCGCGGACGTGGTCCGGCAGTCCGGTGGAGTCGTCGCCGGTGAGGACGGCGTGCTCGACCTCCGGTGCCCGCGCCAGCGCCGCGCGGACGACCGGGGCGAACTCGGCGGAGCCCAGCACCACCCGGCAGCGGGAGTCGGCCACCAGCTTGCCCAGTTCACCGCCCGTGAGCATGGTCGAGACGGGGACGGCCACCGCGCCGAGGTGGAAGGCGGCGAGGATGCCGGTGAAGAGCTCGATGTCGTCGACCATGCACAGCAGGACCCGCTCCTCCGGCCGTACGCCGAGGGCCCGCAGTCCGGCCGCCACCCGGCGGACCTCGCCGGACAGTTCCTCGTAGGTCAGGGTCCGGGTCGGGGTGACGACGGCCGCGCGTCCGCCACCGCTTGCTCTCACATGCCGGTCGACCAGCCAGTCCGCCGCGTTGAACACCTCAGGCATCCGGCTCACCTCACACCAGTCGGACGTACTCGTAGTCGAACGGTTTGCCGTTGATGCCGTTGACCGGCGGGGCGACCCAGTGCGCGATCTTCCCGCGCTCGTACACAGGCCGCATCAGCGACCGGACGAACGCCAGGTCCTCGGCGGTGGGCAGCCAGTGGTGACGGGAGGCCTCCCAGGTCCGCTCGTCGACGATCGTGCCGTCGGGGGTGATGTGGTGGCCGGCGGCGAGGCCGACGCCGCGGTTGAAGCCGGGGTGCGGCAGCTTCAGCCGGAAGTCGACGCCGTGGTTCTCCAGGATCCGGTTCCAGCGCTTGAGGCCGTTCTCGCAGTCGGAGATGTACTCGTCGCGCAGATCCAGGTTGAGGGCGAGCAGCGTGGGGACCTCGTCCTGTCCCCAGGAGCCGTCCTCGCCCGGCTTGTCCAGGAAGGCACTGTCGTCGGTGAGCCGGTGGTCGTCCTTGCGGCGCTCCTCCTGCCAGCGGCCCTTGAGTCCGGCGGTGTAGTAGTTGCCCGCGTTGGTGGAGGTCTCGCTGCCGAACAGGTCCAGGGAGACCGTGTAGTGGAAGTTGATGTACTTCTGGATGATGTCGAGCGGGATGCCCCCGCAGGCGGCGATGTCCAGGGTGTCGTGCTCGCGGATCAGCTCGGCGCTGCGGGTCACGACCCGGTCGACACCCGTCGTGCCGACCATCATGTGGTGCGCCTCCTCCTTCAGCATGAAGGTGCAGGTCCGCGACAGCGGGTCGAAGGCGCTCTCCTTCAGCGAGCCGAGCTGGTACTTGCCGTCCCGGTCGGTGAAGTACGTGAACATGAAGAAGGCCAGCCAGTCGGCGGTCTCCTCGTTGAACGCGCCCAGGATGCGCGGCGAGTCGGGGCTGCCGGAGTTGCGGTGGAGCAGCGCCTCGGCCTCCTCGCGGCCCTCCCGCCCGAAGTAGGCGTGCAGCAGGTACACCATGGCCCACAGGTGCCGACCCTCCTCCACGTTGACCTGGAAGAGGTTGCGCAGGTCGTACAGGCTCGGCGCGGTCAGCCCCAGCAGGCGCTGCTGCTCGACCGAGGCCGGCTCGGTGTCGCCCTGGACGACGATCAGGCGTTGCAGCTCGGCGCGGTACTCGCCGGGCACCTGCTGCCAGACCGGCTGCCCCTTGTGCTCGCCGAAGGCGATCCGGCGGTCGGGGGTGGGCTCGGCGAGGAAGATGCCCCAGCGGTAGTCGGGCACGTTGACGTGGTCGAAGTGGGCCCAGCCGTCACGCCCGACGGACACGGCGGTGCGCAGGTAGACGCCCCGGTTCTCCAGCTCGGGGCCCATCTCGGACCACCAGTTGAGGAACTTGGGCTGCCAGCCCTCCAGCGCCCGCTGCAGACGGCGGTCGTCACCGAGGGCGACGTTGTTGGGGATCCTGGACTCGTAGTCGATCCTCGTGGGCATCGGGTCACACTCGCTTCCGGTCGTAGACCGCCTTCCGGCCGGTGCCGTAGCGGCGCAACGCGCCTTCCGGGCCGGACGCGTTGGGTCGGGTGAATATCCAGTTCTGCCAGGCGGTGAGCCGGCCGAAGATCTTGGTCTCCAGGGTCTCCGGGCCGACGAACCGGTGGTTGGCCTCCATTCCGGTCAGCGCGTCCGGGCTGAGCGCGGCCCTGCCCTCCAGGACGATGCGGATCTCGTCCTCCCAGTCGATGTCGTCGGGCGCGTCGGTGACGAGGCCGAGCTCGCGGGCCTGGGCGGGGGTCAGGGGCTGTCCGGTCTCGCGGCGCAGCCAGTCGAGGTGGTCGTCCTCCTGGTAGAAGCGGGACTGCAGGCGGGTGAGGCCGTTGCCCATGGGGAAGGGCCCGAAGTTCGCCTCGGAGAGGGTGAGTTGGGCGCGCTGGTCGCTGTCCGGGTCGTCGATCGGCGGGCCGTCCAGCATGTACTGCAGGTCGCAGGCCAGGGCGAGCTCCAGCAGCAGTCCCGCGAAGCAGCCGCCCGGTTCGATCAGCGCGACGAGACTGCGGCTGGTGACGTCGAGGCGCTTCAGGGTGCGCTTGTAGTAGTGCACGATCTCGGACGCGAGCCAGTCACCTTCGGCGGCGGCGCTCAGTACGACCCGCTCGTGAGCCAGGGCGAGGGAGGGGTCGCCCTCCGTGGTGAGCACCCAGGTGCCCAGCTCGGTCTCGTTGGCGCGCAGCCGCAGGATCAGGTCGTCGAGCTCCCGGGTGAGGGCCAGCAGCCAGCCGTCGGCACCCTGCGCGTGGAGCGCGGCGGCGTCGGCGGGGGCGTCCCCGTCGGGTCCTCGTACGGTGATACGGACCAGGCCGAGCGGGCGGTCGTACTCAGCGCGGACGTGGCGGTAGGCGATGCCGTCCTCGGTGACCTCGCGCTCCAGCGGGGTCAGCCGGATCCCCTCGGCGTCCGCCGGGCGTGTGCTGTTCCGGGCGGCTTCCAGGGCACGTTGCCCGACGATCGTCCGGAAGTCCCGGCGCGGTACGACCTCGTCGACGAGTCGCCAGTCCACCGCGGTCTTGCCCCTGACGCCGTCGCTGCGGGTGGCGAACAGGTCGGCCAGGTCCTTGCGCACCCGGCGCTTGTCGGTGACCCGGGTCAGCCCGCCGGTGCCGGGCAGCACGCCCAGCAGCGGGACCTCGGGCAGCGCCACCGACGAGGAGTTGTCGTCGATCAGCAGGATCCGGTCGCAGGCCAGCGCGAGCTCGTAACCGCCGCCCGCGCAGGAGCCGTTGACCGCGGCGATGAAGGTGAGCCCGGAGTGCTCGGAGGCGTCCTCCATGCCGTTGCGTGTCTCGTTGGTGAACTTGCAGAAGTTCACCTTCCACTCGTGCGAAGAGGCCGCCAGCATGCGGATGTTGGCGCCCGCGCAGAACACCTTCTCCTTGGCGCTGGTCACCACCACCGACCGCACCTCGGGGTACTCGAACCGCAGCCGCTGCAACGCGTCGTACAGCTCGATGTCGACGCCCAGGTCGTAGGAGTTGAGCTTCAGATCGTACCCGGGGACCAGGCCGCCCTGCTCGTCGACGTCCATCTCCAGCCACGCGACCGGCCCGTCGGTACGGAGCTTCCAGTGCCGGTACGCGTCCGGACTCCGGTCGAAGGACACCACCACCATGACGAGCGCCTCCTCGCGCTAGCGCAGGTTTCGACAGAAGAATCTTCTACATCAGTTCTCGAAGCCGTCAAGGTTATGTAGAACATCAATCGACGGGGCCGTGGGATCAGCTGGTCGGTTCAGCCGGGGCGATGTCGGGCGCGAGGCCCTGACCAGCCCTTTCACGGAAGCACTTCCGTCTGACAGAAGCCGCCTTGCGCGGCGGCCGCGGCCGCCGGAAGCCTGAGTCCAACCACGGCACGCGGGGCGAGGGCGCCCCGCCGACAGGGACGGGAACCCCATGCCT
Source organism: Streptomyces sp. NPDC046862 (assembly GCF_040704615.1). NCBI lineage: Bacteria > Bacillati > Actinomycetota > Actinomycetes > Kitasatosporales > Streptomycetaceae > Streptomyces > Streptomyces sp. NPDC046862. The sequence goes on along the minus strand of NZ_JBEYXP010000011.1, from coordinate 156,946 downwards.
CACATGACCGCCTTCGCCAGGAACCAGTGGTACAGCTAGCGCACCTTTCTGACCTGCGCTTGTGTGGGGGCGATGAGGCTGTGACCTGCTAGGACGGGTTGCGGAGGCGATCGGAGGCAGTCAGAGGAAACCGCTCTGATTCGACCCCGGTTCGACCCGGGTCGCTCAGAGGCAGTCAGAGGCAACAGCCTCTGCAACTGGCCTCTGGGGGACCAGAGTTGGCCGGTGTGGATCACCAGTGGGCGACTCTGGCGGTGCTCTGGTTCGACCTCGGTCGAGCTGCGATGGGGATGCCTGCCTCCACTCGGGGCCAGGCATACGAAGGCCTCCAGGACGGCCATTCTGGAGACCTTTCTGGCGCCGATGGAGGTCGGTTCCGGACACCACCCGTGGTTTTAGCGGGCCTGGGTGGCGTCCACGTTTTTGCGAGACGACCCCACCATGCCAAACAGCACCCATCGCGCCCTCTCTCAACGAAACTCCACCGAATTCCGCGGCATTCTCGGCCCCGCCCGACTGCCGTCGGCCGCGACCGATCTCATTCTGCTCGGCGACCTCACCGGCCGCTACGCCACCGGCAGTTACACCAGGCTCGCCTCCGACGGCCGGACCGTGGCCCTGCGTCCAGACCGGCAGGGGGCGGCCGAGCACGGGCACCGGATCACCGCGGCCATCGCCTGCCACGTGGCCCGCGCCGGTGGCACCATCGACCAGCTGACCCAACTCCTGCTGCACCCCGAGCACGAAGGCGGCAGGCACGCGAGGAACATCGCCCTGCGCTCCGGGCAGACGCGCGCCCTGGACTACATCCGGCGGGTCTGGGCCAGCGCCACGGACGTGGTCAGCACCACCAGGGCGCTGGACTCCCGGCACGAGGCGTACGAGGTTCTCGCTGCGCTGCGCGACCGCATCGAGACCACGCCCTGGCGCGGGGAGCGGGGACGGACCGCGCTGCGGGTGCTGCGTGCGCATCTGACCTTCGCCGAGATCGCGGGCGGCCCGCTGCATCACGCCAGTGAGCGGCAGACCGCGGAGGAAGCCGGGATCTCCCGCACGGCGCTTCGGGCCGTGTACGAGACCGTCCTCAAGCCGCAGGGCTGGCTGCGTCGGCTGCGGGTCGGCCATGGCCGGGAGGGCTCGACCTGGTACCTCGACTACGGCAGCGCCCCCAGTCACGGCGCTCCTGCTTCGTTGTCTCGTTTCCGGACCACTCAGTTCCCCCCCGACCCGGCACTTGAGGAGTGGTCCACCCCTGAGACGGCCACGACGGCCGACATCGACTCCACCGTCCTCGCCCGACTGATGGGCCACGACGCCTTCGCCCACCACGGCCTCGGCAGCTCTGCCCTCATGCTCATCAGCGCCCTGCACCAACGCCCCCACCAGACGGTCGCCGAGCTCGTCGGTACCTCCTCGGTCTCCCGCGCCACCACCTACCGGACCCTGAAACGCCTCGCCGACCACGGCCTCGCCCAGCACACCGGGGAGACCTGGACCCTCGCGCCACGGGCCCTGGATGGATTCGGTAACACCCTCCCCGACGCCGATACCGGCCTCGCCGCAGCTCTGGCACAGGGCTGGGACAAGGTCGCCGAGCAACACGGCACCGCAGGCGTCGCGGCCCGGCGGAAGGCCCTGCACGCGGTCGAGCGTACGGCCTACCGGGAGGCGCTGGACCGGCTCGCGGAACACCGCACCAAGGCCGTGGTGATCGTCCGCGACGGCCGCCGAGTTCTGGTCCCCGCGCCGCGTCCCGACGAGATCCCGCCGACGTGGCACGCCCCGGACGGGCGCGTCCTCGACCCGGTCACAGGTCGTCCGGCTTCCGACTGGCGGGTCGCCACGGACGGCCGCCTGATCCTCATCACCCCAGCCGACCAGCGCAGCTACGACGAGCTGGCCGCTGCCCATGCCGAAGCCCTCAGCGAATGGAACTCCGCCGCATGAACCAACAACACCCTCCAACCAACCCTGTCCAGAGCCAGCCGGTGACCCCTAAGGCCTTGCGCAAGCAGTACGAGTCCGGTGCCACAGTCGACGAACTCGTCGCCGCCAGCGGCCTGTCGTACGGCACGGTCCTTAACCGGCTGCACGAAGCCGGAACCGTCATGCGCACCTCCTGGCAGACCCGCAGGATGCGCCAGAACCCGCAAGCCCGCCAGCGCCTCGCCGCCCGCCTTCGCACCCTGTACGAGGAGCACGGGGCCACCCTGGCCGAACTCGCCGCAACGGCGGGCGAGACAAGACGTGGTGCCCGGCGTCTGCTGATCGAGGCCGGCGGCAGCGTCCGCACCACGCAGCAGACGCTGCGGATGCGCGCGGCAGCGCGGGCCACCGAGCGGCAGAAGCTCGCGCTGTCCCTGCGCACGCGGTACGAGGCCGGCGCCACGGTCCCGGACCTCGCCCAGGAGTGCAACTACTCGATCGCCACCGTGTATCGGCTCCTGTACCAAGCGGGCACCCGCATGCGGCCCCAGCACAACCACGGCCCGGCCCGCGCCCCGAGGAAGCGGTCATGAGCGCCCCAGCACGAGTCCCCTGCTGGGCCCGGCAGATCACGGGACCGAGGGCGTGCCATCCCGGATCCAGCCCTGCAGCACGAGCCCCTCCTCCGTCCGCGCTCAGCCACCTCCGGGCGTGGGTCTCCTCGCCGACGCTCGCAAGTCAACGCACCTTTCCAGATTCAGGAGATCAAGCACACGTGAGTGAGAACACCCGTACCAAGACCCTGGCCGCGGCTGCGGCCAGCGCCTGGGACGCCTTCGTCATCGTCGTCGGCATGCTCAAGGGCGGCACCGGCAAGACCACCTCGGCCTGGTTCATCGCCCTCTACTACGCCGTCGTCCTCGACCTGCCAACGCTGCTGCTGGACGCGGACGCGACCAGTCAGTCCGCCTACGACTGGTTCAAGGTCGCCCAGGCCGAGGGCTTCGAGATCCCGGCCAACCTGGTCGTCGAGCGGTACCCGTTCGACGACATCGCCGAGTACATCCGTGAGAAGCGATCCGAGTTCGGCGCGATCGTGGTCGACGCCGGTGGCGGCAGCGCGAAGCTGTTCCACGAGGCTGTCACCGAGGCGAACCGGCTCATCGTGCCAGTCGCCCCCACCAAGATCGAGCGCCGCAAGCTCATGGCCACCTTCGACGAAGCCGAGCGCGCCGCCGCCCGCAACGAGCGCGACGTCACCGCCCACGTAGTCCTCGTGAAGGCCGACGACCGCACCAGCCTGCCCCGCAACGCAAAGGACAAGCTACTGGAGCCCGCCCAGGGCGAAGGCATCGGCCCGGACCGCGACGAGCCGTTCCCGCTCGCCGAGACCGTCATCCACTCCTGGGTGCACTACATGGAGGCTTTCGGCGAGATCCCCACCGAGCTGAGCGAGTACGCCGAACTGATGAAGGAGCTCACGGCATGAGCGAGCGTATGAAACCCCCCACCCGCCGCACCGGCCGCACCCTCGGCGGCGGGGCCAAGAAGTCGGCCCCGCCGCCCCCTCCCCCGACCGCCGAACTCACCCCCGAGCAGTACGCCGCCGAACACGCCGCCGCCCAGGGCGAAGGCCGTCCCACTGCCAGCGAGCCGCAGGTACAGCCCGCTCCTTCCGCCGTTCCCGCCGAGGCATCGGCACAGGGCCGGACCGAGGCGGTGCCCCAAGTGGCGCAGACCTCCGCCCAGCCGACTGCCGAGGCGCCGAGCGGCCCCGTGCCGGAGCCGGCTGCCAGTCAGCCGACTCACCCGGCCATCGACGTGCCCGAGGCGGGGACAGAGTCCGCTGGGATGCCGGTGGAGCGGCAAGTGCCGTCTGTAGTCCCAGCCCCCGGGCCTGCGGCACCAGCGGTCCAGGCCACGCAGCCGGCCGAACCTGTTGCGCAGCATGGTCCGCCTCCTGTCACGTCCGCGGCTGCTGGAGCGGCACCGGCCGCCGAAGTGGCCATTCGCCCGGCCGTTCCCCCGGTCGCACGCGGTACCGCGTTCCCGGTGAGGAGCGACGGCCCAGGCTCTCACCAGGAACAGCATGCTCGATCGCAGGACGCTCCCAGCGAGGGGACGCCGCATGCGCACGGTCCCGGCCGCCCCAAGGACGTTCCCGAGATCTCCGTCGTTCTCAACCAGCGCATCATCGCGCGCGAGAGCCTCGACTCGTCGGTTCCCGCTGCGCTGAAGCTGAAGAAGCGCATCAAGCGCTTCGCGCTGGACAATGAACTCGATCACCTGCCCATCGGCGACATCGTCTCGGTCGCGCTGGACGAGTGGCTGACCGCCCGCGGCTTCTGACGCGGCGTTCATATCTCAGGGTGTCCGCGAACGCTTCTCCCGTTCGCGGGCACCCGTTCCCCCGACTATTCCACTAGTCCACTAGGCGGCTAGCTAGTCGACTAGTGGGTCGGACTGGAGTACCCATGCCCGATCTCTCGCGCCACGCCCGTCAGCTGCGTCAACTGGCTGACGCTCTCGACGCACAATCCGACCTGAATGACGACCCGTTGGCGCCTCATCCGGACACGTTGGAGGTCATCAATGGCCGCCATACCAGTCGTGGGCAGATCAACTACGCCGTTCCCGACGCTCTCCAACTCCAGCGGCGCATCCGCCGGTACCACGCGGACCACGGTGTCCAGCACGGCGACATCGTCGCGATAGCCCTCGACGCATTCCTGCGTGCCAAGGGCTACCCTCCCGACCTCACCCCGCCCAAGGCCGAAGAACAGTGATCACGCCCCCGGCCCGCGATGCCCTGCGCTTTGGGCGAGGTCAGTGAAGCCCTCGAATTGTCCAGGTGCCCAGCCTCCGAGTCTCCTCCCGCATGCGCGCACCGGTCGCTGTCAGTGGTCCCTCCTATCCTGAGTTGACCTGGACCAGGCGTGAGGGACGGAGGATCGCTCCATGGGGTGGGACAACAACGCGTGGCCTCGGCCGCGCAGAGCCGGCCAGGCTACGGCGGGCACTCCGGTGTCCTTCTCGGAGCACTGATCGGATGCCGCAGCGCAGCGTCCAGCAGCGGGCTGGGTTCCGGGGCGAGGCATTCGTCGACAAGGCCGTCTCCGACGCCGGCCATGTATGGAACGACACCAAACGTGACTTCGCCATTGACGGTCAGATCGAGTTCGTGGACGCCGATCGGGAAGTCACCGGCGTTGCTGTCCTGGCCCAGGTGAAGGGGACAGAAGTCGGGTTTCGGGGCGCGACCGAGACCGAATTCAAGTTCACGTGCAAGGCCGACCACATCGCCTACTGGCTTCGACTGGGCCGTCCGGTCGTGCTCATCTGCGTGGACCTGCGTGTCCAGCAGGCGTGGTGGAAGCGCGTCGACACCTGGTTCGCCGACCCTGAACGCAAGGCACGGCGTGTCGTTCAGTTCGACAAGGCCGCCGACCGCTTCGGCCTCGATGCCTTCAGCCAGCTGTCGGCCCTGGGCGTGCCCGCCGGAGAGCCGCTGCCACGGCTTGAGGGAAGCGAACAGCTCATCTCGAACCTCCTCACGATTGAGGGCTTCGCACCGTTCATCTATGAGGCGTCCACGCCGTGCGGTGACCGCGCTGATGCCTGGGAGCGGATGCGCTCCAACGGCAACCAGTTCGAGAGCGGCTTCGTCCTGGCCGCCGGACGCATCTACTCACTGTGCCGCCTGGACGAGGGCCCGCTCGCCGTGCTGTGCGACGGACCAGTCACCTCCATCCCCACGCAGAACTGGGCGACCACCGAGGAACCCGACCTGCAACGGCGCTTCGTTTCCCTGCTGAACTTCACCCTGCGCTCCGCACACCATCCCGAGCTGGTCTGGCATCCCACGAAGAAGATCGTCTACATGCAGGCCCCGCCAGACCGATCCAGCCGGAAGATCAAAGGCCGCTACCGGGGCAGCCGCGGGCGCGCCTTCTTCACCCCGTACTTCGGCAAGGACGACACAACCAAGATCAGCTTCTGTCGTCACTACGCTGCCGGCCTGTACTTCCGCCGCTGGAGCGAACAGTGGTTCCTGGAGATCAACCCCACCTACCACTTCACCATCGACGGCCGACGCGACTCGCTGTACGACGCCGAGTACATCCAGAAGATCAAGCGGCTGGAACGCAACAACGCCGTCTACCAGCTCGTACGCGCCTGGGCCCACTCCCTGCAGGGCGACGACACCCTGTTCAGAAGCCGTGATGAGCGCATCCGATTCGGCCAGCTCCTCGAGCTCAACTGCGATGCCGCCATCGACGAAAGCGTCTGGATCCCGCAAGAACCAGCGCCGAAACTCAGCGTGAACGGACTTGCCGAGGGCCTGTGGGAACTGCCGCAATGAAAGCACCAGTGTTGCACGAGCCGGAGCTGGAGTTCCGCGCCGGAAACCGCCACATCGACCCCCGCTACGGCATCAGCGTGTTCGGCCCCGCCGACGCCGACTCCCCCACCGGACCACACCAGATCCCCATCGCCCTGGTCGGCCCCGCCCATGCGGTCGACGGCATCCGAAAATGGCTCCAGCGCTGCCAGAACCACATCGAGGCCAAGGACACCAAACCCGGCCAGGAGAACCTTCACCAGCCGTTCCCCGGCTTCAGCACCGACTCCCCGTTCGGCGCCGAACTCGTCTTCGACGATGCCCTCGTCCGTGAAATCCCCGAACGCCAACTGCGCCGCCTGGCCCGCGCCGACACAGCCTGCGCCACCAAGGACGCAGTCGCTCTCTACGCCGACGCCGCCCGGTCCCTAGCCGAGACCGGACGCTGCCGCGTCGTGATCTGCGCCCGCCCAGAGGAACTCCAGGACCGCGAAGAACACCCGCCGTCGGAGGAGACCACAGCCGAACGCGGAGAGGACCAGGACGAACGAGAAACCGGAGGCGACTTCCACGACCTGCTCAAGGCCACCGCTCTCACGCTGCCGGCACCCCTGCAGCTGATGCGCAAGGAAACCTGGACCGGGATCCCGGCCAGGGCCAACGGGCAAACCGTCCGCCCCCTGCAGGACGAGGCCACCCGGGCCTGGAACCTGCACACCGCCTTGTACTACAAGGCCGGCGGGACCCCGTGGCGCATGCAGCGCCACAGCTCCGACCTGGCCACCTGCTACGTCGGCGTCAGCTTCTACCGCAGCGCGAACGGAAACGAGCTGCACACCGCCGTCGCCCAGGTGTTCAACGAGCGCGGCGACGGCGTCGTCGTCCGCGGCGGCACCGCGCAGATCTCCAAGACCGACCACCAGCCCCACCTGACGCACTCCGACGCCCGGCAACTGCTGCTGGACGCGCTGACCGAGTACCGCACCACCCACGGTCACCAGCCAGCACGCATCGTCGTACACAAGACCTCGAAGTTCACCGCCGGTGAGATCGACGGCTTCCACGAGGCCGCCGACCTGCGCGACATCGACCACGTCGACCTGCTGTGGATCCAGCGACGCGGCGCCCCGCACCTGTACCGCACCGGCCAGCTCCCACCACTGCGCGGCACCAGCGTCCAACTGGACCCGCGTTCCCTGCTCCTGTACACCCGCGGCTCAGTACCGTACTTCCGGACCTACCCCGGCCTGTACGTCCCCCAGCCCCTGCTGATCCGGCCCGCAACACACAGCACAGATCTACTGACCGCCAGCAGCGACATCCTCGCCCTGACCAAGATGAACTGGAACAACGCCCAGCTCGACGAACGCGACCCCCTCACCCTGCGCACCGCGTACCGAGTCGGCTCCATCCTCAAACACGTCCCGGCCGAGGCCCGAATCGCCACCCGCTACGCCTACTACATGTAGAGCTGAGCGACAGCATCGCCCTCAACCACCTGATTCGTATAACGCCTCGGCAGTGGTCTCCTCCTCATCCTTCGCTGAGGTCCTCCGTCCCTCTCTGGCGATCCGGAGCTCGATGGTTCACGTGCCCTCTTGGCGAAAGGGTGTCGGGCGATATGTGTGCCATGTAAAGATCAGTGGTGCGTGCATGAGTCTGGTGAGACCTGGGGGCAAAATGGTGGACACGACCGCTCCGTTCGAGGCATCGGCGTCTGCGGTTGGCTACGTGTACCAGCTCCGCAAAGCCCTTCACTCCTGCGTCGACCAGCACGGCCGCGGGCTGGACTGGTGCATCGCCATCGAAGCCGGCGACGACGTCGAGGAAGTCGTCGAAGGCGGCAGGATCCTGTACCAACTCAAACACCGGGCCGCTGGTGTCACCATGTCGGACTACAGCACGGACCTGTGGAAGACACTGCGGATCTGGGCGCACGGGATCACCAACAGGCAGCTGGACCTGGACGAGACAGACCTGTTCCTCCTGACCACCGCCGACCTGACTGCTGATTCCGCCGGGTACCTCCTGCAGCCTGCCGCCTCTGGCGTCAGGGACGAGACCAAAGCGCTCGACGCGCTGGAGGCAGCTCGGAAAGCTTCCACCAGCAAGGAAAACAAGAAGGCCTACGAAGCCTTCGACCAGCTCTCAGCTGACGAGCGACGGGACATGCTCGCCCGAATACAGGTCATCGGCAATGCACCGGATGTCGACGAGGTGGAGCACCTGCTGTTGGAGCGAGTGGTCTCCGCTGTCGGGCATGCCTACGCCAAGCCATTCCTGCAGCGTCTGGAGGGCTGGTTCTATCAGCGCACGATCCGGCAGCTGCGCACGGATGAGATGGATGCGATCACGGGCAACGAGTTCGACCAGGTCTTCACCGATCTACGCAATCAGTTCCGGCCGGAGAACCTGCCCATCGACGAGGACATCGCCGTCCTGGAACCCGATCCGTCGGACTATGCGAACATGATCTTCGTCCGTCAGTTGGATCTGATCGACATCGGCAGGACCAGGGTCGGCATCGCGGTGCGCGACTACATCCGTGCCTTCACCCAGCGCTCCCGCTGGTCGGACGACAATCTGTTGCTGCCCGGAGAGATCAGCAAGTACGAGCGCAGGCTCATCGAGGAATGGCAGGACCTCTTCGCGGAGATGGAAGACGACCTGGGAGCCGCGGCGACGGAAGCGGAGAAGGTGGCGGCCGCCAAGGAGATCTACCGGTGGGCCACACGAGAGGCTCGACCACGCATCCGCATCGGATGCGACGAGCCGTTCGTCTCCAAGGGTTCCTTCCATATCCTCGCCGATGATCTGCAGGTGGGCTGGCACATCGATTTCATGACACGGCTCATGGCCGTACTGGAGCCGGCGGGAGCAACCCAGGAGTGAATACGTTCACTGAATTCAGCCGGGAAGAACGCGCCCTGTACAACCCGGCGTTCACCGCCCTGGTCACCTGCCGCGCCGTCCAGGGCCACGAGCTTCAATACAGCCGGCCATGCCCGATCGCGGTGGCCGTCCTGTCCGCCGTGATGGCCCTCCAGCCGGCCGTGCGCCGCACGCTGCCGAAAACCCTCAACAGCGGGCTGACCCGGTGGCTGGAGGAGAACAAGGGCGTGAAAGTGACCATGGCGCAGAACGCCACCGCGCTGGCCGCCGTGGTGCGCCCAGGCTTGCTCCTGGCCCTGCAGAGCGAGAGCCTGCACGTCGATGACGAAGGCCAGCTCACCCTGGTGCCGGGACGGCTGGCGAAAACGATCAACGGCGACACGGACGAGGTCCAGGCCATCCAGAAAGCGGCCCACATGCTGGGGCGCTGGCTCCCCAGCACGGGCAGCCTCAGTACCGTCATGACATTGCTAGGAGTCCGGCCGTGACGTTTCAGATCAGCGCTATCTCGATCTACAACGAAGACGGCCGTATCCGCACCGTCCCCTTCAAGACCGGCAAGCTCAACATCATCACCGGCGACTCGCGGCGCGGGAAGAGCGCTCTGCTCAACATCGTCGACTACTGCCTGGCCAGCAAGGACTACGTCATCAAGGGCGCGGCCCTGCGCAACTTCGTCCAGGTCTTCGCCGTCACTCTGGTCAAGGATCAGCAACAGCTGTTCGTCGCACGGCCCGCTCCGGCGGGCAAGGCTGCCACCGCGACCACGATGTGCATCGTCTCCCAAGCCCTTGACGCACCGCCGCCGCAGCGCCCCGAGCTGAACTTCTCCACGCCGCTCGACATCGCCAAGGATGTCCTGTCGGAGTTCGCCGGTATCGACAGGACGGTGCGGATTCCGGCCGTGCGCAGCGCTACCCCGATCCCGCCGTCGGTGCGCCATGCGCTCTTCTTCTGTCTGCAGAAGCAGAACGAGGTCGCCAACCCGGACCTGCTGTTCCACTCGCAGGGCGAGGAGTTCCTGCCAGCGACGATCCGGGCGATGATCCCCTACTTCCTCGGTGCCGTCGATCCCGAACAAGCGCTGCTGGAAAACCGGCTCCGTCTGCTGCGTCAGGAACTCGGGCAGATGGAGATGGCGGTGGCTGCTGCCCGCAGCCTGTCGCCAGCGTCCGGGCAGGCACTGGCCCTGGTGACCGAAGCAGTCGAGGCAGGGCTGCTGGAACCGCTGCCGCGGGAGGAGATGACGGCAGAGCGGGCGTCGGAGCATCTGCGCCGCGCTGTCGCCGAGACCGCCCCCACGCAGACGTCTGATGCCGGAGACGATCCGGTCGCCGCCCTCGTAGAGCAACGCCGGGAACTGCGCGAGCGGCATGGACGGGCCCGCGCTCGCATCGCCAATCTGAAGCGAGCCGCTCGGGAGAACAGTGAATTTCTCGACCAGGCGGCAGAGCAGCACGCCCGCCTGGCCACACTCAGCCTCTTCACCCCTGCCAACGCTGCGGACCAGGAGCCGCGTTGCCCGGTGTGTGACAGTCGTCAGCCGCAGTTGAGCCAGATCGCGGAGGTCATCAAACGCGACCTCGGCCGCCTCGACGCCGACATGACCGTCATCGGCAGCGACACCCCCGAGATCAACGCCCTGGTTGCAGCGGAGGAAGGGGCGCTCCAGGAGATCCGCAGCGCTCTGGGCCGCAATCAGGAGCAGCTCGATACGCTGGCTTCCGGCCAGCGCGCCGTGCAAGGCCAGGCGGACGCCGCGCGACGTGCCGTGCTCGTCCAGGGCCGCATCAGCCTCTTCCTGGAGACAGCCGGACGCCATGTACAAGGGCCCCAAGTCGTAGACCGGCGCGAAGAAATCCGCGCGAAGATCGCAGAGCTTGAGGAGACCATCGGAGCCGGAGCACGAGACGACCGGCTCAACAGCTTCGTCTCCCGGATCAATACGAAGATCAGAGACAAGGCTGTCGCCCTAGACCTCGAACACAAGGAGTCGCCCATCCGCCTGGACCCGCGGGGCCTGACCGTCGTCGCGGACACCTCGCGCGGGCCGGTCCGCCTGGCCGACATGGGCGGCGGAGAGAACTGGCTCGGCTACCACGTCGCCACCCTCCTCAGCATGCACGAGTGGTTCTCGGAACAGCGAAATCCCGTACCCCGCCTCCTTATCCTCGACCAACCGTCCCAGGTCTACTTCCCCGAAGACGCCCCAGACGGCACCGCCTTGGCCGGACCCGACAGAACCGCCCTGCTCAACCTCTACAAGACGATCCAGAACACGATCGAAGCCCTTGACGGCGACTTCCAGGTGATCGTTATGGAGCACGCAGACCTAGACGACGAACCCTTCCGCAGCTCGGTCGAAGCACGCTGGCGACGCAGCAACAGCCAGGCTCTCGTACCCCAAGACTGGATCACCGAAGAGATCGACGACGACTGACAGTTCCGCGCCCACTGCATGCCTTCTTCGATACCATCGCCCTCAAGCAATACGCCTCCGACTGCTACCCAGACTGCCGTCTGGTCAAGGTCCGATCAACTGTCCGCTGCTGTACTGGCGCAGCCGTCGGCGGGCTACCAATGCGCCCTGGTGACGGGCGTGGAAAGGCTCGCACCGCTGCCGGGAGCGGATTCGAAATTGGTCTACCCGGCCGCTTCCTTGCTCCGGTAGCCAGACAGGTAGCCGCCGCCCTCAGAGAAATTTCAGGCGCTGTCACATGGCTGGCGAATCACCTACATGCGGGGTCCTACGGGAGGGGTTGAGCAGAACCTGCTGAGTCGGCCCAGTCCTCGGGAACGGGGGGGGCTGGCAAAAGAGTTTTACAGACCAGTCCGACGCCGCTGGCATCCGGCTATAGCCGGATGTCGCGCGTCCAGGCTTTAGAGCCGCCGGGCGAACTGGTCTTGCATGCGGTGGCGTAGCACCGCCAGACCCAGGTGTTCTTCCAGCGTCGGATTTCGATCTCTGCGCCTTTACACCTCCCGCACTTGGGGGGCCTGGCGAAGGTTTCCGCGTGTTCGTGGGCGAGTAGCTTGCGGGCGAAGTAGCCGCCGCGCATCGTCAGCATAATCTCGCGTGTGTTGCTCTGTGAGAGTGCGTTGAGGCTGCCGAGCATGACGGTGTGCTCGTCGAGCACTGCGATTTTCTGGTGCATGACGTGGATGGGGACAACGGTCTGGGCAACGGTGCGCAGGTCTGCGATGAGCGCCTGACTGGTCTCTCTTCTTTGGAGTTGGTCGGTGTCGTCCCGGATGAACACCGTGATGCGTACGCCGCGGTCGGCCGCTGCTTTGAGTTCAGGGAGCAGGGAGCGGATCCGGTTGGCCACCCATGGTGCCCAGAGCCACAGGGATTGTTTTGCCTGTCGGATCTCGGTGGTGAAGGTGAGGTAGAAGTCGCGTTCGTCGTCGATGTCGGTCACTTCGACGTGCCGGCTGAGGACTTCGGCGAGGGCGATTCCGAACTCCCCGCGATGGGCCGGTGGCGTGTGCGGCGGGGTGATGAGGTGTTTGGCAGGCAGTACCCGGACACCGTGGGTGCCGACCAGGGCGTCGAGTTCCGCCAGGGCTGTTCCCGGCCGGGCCCCGCTGACACGTTGCCCGCTGGCGATGACGTAGAGGCGGGTTCTGACGCGGGTAACGGCGACGTTGAAAAGGCGCACGCCGTTGCGTCTCCACTCGTCTGCGCCGGGCTGGCGGTGGGCGAGAGCCATCCACAGTTCGCGGCTGTCCGCGTTGCCTTCCACGGTGTCGAAGATGACGACGTCGAACTCCCGGCCCTGGAACCTGTGTGCCGTTCCGACTTCGGCCAGCGGACGGCCACTGGAGCCTTCGACATCTCGTAGTGCTTCCAAGGTGGCTTCCGCCTGGACCCCGTAAGGGGTGACGATCCCTGCCTCCTCGCCCTGTTCGCGGTGCAGTTCCACCAGAGCCCGCGCGAGGAGAGAGCCGGCGGGCCACCAGCCTTTCCGGCTGCCGGTCAAGTGGGCTCGGGCCAGCTCGTGCAGGCCGTCGGTGTCGATCAGCACGATCTCGGGATCGCTGTCGGGCCGCTCCGTAAGCGTCTGGGAGCCGCCGCGCAGCATTCCCCTGTAGGCGAGACCGTTGGCCAGTTTCATCACGGCAGGGCCAAAGCGATGCTGTTCGGTCAAGGTGACGCAGGCCGGGTGTGCCTGGGCATCCGCGGGTTCGAAGATGCCGCAGTGCTGAAAGACGTCGGGGAGCAGCCAGCGTTTGATGTCGTCGCGTTCCTGCTCCTTGAGCCCGCTCGGGATGATCGGGCCGAGCTGCATGAAATCGCCGAGCAGGACGGCAGCCCTACTGGCTTTGCCGGTGGCCAGGAGCACCTCGGGCAGAGCGGCTGCGCCAGCCTCATCGACCAGGACCACGTCGTAAGGGCCTTCGAAGACGGCCCGGTTGGAACGGAACCGGGCCAGTGTGGTGGCGACCAGCCTTGCGCTCTTGATGATCTCGCCCTGGGCGTTGCGGGCCAGCCGCTCGTATTCCTCCTGGGTGTTCTGGTACTGCTGCTCCAGCTGCGGCTTACGGGCGCTGTCGGCGGCCACAAGTGGACGGAGGCGTTCGGCCCGGTCGTGCAGGGTGGGCCAGTTCTTCTTCGCGGCCTGTTCGGTCAGCGTCTGGGCCTGCTGCGCTGCGACAGCCGCCGCAGTGGCCTGGTTCTTTTCCCGCTCGGCCGAGGTATGCAGTCTGTGTGCCCGCTGTGTTGCCGCCCGTGCGGCCTCGGCCTCTCTGTCGAGGTGCAGGATCTGTTCCCGGCTGAGCGGGACGGAGTCGGACAGCGCCGTGATTTTGGCATCGAGTGCCGAGATCCGGGCGGCGGCGGTATGGTGCGCGTCCACGGACTGTTGACGCGCTGCCTCCGCCTGCTCTTCGGCGTCAGCCAGTTGCTCCTGGAGTGCGACCAGCTTCTCGCGCGCACGCCAGCGGGCCACCGACCCCTTCGCCTCCCACTGCTTCATCTGATTCCGCAGGGGGCGGCACTCCTCAGCGGCCAGCAACGCATCAGCTGCTCGGTGTTCTGCAGCCTGCCGGACCCTGGCCGACTCGTCGCAGAGCCGGTCCACCTCGCGCCATGCCTCGCGCGAGGGCTCTGCTGCGGCAGCCCGGTCCGACGCCGCCTTCGCCGCCCCCGCAGTTTCGGCCATGCCGCGAGCGGCCTGCGCGTACCGGTCGTCGGCCGCGTCGCTGCGGGCCAGTGCGGAGGCCAGGTCCTGACCGGGCGTGCGCAGCAGTTGCAGTGCAGCGAAGTATCCGGTCGCGTCGAATTCGGCGAGTGCAGCGTCCATGGCGGCAAGTTGACCGGCGCGGTCGCGGATTTCGACCAGCTCGGCCTCCACGGCGCTACGGCGCTGAGTCGTCTGCGCTAATCGGCTTTGGACCATGAGCGGCAGAGACACCGAAGGGTCTTCCGCCACCTCTTTTAGATGCGGCGGGCCCACACGGACGATCTCACCGGGACTGTGGCGCTTCTCCCGCACCACCCCGAGCAGGGCGTTATCCACAGCGATATTGGTCGCAGAGACCAGCAGCACCCGCTCGCCCCGCGCGATCAGGTCACCGATGGCGCGTTTGAGGACCGTGGTCTTACCGGTCCCCGGCGGCCCCCACACCAGATGAACCCCTTCACCTAGGCACGCCCGGTAGGCGTCTGCCTGGGCCGGGTGGAAACCAGGAGGGTCCGGCTCCGCTCCCAGAGCCCCGCCGATGCTGCGGGCCGCCAGGGCCGCGGCCAGCGGGTGTTCGCCCAGTTGGGCGATGCCGTCGCGCAGGGCCTCGATGAGGAAGGTGGGCGGCTGCTTCAGCATCCACAGGTGGGCGTCGGTGATGTCGGCAAACTCGGCCACACGCAAGGTAAGCAGGGACCCGTTCTGCACCGTCTCGGAGACGCTGAAGCCGTCCTTCTCGATGGCCCTGTCATCAGGCCCGGCCAGCCGCAGGCTGTCCAACTGGTCCGGCCCGATGTCAGTGCCGCGCAAGTCCACCGCGTACTGGCCGGGTTCACCGGTCCGGGCCGCCCGCCCGATCCGCTCCCAGCGCGCTGTTCTCCCTGCGCCTCCCTCCAAGGCGATCCATTCGCCGAGTGCCGCCGTGATCTCCTCACGCCACCCCACGTACAGCCCCCCAGCCCTGCCCCGCTTCGGACTGGCAGACCTACCCAGTCACACGATGCAACATACCGGGCTCGGTTGGTGACCAACGGGTGGCTCGGTGCTTGTCAGTACTCGGGCCGAGCATCAGGTGACCTATGTGACGTGAAGCCAGGAAGCGCAGACCTTAATTGTCCGTGAGTTCACAATCGCCCGCCGTGTACTCCACGACGAGTGGGCTTGCCACTACGCACCGGGAAGTGGTGTAGGTGCGAGGGATGAGCCCAGTGACTCGCGCATACCCGGTCATCACAGCGGAGGTGTCGATGCTGTCGTCCGCGTCATCCAGTGCGTGCAGCAGGTCATGCACGGCTTGGCCATGCAGGCGCGCTGCTGCCGGGCGTGAGTTCTGATCGGTCGGCGCCGTGTCACGGTGTCTGATGAGTGCGTCGACGACCTCCCCGGCCCTTGCTATGAAAGCGCTGCCCAAGCTGGAGGCCGAGTTCATCGAGTCCGGTGCGACACCTTCGACCGGCATCGCATTCCAGCCGCGCAGATGCTGAACCGACCCATGCATCAACAGGCGGCAGCGCTCGTCGATGCTCCCTTCAGTGGCTGGCTCCACGAACAGGACGAGATCCTGGTGTGTGTCGCTGAACGTCACGCAGCGCAGCGGCGCTTCGAACTGCACCCACTGGCCAGGTCGTAGCTGGGGCTCCGTGTACCAGTCCGCAAGGAGCGCAACGTGCTTGTGCACCTCACGTAGGTGCCGTAGTTGACTTTGCTCGCCATCCACAGCTGGCGTGTCCATGTCGACGCCGCCTAAAGGCGTGGTCAGGCGAAGCGCACCCATACGCGCGGCACGCCGCGGCTCAGGGACGAACTGCCGCAGTTTGCTGTCCGACAAGTAGACGATCTCGCGCAAGTGACGCCCCGTCCGGTGAGCTGGCGATGACAGGAGCCATCCTGCCAGCGCCCACTGACAGTGGCCGACGCCGCACGATGGCTCTGTATTCCTCCAGCTGACAGCGGCGTGTGCGAGCTGGCCCGATAATGAGCAGGCACGCACCTTACGCCGCGATGTCTGGGGGGACGTCATGGAAGATCGGCTAGAGACGGGTTCGGAACTGCATCGACTCAACGAGCAAGTTGAGGACATAGGTAGAGGCCAGACCCGTCATGAGGGGAGACTGGGAGACTTCGAGGATGAGCTTCTCGGTGTTCGAGCTGACGTCGTTAGGCTCGGCAGCGAGGTCTCGGAAGTGCGTCAGGAGATCGAAGGACTGGAGGATACGGTCTCCGACACTCGTCAGATGCTCGACACATTTATTGAACAGTACGGCCGTGACAGAGAAGTGGCGAAAGCTCAGGCCGAACTGTCCCGCTTGACGATCCAGTGGCATGCGGACTTCGGACAGCGCAAGCAGACCCGTGCCCTGGCGCGCGGGCTGGTTCATACCCTCACTGCCCATGCTGTCTACAGGACTGTGGTCAGCTCAGCTGCGGTGCGTGCCTGTACCGAAGAGCGGATGCTCCTCGAACCGACATACTGGCTGGCTCCGGCTGCGATGGCGGTCGCAGCGAAGTTCCGCGACGAAGGTGAGCGCGGCGAAAGTGCGCAGGCACATGCACGCATGCTGGATGCTGCCAAGGCCGACCTCTTCTTCTCGCTGACGTGCTCGCGCTTCGGAGACGAGACACAAGCGGCTGCATGGATGGACCTGTACCTTCAGTCACTCGACCCTGAGGAACTCGGCCAGGACTTCTTCGTCGTCCTGGATGCCATTGCGAGCAAGGAACTGGGCGATGAGGCGCTCGGCTATGCCCAGCGGGCGATGGCGGGATGGAACCGGAGCATCCTCCAGTTGTCCGGTGAGAAACACGCAATCGCTGACGTGTGTGGTGGTGAGCAGTGGAAGACTCGCCTGGAGAACTTGCGGCGGCGGATGGCCAAGAAGCAATACTCGGCGCTGCGTAGAACGAGCGGAAACCAGTGGGACGGACTTCGCCTTGGGTGGGAACTCGCGACCGTGCCCGACCAGACCCTGGCTTATCTCGTGCACATGTTTCCTGACGGACCCGACGGAGTCGACTGGCCCATCAAGGATGGCCGCTACGTGGATAGGGCCCTGGAACGCCTGATCAACCAGCTAGAACCCGACGAAGCTGACTTGCGGGCGAAGATGCGGCGACTGGAGCAAGTCATCGCGCATGACGGAGACCTTGAAGCCGTCGGACAGGCGCACGAGTCGCCCTTCAGCCCCGATGCCGATCCTGTGACGTTCATGACGCTCCTTGATCAGGCTGTCTTCGAACCGGATGAAGCCCGGCTCGGCCCGCCGGCTCGCCGCATGGCCCTTCGTGCCATTTGGTCAACCCTGGAAAACGCCGCCAACCGGATCGTCGCAGAGTCCCGGCAGCATCTTCCCCAGCGCATCACGCTGAGTATTGCGGACTGGTCCTGCACTGTTTCGACGGACCCGGAGCTGTTTCCAGATCCGGACCCGCTCCTTCGTGACCTTGCCGTGCACATTACGCGGCAGACTCAGGCCCAGTCAGAGGCGGTCGTGCGGAGATGGCCACGCGTCTGCGGCGCGCTAGCGATGGGAGGAGTCAGCGGGTTGTTGGTGGTGCCGTTTGTTGACGAAACGTGGCGAGGGTTTTTTACGCTCCTCGCCATCGGCATGGTCGCGTGGGTTGTATGGGAAATCTGCGGCGTTCCGTTCCGAAGGAAGCAGGTACACGAGCAGGGTGACCGGTTGCGCAACGACTCCGTCGCGACCTTGGCCAAGGCGCTCGCCCAAGGAAAGGACTTCTTCGAGGAATGGCATGAGGCCATGGAAGGACTGTCAGACCTCACCTCTTGGGGAGGGCATCCCAACTCGAACTGACCCCGGATCACACGACCCTACCGAGGGCACAGCAAAGGAACATGAGTGGACACCTCCAAGCTGATCGGCGGCCGTTACAGGCCGAAGGAACGGCTGGGCAGCGGCGCTATGAGTGAGGTATGGACAGCCGAAGACCTCAATCTGGGCAGGACTGTGGCTCTTAAGATCCTCGCGGGGCGACGTATGGCCCAGGCCGGAGCCCGCACAGAGTTTGCTCAGCCGACAGCGCGAGGGGTCAAACGCGAGGGCGTGGCCATGGCGAGGGCCATGCATGCAAACATCGCACACATCTATGACGCCGGTGAACACGACGGCGAGCTCTACATCGCTATGGAGTACGTCAAGGGACAATCACTTGCCGAACACCTGAAAACGGGGCCACCCCTACCCCTTGAACGAACCGTACGGTGGACGCGTCAGATCTGCGAAGGCCTCAGCGCAGCGCACACTGCGCAAGTGATCCACCAGGACATCAAGCCCGGCAACATCATGATCACGCTTCAGGGCGACGTGAAGATCGTGGACTTCGGACTGGCCCTTCTCGCTGACCTCACTCAGTCCCGCACCAGTGCCGGCACCCCGCTCTACATGGCACCAGAGCGGTGGGATGGAGAGCCCGGCAGCCGACGCAGCGACCTGTACTCCACAGGGTGCGTCCTGTACGAGATGCTGACAGGGCGTCCACCCTTCGGCACCTCTGATGACGACCCCATGACCGTGGGCAGGATGCATCAGGATGATGCGCCGGCACCTCCGAGTGCCCACCGTCCCGGCGTGCCCGCTCAGCTGGACTCCATCGTCCAGACACTGCTGGCCAAGGACCCGGCGCAGCGCCCGCAGAGCGCAGAAGCGGTTGCCCACGCTGTGAGTAAAACGCAGCGTGTGCTGGATATTGCAGCCGCGAACGACGAGATCAGACGAGCAGACCCGCCTGATACGCGCGACCGCGATGCTGGCTTCTCCGAGCGTATCCGCGATCTGGACCGCTACATCTTTGATCTGGAGCTCCGGTATGGAACGAGCGCACCGTTGGTGATCGAAGCACGCGGAGAGCACGCCGAACTCACAGGCCGGTCAGGCGATACCCGAGGAGCAGCCGCCCTGTACGACCGGCTCGGCCATGACTGTCAAAACTTCTTCGGACCTTACGACGTGCGGGCACTCAACGCGTTCGAGGGCGTCGCACGGTGGATTGCGAGATCGAGCGCACGCTACGAGCCCTAAAGATCGTGTACAGCCCGCTCAGGGGTCAGCGGTTTGTCTTCGTCACGCTCACCGGTCGGATGGCCAGGACAGTGCCGTCCTGGTGGATGCTGACTGGGCCACCCCAGTTGCTGTCCCAGCCGGTGCGGGGCAGTGACGACCTGCGGGTGTGTGTTTGCGTGCGCCACTGCGATACCTGAGGCCTCTGGGTGTCGCCTCTTCCCGCCAGGTACTCGAAGAGGTCTTTCTGGACGCCGGAGAAGGCCTCCACGTGAGTTCCGTTGAGACGGAAGATGTGGTCTGTTCCGGCGAACTCGTCACCAAGCAGAGTGTGGGCGATGTCCTGCACGCTGCCGGCGGAGGGGTGCTCAAATGTCTTGAAGAACTCGCTGCCCTGCCGCTTCGTGAGCAGTCGCGCGGTGGCGCGCCCTGATCCAGCGAATGCCATCAGGCCCGCAGCGTCAGTGTGGGCCAGAGTCTCCTGGAACCAGGCGAAGTGCTCTGCTCGGACCTGGCAGCCGGGCAGAGGGTCGAGTGTCTGGTCTTCCCCGGTGGGGCGCTCGATGCCGGGGAAGTGATTCTTCTGTTGCGGGGGTTGGTCCAGGTCCATGTCCGCGGCATCCGCTCCCGTTGGGAGATCGAGACGTGAACCATCGCCCGGCGCATGCAGGGCATGGACGGTGGCCGGCCCATCCAGAGGGAGCTCGGTGCTGAACAACAACCCAGGTGTCTGGTTCCACGCCCCGACGTGCAGGCCGTCGACGTGTGCCGCGCACGAGGCTAACTGGTCGTGCGAAACACCGGCTCCGCTGTGGTTGCCCTTGCACGCGATCGGGATGATCACAGACGGCAGGGACGGCTTCCATACTTCCGCCAGGAAGTGAGGCCGATAGCGGTAGCCGACACTTGCGCTCTTGTCGTCCTTCGTAACTCTTTCGGCGGCGGTAAGTGCCCAGCCGGCCCGCAGTGCTGTGTCGGAATGAACGACGGACACGCTGTAGCCGGGAAAACGGTTGCGCAGGATGTGCTCTGTCAGCACGAGAGCGAACGCCTGACCCAGTTCCTCGGACTGCAGTGTTTTGTAGTGCCTAGCGATCTGCCGCCCCTCCGAGGACAGCCACAGCAACGATCCCTTCCCTGCCTGCAGCGCCTGGATGTACTTCAGGCTGCCCCAGTGCTCAGCGAGTCCGCGTGCCGCACCGCGCCGAGTGAGCACCATGCCTCGCGCGAGACGGTGCAGCAGCCCGATGTACGGCAACCGAACTGAGCTCTGCAACTCGGCCTCAGGCAGGGCTTGAAGCCCTTGCTTGCGCCGTAGTAGGGGCGGCATTTCCTTGTGCGCCTTGCCTTCGTTCTCGGCCTCCTCGGCCTTCCGCTCATGTTCTTTTTGCTTTTTGCTGTCTTCGCTGTGAGCAGCAACATCGACGCTGCCGGCCAGGGCGCTCTTGGAGTCGGTGGCTACCGTGACCGGCTGTAACAGCCGCTTCAGTACCTCGGTTGCACTCGGCGTGCTCTCCATGGCGCCCCCTCCGCTGACACGGTTCCCATACACCAGGGTGTCCGGGGGGACCCTGGGCTGCCCATACGGCAACCGAACAATGGCCTGAATTATCCGACACCAGCATCTTTTATAGAGCCGAGTGCGTCACCGGTCGGGAACCCCTTCGTCTAGCACGGATGGCCGCGAAGCTGAACGCGGATACCGTGACGCTTTCGATCGCGAACGGAGGATGAGCGTAGGTTTCCCAGGTCTCGGAGAACTCGGCGTGCCGGGAGAGCACCTGCACGGTTTCGGATCGTGCTTGCTGCAAGCCCAGTGCCTAGCGGAGCTCGTTGAGGGCGTCCTCGATCAGGCGGAACCTCACGCGCTCTTGTTCAAGTCGCACGTTGGGGCCGAACTCGCCGTCCACGAGGCTGTCGTAGACATCGACCTCGTCCGGAGTGAGCGTGCCGAGAGGCTGGTGGGTGGGGGCGTCTTCCTTCACCCGCTGGCTGCGGTGCTCCAGGAGAATTCCCCGGTTCATCAGGATGGACTGCGTGTGCGGGAAGGTCCGACGCAGCCGGTCGAGGATGGTGAACCCGTGAGTGTCCAGGTCGCCCCAGTACACAAGGCGTATGCCGTGCAGCCAGTTCAGGGCGGACAGTTGGGTGACGGCGTAGCCGCCGCCGTGGATCACGATGCTGTGGGGCTGGTCGGGGAAGGCGAGGTAGGTGGTTTCGTTCTCGATGACGTACACGGTCGTGATGCCGGGCGGCGGCTCGGTGAACTCATCTGCGCGGACCGTGAGTTCGCTGAAGCCCCCAGCGACTCGCCGCCGAGCAGCCACTACAACCCGGGCCGCTACATCATGCTCAAGCCCGAGCAGACATCTTCGCGGTATCTGGGTACACGTATCGGCATGATCTCAGACGTAGAGTGGACGACCTTCTTCCCTGCGGCTCTGTTGCTTGCCGCTACGCCGGGGGCAAATCAGTTACTTTCCTTGCGTAATGGTTTGTGGTACGGATGGGTTTCTGCTGTCAGTGCCTCGTTGGGGCGCTTTATCGCGTTCGCGTTGATGGTGGGAGCGGTCGCGGCGGGTTTGGGGACGGTCCTCGCGGCCTCCGAGCTGGCCTTCAATGTGATCAAGTGGTGCGGTGTTGTCTACCTGGTGTGGTTGGGGCTGAGGACTGTGTTCATGGCGGTACGCCGCCAGCCGGAGCAGAGGGCTGCCGGGCGCCCGGCTGGCGACGGCGACGGACGCCAGCACGACGGCCCGTCAGCGTGGCATCTGGCGCGGCAGGAATTCGTGGTGGCGGCTTCGAACCCGAAGGCCCTCATTTTGTTCACCGTGTTTTTGCCGCAGTTCCTGACCCGCGACGCCGGGGGTGCAGCTATTCCTTTGCTGGCCCTCGGCGCCGCTTATATTGGTGTCGAGTTCTGTTGCGCTTTCGGTTATGCGGCGCTGGGAAGCCGTCTGAAGAGCATGGGGATCACCCGGCGGGCTCGGCGGCTACTGGATGCGCTGACGGGGCTGGCGATGCTGGGCCTGGCTGGCTGGCTGGCGACCGAGCAGCACTGAAACGGGTTCCGTCAGTGGTTGCCGAGCGGGAGGATCGGGATGCTTTCCCGGCGGCAGTAGGTGGCAGGGCGGCGGACGGCCTGGCGCAGGGAGCGCCAGTTGCCGATGGTGCGCAGCAGCCCGTCGTCGTGCGCGCTGTGCCAGAAGCGGTTCTCGTCCTGGTTGCCGAGGACGGGGCAGAACAGGGATACGGCCAAGGTGATGCGGTGACCGCGGGTGACGGGAGTGACCGCGTGATACACACGGCTTCCCCGGGTGAACATGGTGTCTCCGACGTGCTGGAACGGAGCAGTGTGCACGTCAGGGTGGGCCGATCCCTTGGCGGTGATCTCCTCGCGGCGGGCGTCGAACTGCCGAGGGTGGCCTTTGTAGTAGATGTAGTCACCGCCTTCGTGTTCCTCGTGATCGGTGAGTGTCATGGTGAACACGTAGTTCATGCCGTCGAGGTGCCACTTCGCGACGGTGGGAGCCTGTGAGGGGGCGGGCGGCCCGTAGTAGTTGATCTGCACTCCGGCGTCGCGTATGGGGTGGGGGATCAAGGGGACTCCGACCAGGCGTGAGGCGGCGTTGAGGAACGCGGGGTCGCGGACCATGGCGTGGACGAACGGGGAGATCGTCTCCACGCCGCGCAGTCGGTGGGAGACGACGTAGCCGCTCACCTGACCGAGACCTGTGCTCCCGACGGCCCCAACGTGATCACGGACGTGGCCACCACCCCGGCCACCACCCACGACAGCCAGGTCCTGCCCGGCATCCACACCCGCCTCTCCCGCCGCGGACTCCTGCCCGCCGAGCACCTGGTCGACGCTGGCTACACCTCCCTGCCTCACCTGGAACAAGCCACCCGTGAACACCAGGTCACCGTCTCCGGGCCACTGCGGAGCAACCCCACCCGCCAGCACCGCCGGAACGAGGGCTTTGCCCAGGACGACTTCCACATCGACTACGACCGCCAGCAGGTCACCTGCCCTCAGGGCCAGGTCAGCCAGGGCTGGCACGGCCCCTACCCGACTTCCTCACCTACCGCGGCCCCGCTGATCGTGGCCAGGTTCACCAAGAGCCAGTGCCGTCCCTGTCCCGTCCGTTCCCTCTGCACGACCACCGTCGACAGTGCCCGCACCGTGGGTTTTCCCCCACGAGAACTCCGCGACCTGCAACTCCGCGTCCGCACCGAGCAACAGACGCCCGAGTGGAAAACCCGCTACGCGGTCCGCTCCGGAGTGGAGGGCACCGTCAACGAGTTCGCCCACGGACACGGCATACGGCGCTGCCGCTACCGAGGACAGGGAAAGGCCCACATCCAGCACGTCCTGACGGCCATCGCTGTCAACATCGAGCGCCTCAGCGGACTGCCGCCAGCTGAGGAAGCCCCCACGCCCCGCCGACCGACTGCCTTCCAGAACTACCTCGACCAGCGCGGGATACCCCCGCCGAAGTCCTGGCGAACCCTGGGCAGCTGACCTCGGCAACTCCAAGATCCCGACAGAGTCAAGCTAAGGCGGCCCTTGATGGAGCCGAGCCCGATCCGCGAGGGCCATGGGGATGCGCTGGCAGTCAACCAACAGCACCGACCAGGCCAGCCCCTGCCGTTCCACACCGGCACCTGCGACTTCGGCTTCGCCGCATCCGAGAGCGCCGACTGCACCTCCGCATCCCGCGGTTCTTCGGTTACCTCCGCCTTCCGGCGGTGGCGCCGTCGTCCGGAGATGGGCCTCACCGCCGATGACCGGCGGTGAGACGTTCAAAGAGCGCGGGCGAACAGGTCCAGCAGAGCCGTCCAGTGGCGCTCCGTCGCCTCGGCGTCGTACATCGCCGTGTCGGCCTGGGTGAAGCCGTGGTGGGCGCCGACGTATACCTCGGTGCGGTGGCGGACGCCCGCGGCGGTGAGGGCCTTGTTCAGGCGGTCGATCTGCTCGGTGGGATTGGTCGAGTCCTGGTCGGCGTGGCCGAAATAGAGCTCGGCGGTGATGCGGTCGGCGAGCAGGTGGGGGCTGTCCGGCGCGTCGGTCGCGAGGTGTGCGCCGTGGTAGCCGGCCACCGCTGCGATCCGGTCCGGGTGGGTACCGGCGGTGCGCAGGGCCAGTCCGGCGCCCATGCAGTATCCGGTCACGCCGGCCGGGCCGTTGGTGGTCAGCGGGGAAGCGTGCAGCCAGTCGAGGTAGGCGTCGGCGTCGCGCATGGCCGCCTGAGGGGTGAGTGACTGCATGGCCGGGCGGATGCTCTGGATGATTTCGGGGCGCTCTGCCGGGTTGATGAACTCGGGCAGCTCCACCACGGGCGCCCGCCCCGCGCGGTACATGACATTGGGTACGAGGACCGTGTAGCCGGCCGAGGCCAGACGGTCCGCCATCTTCCTCAGGTGCGGACGCAGCCCGAAGGCGTCCATGTAGAACAGGACACCGGGGTGCGGAACATTGTCATCCGGGTGGGCCAGGTAGGCATCGGCGGTCCCGTTCGGGGTCGGGATGTCGACGGACGATCCGTGCACAGTGCTCATGTGGTGCCTTTCTCCGGTTGGGCGAGTTTGGTACGGGGGGATGCGCAGAGCGGGCGCCAGTGCGACTACTGGTCATGGGTCGGCGTCGCGGCAGACGTGTCCTGGCCCGAGCTCTCGCCGACCGCGGCGGCTGACGGACACGGCACCCACAGCGGCGCGGGACCAGGGCGTCTTACATCGCACTTGGGGGATGTCTCACCGAGTGGGGCAGCCGAGCCAGTAGCCGAAGCCCCGACGGGTGTGGATCAGCGCGGGTTGCTCCTGGTCCACCTTGTGCCTCAGGCGGGAGACGAGTTTTTCGATGGCCGGGTTCGCCCGGTACTCACCCCAGACATGCCGGCTGATCTGTTCCTTCGACAACACGCGCTCAGCGTTGGCCAGCAGGTGACCCAGCAGCCGGTACTCAGCGGGGGTGAGGTCGAGTTGCCTGGGCCCGCGCCGGGCCTGACACGTGGCGTCGTCGAGGACGAGGTCGCCGTAGCAAGGCATCCCTTCCGGCTGTGGGCTGCGGGCGCGCAGGAGGACCTGGGCCCTGGCCAGGACTTCGGCGATCCGGACAGGTTTGGTGACGTAGTCCTCCCCGACCCAGCCGAGTTCGGGTACGAGGCAGCGAAGGGAGTCGCAGGTGGTCAGGAAGAGCAACGGGGGGCGGTCGGCGGGCGCGGTGCGGCGGTTGCGCGCGAGGCTGGCCAGGTCCGGCAACGCGGCGTCCCAGAGCACCAGGTCGAAACTGTGCCGAGCGATCCCGGCCATCCCCTCGGTACCGGTGCCCGCTGTTCCGACTCGGTAGCCCGCCAACTCCAGGGCGGTGGCGAGAAGGTCTGTCACTCCGGGATCGTTGTCGACGACCAGGACGTGCCTCCCGTCACCACGAGGCGATGGCGTCTCCGCAGTGAGGATGTTCCTACTGATGGTGTTCCTGTACATGGCAAGACCATTCGGGTAGGGCTTACGTTTCACGGCTGAACGGCGGGCCAGGGGCTCGTCCCCTCGCCCGGCAACCTGGCGGAACCGACGACCCCGCGTCGCCGGAAGAGCCCGGGCGAGGAAGGTCGCAGCTTCACCGTCAGACGGCCGGCCTGATGTGGATGTCGGTCTCGGCGTGAGCGACGAAGTCGTCGACAAGGCGGTGGAACAGTGTGGCGAGCTGCGCGAGGTCCTCGGGCGACCAGTCCGCCAGAGCTGTCTGCATGCCCCGGCGGCGCACGTCCTGCATGCGTTCGACCGCCACCAGGCCGGTCTCCGTGAGCTGAACGCGCTGGGCCCGCCGGTCGTCCGGATCGGGGACGCGAGTCACGTAGCCGGCCCCCTCCAGCTGCCGCAGTTGCCGGGTGACGTGGGATGCCTCCACGGACAACCGGGCGGCCAGCACTCCGGGGCGCAGCGGGTCGCTCTCGGCGATGTGCCGCAGAATCGCCGCCGCAGCGCGGTCCAGAGACAGCCCGGCCTCGGTCATCAGGCGTTCGTGCTGCCGGGCCCGGCCGGCCAGATAGGCGATGCGGGTGAGCGCTCGCTCGATCTCGATCAGATCCGTCGAGGCGGGGCCTGCCGTGGGGCGGGGGGTGGGGGGCATGCGAATACCGTAGGGCTACTTGCCTAACTTAAGCAAGGGGAAAAGTTGCTTGACTTATGCAAAACACTCTGCTTGCCTCAGTCAAGCAAATCTCGCGACGGCGGCGGCACCATATGTCGCGCTGCCCATTCGCGCCCCCGGCCACCGGCCGGGGGCGCGCAGATCGGACCGCTTTTGGGCGGAAGCGGCCCTGCAGCGCCGAGCCCCAAGGAGACGAGGGACGGCGCGGTCCGGGCCCCGGCGGCTGGCCCTGCCCCTCCGTCTGCCGCCCGGTCCGAGGACACCGACACCTTCCACGCCACAAGCCCTACACAGGCAATACCTCCAGAAAGAGAGTCGCTCCATGGCCACGATGAAGTCCCTCCAGACCGGCGGGCAGAACAAGATCGACGTGGTGGACGTCGAGCGTCCCGTCCCGGGGCCCAGGGACGCCCTGCTCAGAATCCGTGCCTGCGGCATCTGCGGCACGGACACCACCTTCCTGCACATGGGCGGCATGCCCGCCCGCGGTCACGCCGGCGGAGAGATGATCTCCATCTCCCTCGGCCACGAACCAGCGGGCGAAATCGTCGAGGTCGGTGCCGAAGTGACCGGTCTTAAGGCCGGTGACCGCGTCGTCGTCAACCCGCAGGCCGCGCCCTCCGGCATCATCGGCTGCGGGGGGAAGCACGGGGGCATGGCCGAGTACCTGCTCATCGAGGACTGCGTCGTCGGCAGGAGCGTCGCTGTCTTCCCCGACACCGTGCCCTTCGACGTCGCCGCGCTGAACGAGCCCATGGCCGTCGCTCGCCACTGCGTCAACCGCTCCGAGGCCAAGCCGGGCGACAAGGTCGTCGTCTTCGGAGCCGGGCCCATCGGCCTGGGCGCCGCCATCTGGCTCAAGCTGCGTGGCGTCGAGCACGTGGTCGTCGCGGACGTGCTCCCCGAACGGCTTGAGACCGCGCTGGCCGTCGGCGCGGACGCCGTCATCAACTCCGCCACCGACGACGTCACCGCCAGGCTGACCGAGTTGCACGGGCATGCGGCCAACGCCCTCGGCCAGCCCCGCCCCGGCACCGACATCTACATCGACGCCGCCGGTGCCGCCGCCGTCTTCAGCACGGTCATCGACAACGCCAAGTGGGGCGCCAAGCTGGTCATGGTCGCCGTACAGAAGAAGGGCGCCGACATCGACCTGGGCGGCATGCTCCGCAGCGAGCTCACCCTCGTCGCGTCTCAGGGCTACCCCACCGAGATCTTCGAGGTCACCCCCGAAATCGTTGAGCACCACGAGCGGTTCGCCAAGCTCATCAGCCACCGCATCCCCTTCGCGGAGGCCGGCCGCGCCTTTGACCTCGCCCTGACCCCCGGAGCGGCCGAGAAGGTTGTCGTCACCTTCGACGACCGGCCGTAAACGCCCAGCAAAGGCCGGGGTTCGCGCCGCCCGAGCAAGTCCGGCGGCGCGGACCCCGGCGGCTCGCCACCCCGGGTGGGAGTGCTGCCCTGGCCGCCGTCGTCACGGCACGCGCCGTTCGACAGGATCCGGCCGCTCGACGCCGGTCCATCAGCGGCAAGTCGAACTGGACCCACCCCGGTCCCATCGCCAGAGAACCCATCCCATGACCAACAGACTGCGGCAGCACCTGCGCCGCCATCCTCTTATCGTCGACGGGGCACTCGCCGCCTCGGTCTTCGCTTGCTCGTTTCCCGGGGCCGTGGTCACGCTGCCGGGCCATGAGCTGGGGGTCCGGTGGTGGCCCGGTGTGCTGCTGGCGGGTGCCTCCTGCATCGCGCTGCTGTGGCGTCGCCGCTGTCCCCGTTCCACGGTCGTTCTGACCACGCTCTGCGCGATGGCCATGGCCGGTCTCGGCTATCTCCTCACCGTTCTGCTGCTGGGACCGCTCATGGTGGCGCTGCACTCGCTGGCCACCGGTACCGACCGGAAGACCGCCAACGCCTTCGCCTTCACCGGCATCGCACTGCTCGTGACCGATTCACTGGTCGCGGGCCCTGCCGACGAGCCGCTGGTCCTGAAGTCGATCGGTCCTGTCGCCTGGCTGCTGCTGCCCACGGCGCTCGGCACCTCGAGCCGGCTGCGTACGGCGTACCTCCAGGCCGTGCAGGCCCGCGCCGAGCACGCGGAACGCACCCGGGAACAGGAAGCGCGGCACCGCGTCACCGAGGAACGCATGCGCATCGCCCGGGACCTGCACGACGTCGTCGCCCACCATCTGGTCCTGGCGGGCATCCAGGCAGCCGCCGTGGCCCGATTTCTGCGCACCCAGCCCGACGACGCCGAGCGACTCGTCACCGAGCTCACCGGCACCACCTCATCCGCGCTGCGCGAACTCAGGACCACCGTCGGCCTGTTGCGCGCCGCCGACGACGCGGGCGGATCTGTTCAACCCACCCCCGGACTCTCGCAACTCGCCGACCTGACCGACTCGTTCAGGGCGACCGGCCTCGCGGTCACCATCACCACCGAGGGAGAGCCGCGACAGCTCTCCCCCGGTGCGGATCTCACGGCGTACCGCATCGTGCAGGAGGCGCTCACCAATGTCACCAAGCACGCCGCCACGCACTCGGCAGAGATCCGGCTCACCTACTCCCCCGACCGGCTGAGTATCACCATCACCAATGACGCAGGTACCGCGCCACCCTCTGCATCGGTCCCGCACAGCGGTTACGGGCTCATCGGCATGCGCGAGCGCGCCCTGTCCGCCGGCGGCCTCCTCCGCGCGGGCCACCGGCACCAGGGCGGCTTCGAAGTCGCCGCCGAACTGCCTGTGCGCGCCCACGTGCTCGACCCGGACGCGACGATGACTGGGGCGACATGACCGTCCACACAAGAAAGGCCTCCCTCCGTTGCCTCCCGGCCTGCTCGGCATCCGTCAGGGGAAGCAACAGAGGGGACCTGAATCCACTCAGCCGATCTTGAGCTGATCCGTGCCGTGCCCGATGTGCGCGCAGACGAGGCCGGCGGCCGACACCTCGGCGTACTCGGCGGTGTGGTAGCGGAAGACGCTACCGACGTCCGGGCCCTTCTTGGCCTCGACCGTCCAGCGCAGCTCGTGGAAGAAGAACCAGTCGTCGAAGTGCTTG
Organism: Streptomyces sp. NPDC046862; assembly: GCF_040704615.1. Classification (NCBI taxonomy): domain Bacteria; kingdom Bacillati; phylum Actinomycetota; class Actinomycetes; order Kitasatosporales; family Streptomycetaceae; genus Streptomyces; species Streptomyces sp. NPDC046862. The sequence continues at coordinate 127,372 of NZ_JBEYXP010000011.1, read as the reverse complement.
GTGACGACCTCGATGCCGCGGACGGAGTAGTGGGCGTAGAAGTCCTGGAGATGAGTCCTCAGGTCGTCCTTGGTGTGCAGTTCGACCAGGGTTCCGGTTTGGGCCACGTAGTCGCGGACGCCTGTCTGGATCTCGGGGTGGGCCTTCTCGACGATCGTGTCGACGTCGCCCTTACGGTATGCGTCGAGCAGCGTCCCGTGCAGCTCCCCCACCGCGAACCGCGCGGCGAGCGCCCCGTTGGCCGGGTCACCCGGCATGCTGTCCTGCTGCGTCCGGCCCCAGAACAGCTCACCGGTGATGCCCTCGGAACCCATGGTCGGGAAGATCACGACGACTGGGCGCTCGCTCTCCGCACCGGTCTGCTTCTCGCGGCCTCGCCCGATGCCGCTGACGAAGGTGTACCAGGAGGTGTTGATCTCCGCGACGGGGCGGATCGCCACCACGGCGGCAAACCGGTGCATGCTGCGGTAGCTGTGCTCGATGGCCTCGTAGGTAGTGACGATGCGCTGGGTGGGGAGTTCGTGCCCCTCTTCCATTTGGGGCACGACGGTGTACGCGTAAGGGCCGCTCGGCGCCAGCGTCGCCAGGATGTCATCGACGACGTCGACGTACTCGGCATGGACGTGCTTCCACGCGGTTGACGCGCTCTGGATCTGCAGATCCGACGTGGTGAGCAGGTCCTCGACCTTGGCCCGGTCTTTCATGGGTTTCCTCCTTGTACCGCCAACACCGGCCCCCAACCAGGGGACCAGCACATGCAAGCGAGCCGGGCTGACTTATACCTGTCGGATCACCGACAAAAGGCAGACGTGACGCGGATCACGCGAGCGAGGTCCCACTGTAGCTTGCTTTAGTCAAGCAATAGCATTAACTTGCGTAAGTCAAGCAATCCATGTCCTTCCCGCGGAGGCCCTTCCATGTCCGACACCCTTGCCCGCCCTGCCGAGGCCGGGCCTTCCGCCCCGCCGAGGCCGAACGCCGTGGTGGCGGTTCTGGCCTTCTCAGGCATCGTGGTCTCGCTGATGCAGACGCTGGTCATCCCGATCGTCCCCGAACTGCCGAAGTACCTGAACACCTCGGCGTCGAACACCGCCTGGGCGGTCACCGCCACCCTGCTGGCCGCAGCCGTCGCCACCCCGGTCGTCGGCCGCCTCGGTGACATGTTCGGCAAGCGCCGCATGCTCCTGGCCAGCATCGTGCTGCTGATGTCCGGCTCGGTCGTCTGCGCCCTGAGCGACTCGCTCGTCCCGATGATCGTCGGCCGTACCCTGCAGGGACTGGCGGCGGCCGTCATCCCGCTCGGCATCAGCATCCTGCGTGACGTGCTGCCCGCCGAGCGGCTCGCCGGATCCACCGCCCTCATGAGCGCCTCGCTCGGCGTCGGCGGCGCGCTCGGCCTGCCCTCGGCCGCGTTCATCGCCGACAACTACGACTGGCACGTGTTGTTCTGGACCTCCGCCACCCTCGGGGCCGTCGCCCTCGTGCTCGTCCTGCTGGTCGTGCCCGAGTCGAAGGCCAGCACCGGCGGCAGCTTCGACCTGCTCGGCGCCGCCGGCCTGTCCGTCGCGCTGGTGTCCCTGCTGCTGGCCATCTCCAAGGGCGCCGACTGGGGGTGGACCAGCGGCACCACCCTCGGCCTGTTCGCCGCCGCCGTCGTGGTCTTCCTGCTGTGGGGATGGTACGAGCTGCGCACCGCCCAGCCGCTGGTGGACCTGCGTACCACCGCACGCCGTCAGGTGCTGTTCACCAACCTCGCCTCGGTCGCGCTCGGTTTCTCGATGTTCGCCATGTCGCTCGTCCTGCCGCAGGTCCTCCAGTTGCCCGAGCAGACCGGCTACGGCCTGGGCAGGTCCATGCTGGACGTCGGCCTGATCCTGGCACCGCAGGGCCTGGTGATGATGGCCATGTCCGCCGTGTCCGCGGGCATCACCAAGGCGAAGGGTCCCAGGATCACCCTGATGATCGGCGCGGTCATCGTGGCCGCCGGATACAGCCTGAGCATCGTGCTGATGTCCGAGGTCTGGCAGATCACGCTGGTCGCCTGCATCATCGGCGGCGGCGTCGGCTTCGCCTACGGCGCCATGCCCGCCCTAATCATGGGCGCCGTGCCCGCCTCCGAGACGGCCGCCGCCAACAGCCTCAACACCCTGATGCGCTCCATGGGTACGTCGTTCGCCAGCGCCCTCGCCGGCGTCATTCTGGCCCAGATGACCACCGACTTCGGCGGCTACCCCCTGCCCTCCGAGAACGGCTTCAAGACGGTCATGGCCATCGGCGCGGGGGCGGCCCTCCTCTCCTTCTTCCTCGCCTCCTTCCTCCCGCGTCACCGGGCCGCCGCCGTGCCGGCCGAGGTGACCGAGGGCCCGGCCGAACCGGCGGAGGCCTCCGGGGCTCGGTCCTAGCACACGCCAGCACCAGGCAAGTACGCGGCCCGAGCCCCGCCGCGTACAGCCGTACCGTCTGGAGCGGGGAGTGATCCGTCCGCACCGCCCATGCGCGATGAGCGAGCAGAGAGACGCGGGCCGTTTGGCAACTCGGCCTCGCCGCTCCGCTCGTATGTGACGCTTGTTTCGAGGTCTCCCTGAACTGGGGAGCTCCGCAGGTTTGGGTGAGTGCGACCTCGCGGTCGCCCGGCGGAACCGTCACCGGAACGCCCGAGATCGACCGGGGCGGTCACCGATGTCTCACAGGTCAACCCCCTTGTGATCGAGGGCAGCGACATCCGCACGGCCGGCCGGCCGTGTCAGGACCATTGCCTGGCCGTATCGGCCTCCGTTACTGTGACGCCGATTCACCGACCGATCGGTACAACCTCCAGGCCCGCATGGGACCGGGCCATTGCTCAGCATCCGGAGGGTCACATGAGTGCACTGATGAACACTTCCGGCGGCGGCGTACTCGCCGCGGACGATCAGGCACGCGTCGGATTCCCGGCGCGCGAGGTCGACCTGGTGGTGATCGGGGCGAGCGCGACTGGTGTCTACCAGCTCCGTCGTGCCCGCGAAGCGGGATTTTCCGTATCACTGCTCGAGACGGACACCGTAGTCGACGGAGCCTGGCGTTCGGGCCGCACATTCGACGAGGGACCACCTGAACAGCTCGACAACAGGTACCAGCTCGAGCAGATGGATCGCTTCGGCCTGCGCCGTCACCTCCGGTTCGGAGCCAGCGCCGGCTCCGTCGTCTATCACGAGTCGTCCGGGACCTGGCTGGTGACGACGGCCGAGTCAGTCGACTACCGAGCCCGTTTCGTCGTCGTCGCCCCGGACGTGGTCCCTTGGCATGCCGAGACGACTGCCGACGACACCGCTTCCGGCTGTGACGCGGTGGAGGCACCCGGGGGCAGCAAGGACGGTGAGGCAGGGCCGGTTCTCGAAAACCATCTGCGTACGCACACGCTGAAGCGCCTCGGAGTGCGCGGCCGTGAGGGTTTGGCACTGGCGGGCTACTGGGCCGACGGCCCGCGTACCTACCTCGGCGTCATGACCGCGGGATTTCCGAACTTCTTCTTCCCCGGCGGTCCGCACAGCACCCGCGGCCACCGTCCGCGCCGCGCGGCCGACCAGGTGGATTTCGTGACCGGCGCTCTCGTGCACGCGCGCGAGCACGGGTGCGAGGTCATCGAGGTGGGACTCTCCGCGGAGGAGGAGTGGACGAACCTGATGAACCGCACCGCCACCCCGCTGTTCCTCGGTCACCATGTGTTCGAGGCCACGGCTACCGGCGAGCCGGCGCCGGCCCTGAGCGCCCGGTCACGCCAGAGAAGCCCGATCGGCGCGATCCTGGACGACGAGTACGCGGGGTTCGTCTTCTCCAAGGCCGAGAGCGCGGTGTGACCGAAAGGATCACGTTCGTTTGGCGGGCCGTTCACTCACACGGCCCGGCAAACAGTGGACGGACATGTCCACTCGGGAGGCTCCGGCGGACGCAGGCACCAAGGCGTCGGCTGGATGCCGACGTCTTTCGGCAGAACACCGACCGCGGTGAGCCGCTCCAGGCAGGGGAAAGCGAGATCGCCGAACCAAGGCCTCCTGCTGCGGCATCCGTTGCCCGTGCACGGGTCGACGAGCACCGTGAGCCCGTCGACCGGGGCAGTCAACTGTCCGCTGTTCCTCCTCAATTCCGGTCCTCGGGACGCGAGCGAACCCCCGAAGGCGGCGTCCCGAGCACGCCGCAGCTCGCGCGGACGCGCTGCCTGGGCAAGGAACAAGGTCAGTACGCGATCGCCACGTGGAGGGCCGAGTCGCGATCACCCGCCATCTCGATGGCCTCGACGATGCGGTCGAGTTCGTAGGTATGGGTGATGATCGAGGCGAGGTCGAACGTGCCTCTCTCCATGATCTTCATGACATCGACGACATCCGCCGGCCGATAGCCGCCCGGCCCGATGATCTCCTGCTCCCCGTAGGCGAGCCGCACCAGATTCACGGCCACGGGCTTCGGGTGAACGGCCACAGCACCGATCCTGGTGCCGGGCTTCGCCATGGACTGGATCGTGCCGAGCAGTTCGTCGGCTCCTGCCGCCTCGACGTAGATGTCGACATCGGGGAAGGTGCCGAGCAGCGTGGTCACCTCGCCGAAGACCTCTGCCGCTCGCTTCTGCACGTCCTGCTGGCCGGAGTTGCAGATCTCGAAGCCGAGACCCGCCGCCTTCTCCAGCCGGAGGTCGGACAGGTCGACCACCATCACCTGCACGACTCCCAAGCTCTTCAGCGCCACCGCGGCACCGATGCCGATCGTGCCGGCTCCGAAGACGACGGCCTTGTCACCCTGCTGCGGACGGCAGCGGCGCACGGCGCGGTGCGCGACCGTGAACGGCTCGATCAGCCCGGCAACAGGCGTGGGGATGCGGTCGTCCACCTTGAAGACCTGTTCGCCCACGCGGCAGTTGGGCACATGGATGTACTCCGAGAATCCACCGATGCAACCGGCCCGGCGGGGATCACCCTTGACCAGCAGGGGGTACGGATAGACCCGGTCACCGACCGCCAGCCCGGTCACCTCCGACCCCACCTCGGCGACCTCGGAGACCACCTCGTGCCCGAACTGCTCACCCCGCAGGATCTGATGAGCTCCGGGCCCGTGCCGGTAGACCGACACGTCCGATCCGCAGATACCCGCGTGCAGGTTGCGCAACAGGACGTCCTGGGGACCGCAGGCGGGCGTCTCAAGCTCGGTGACGATCACGTCGAACGGTCCGTTGTATATGGCGGACTTCATGGTGGGTCCTCTCCCCTAGTACGTGAAGACCGGGTGCTCCCGGCGTGGGCGCCGAGGAGGCGGCTGCCTCGTAGGGACACACCGCTCGCGGAAAGCTACAGCGACGCACGCACGGCACAACCGTGGTTTCCCACTGTGCGGACGATTTCCTCGGCGGGCTTCTCCCAGGTGAGGCCCGGAACGGGACAGGGGTCGCTCAGCCGCCCCGCAACGTGCCCGCCAGTCCTCCGTCGACCAGAACGTCCGTGCCCGAGATGAACGACGCGCGGTCCGAGGCCAGGAACTCCACCGCATCCGCGATCTCCAGCATGGTGCCCTCCCGCGCCAGCGGCGTCCTGGCATAGAGCTCGTGTTTGACAGGACTGTTCGAGAACTCCACCGCGCCCATGGGCGTGGCGATGAGTCCGGGGGACAGGGAAACGATGCGTGCGCTTTTCTGCCCCCACGCCCACGCCTCGCGTCGGCACAGGGACAGCAGTCCGTACTTGGAGAGGGAGTAGGCCGTCGCACCGGTGCGGTCCTCCGGTTCAAGCTCCGCCGCGAGGCGCTCAGCGGTCCGGGCGTCCTCCGGCTCGCGCAGCAGGGCTTCGACAGACGGGCTCGGGGAGTAGGTGTGGGCGGCGAGGGATGCGATCAGGATCGCTGCCGAGCCGGGCGTCGCGATCGGCAGCAGTGCGCGCGTGACGAGCGCGGGGCCGGTGAGATTGACCCGGATGATCCGCTCGAAGTCGGCGGCGTGCGGCGACAGCCCCGCCACATGCGCGAGGATTCTGAAACCGCCCCGTCCGCCCACTTCCCGTGCCAGTGCCTCTACGGTGTCCGGCCGCGTGATGTCGCAGTACGCGGCGTCGGCGTCCCCTCCCTCCTCGCGCAGCAGACGTGCGACGGCGTCCGCCCTCGCACGGTCGACATCGACGACCAGCACACGGTGGCGCTGTCCGAGACGGCGCGCCACCGCTGTGCCCAGGCCTCCCGCGCCGATGACCACGGCGAGCTGCCAGTCCGGCCGCCTGCTGGTGCCCAGGTCATGCACAAGAGGTCTCCCGTGTCTTCCGTGCCGAAGCGAGCAGGCCGGTCGCGGGCCAAGCGGCCCTTCCACGCACGCACATCGTGGCCGCGCTCACGGGTGCGCCTCCCCCACTGCCGACGGCACGCCCGGTGAGTCCTGTGCGCGGGCCCCGGCACCGCCTTTCCCGATCAGCAGAGCCAGCACGAGTCCGACAGCACTGGAACCACCGACCAGGAGGAACACACTCAGGTACGCGCCTTCGGTCGCGAACTGCGTACCGGGAGCCACCGAAAGGCTCAGCAGGAGGGTGGCGACCGACGAACCGACGCCTGAGAAGGCGGTCCGGGCGACGGCGTGCACGCCGGTGGCTTCGCTGGTGTTCTCCGCCGGCACGCCCTCGACGACCAGGTTGGGAATCGAGGTAAGCATGAACACGAGCGCGATGTTCAGCACGGCGATCGCAAAGATCATCTGCGGCACGGTGCCGTGGAACAGTGTGAGGGCCACCGCGGACAGGACCCCGAAGACCGTTCCGACGAGCAGCGAGCGACGGCCGCCGAAACGGTGCGAGAGACGTCCGCTGACGGGAGAGAGCAGAAAGCCGAGGCTCGTGGCACAGAAGGTCGCGATGCCCGCGGCCGTGGCGCTCATGCCCAGGCCGACCGGGGCGCTGACGGGCGCCTGCATCAACAGCTGGATCGCCAGACCGGTCGCGCCGAACACCCCTGCGGAGAGAAGGGCGTTCGCGAGCAGAGCCAGACCCTGCTTGCGGTCCAGGAAGAAACGCACATTGATCAGGGGACTGACGGTGCGCAGCTCCCACCAGGTCCAGACGGCGAACAGCGTCAGTCCCGTGACGATCGAACCCACGGTCCGTGCGTCCGCCCAGGACCATCGTGGAGCGTTGGTGATGCCGAGCAGGACGAGGGCGATCGCCGGGGCGAACAGGACGGCCCCGGGCCAGTCCACTCGCGCCGTGCGGTCGGTGAAGGCCGATCGAGGCAGCGCGAGGGCGCAGACGGCTGCGATGAGGGCGACAACCGCGGCGAAGACGAAGATGTAGTGCCAGCTGAGTGTGTCGATGATGACTCCGGAGACGACCGTGCCGGCGGCCCCGGCCAGCATCGCCGCGCTCGCGACCATCGACACCCCGATGGCGATACGGTCCTTCGGCAGGGTCTCCCGGATGATCCCGTAGCACAGCGGAAGGATGCCCCCCGCTACACCTTGGATCGCGCGCCCGGTGATCACACCGGTGAGAGAACTGGCCGAGACACTCACGATCGATCCGACCGCCGAGAACAGCAGCAGGACGATCAGCAGCGTGCGGCGGCCGTGGATGTCACCGAGGCGACCGCACACCGCTCCGGACGTCGCCGCGACCAGGGCGAACGCCGTGAGTGTCCAACTGGTCTCGACTGCAGTGGCGTTGAAGGTCGTCATCATCTTCGGCAGGGCATTGAACATCATCGTCGATTCGAACGCGCTGACGATGTCGGCGAGGATCAGTACCGCGATGATGAGCGGGACGGGCCGTTGCGGGCGAACCGTCCTGACAAGCTCGTTGGGCGACGACATCACAGTCCTCTCACTCGGCTGTACCGGCCTGAAGGGCCGGCCGGGCGCGGCACGCCCTCAGCTGCGCCTCTGCCACAAGCCGCGCTCGGCGCCAGGTGTCTTCCTCGTAGGCCCCGGCCTGCGACCCGGTGCCCAGTGGCGCCCAGTGTGGGCGTCGTCTTCTACCCCCGGACCCGTGAAGACCGCTGAGCGGAACGCGATCTGAGAGGACCACGTCCGGCCAGGGCTGCCGCGAACCATCGTTGTCCCGATCTCTGGTCGGCTCAGTTCCGGGGCATTGCCCGTGGCCAGTCTCGTGACGTACGGTCCCATCAGATAGCTAATTGAACCTATCTAAATTGATCATCTGTAAGTGCGCGGCGATCCACGGTCGCCCAGACCCACGCACTGCCCGGTCGACCGGGTGAGCCGCGGTCACGGCCGTGTCTCCCGTACGCGGTGTCACGCGATGCCTCCCTCCGGGAGGCGAGGGAAGGACGTAGCACATGCAGCAGCCCCATGGCCCTGAGAGGTGAGCGGCGCGGACGGCCGGCCCACCGCTGCGGGGCGGACTTCCGCCGACCTGCGCCGACTGGGCTTGGAGACGATGTTCTCCGTCGTGTCCTCCTCTTCCCCGCCCGACGGAGTCGACCTGCGCGACGGCGCGCTCGGCGAGAACCTCGTGGAGCTCGGACTGGTCAGCGTCTGGGCCGGGTTGTGGGCGCGCGAGGGGCTCGGGCGACGCGAACGCAGTCTGGTCACCCTGGGCGTCCTCATCGCCCTGGGCACCGAGGACGAGCTCGCCAGTCACGTCCGGATCGCGCAGCGCAACGGGCTGACGGAGAGCGAGATCGCCGAGGTCATCTACCACGCCTCGGGCTACGCCGGTTTCCCCCGTGCGATGGCCGCGCGCAAGGCTGCGCGGGCGGCTCTCGACCGGCTGCCGGAACAGCGGGACGCGAAGGAGACGCGATGAGTCTGGCCGGAAGGAACGCGGTCGTCACGGGAGGTGGTCGCGGTCTGGGCCGCGCGATCGCGGCCGTACTCGCCGCGCAAGGTGCGGCGGTGGCCGTGTGGGACCTGAACGCCGCCGGCGCGCAGGAGACCGTCGCCGCGATCCAGGAGGCGGGCGGCAGGGCGGTAGCCGTCATCGGTGACGCGGCCGATACGCAGGTCGTGGCGGACTCGGCGGCACATACGCATGCCGAACTCGGCCCGGTCACCGTCCTGGTCAACAACGCCGGCATCACCAACTACGCACCGTTCACCGATCTGTCCAAGGGCTCCTGGGACCGGATGCTCCAGGTGAACCTGACAGGCCCGTTCCTGGTGACGAGGGCCTTCGTGCCGGACATGCTCGAAGCGGGCTGGGGACGCATCGTGAACATCTCCTCCTCGTCCGCGCAGACCGGCGCTCCGGCCATGGCCCACTACGCCGCGTCGAAGGGCGGGGTCATCGGCTTCACCAAGGCGCTCGCGATCGAGTACGCCGACAAGGGAATCACGGTGAACAACGTCCCGCCGGGAGTCGTCGACACACCGCTGCTGCGCGAGCAGTTCGATCCGGACGAGCTCGCTCCGAACATGCCGATGAAGCGCGCCGGTCGGCCCGAGGACATCGCTCACGCGGTCGCGTACCTGGCCTCGGACGAGGCGTCGTACGTGACCGGACAAACGCTCAGTGTCAACGGCGGCCGCTACCTGGTGTGAGCGAGTCCGCGAACAACGACCGAAGTGCTGGAGGAAGGGCGTCCACCATGACCGGCTTCGCATCAGGCACCGCAGCTCCCGAGGACCTGCCCGGGTTCCCGGCGCCCAGGTCCAGCGCGTGTCCCTTCGCACCGCCGCCCGGCCTGCTCGCCCTGCATGACACGGGCAAGCCAGTGATCCGGGTACGCACCTGGGACGGCAGCACTCCCTGGCTGGTCCTCAGTCACGCCGCCCAGCGCAGCCTCCTCACCGACCCGAGGCTGAGCGCCGGGATCGGCAAGGAGGGCTACCCGCACACCACGGAGGCGATGAAGGCGCACGCCGCCGAGATGCAGCCGTCGATCAACAACACCGACGGCGCCGAGCATGCGCGCTGGCGGCGGACGCTGACCAGCGGCTTCACCCGCCACCGCATGGAGAAACTGCGCCCAGCCATTCAGCAGATCACCGACGACCTCATCGACAGGATGCTGGCAGGCCCGAACCCCACTGAACTCAACGAGACGCTGTCTCTCCCGCTCCCGTCGCTGATGATCTGCGAACTGCTCGGAGTGCCCTACGGGGACCACGAGTTCTTCCAGGAGCACGCCAGTGTCACCAACGCGGTGAACAAGTCGCCCGAGGAGGCCGCCGCCACGACGGCCGCCCTCCGCCGGTACATCGCGGACCTCATCGAGAAGAAGATGGACGACCCCGCCGAGGACGTCCTGTCCGACCTGGGCGCCCGGATCAGGGAAGGCGACCTCTCCATGGAGGAGGCCGCGCCGCTCGGGCACATCCTGCTCGTCGCCGGCCACGACACCAGCGCCAACATGATCACGCTGGGTACCGCCCTCCTGCTGGAGAACCCCGACCAGCTCGCGACCCTCAGGGAACGCAGTGACGACGCGAAATACGTCGCGAACGCCGTCGAGGAACTGCTGCGCTACCTGACCCTTCCGCACCTGCTGGCCCGGCGGGCCGTGGTCGAGGACTTCGAGTTCGAAGGCGAGACGATCCGCGCCGGCGAGGGGGTCATCGCGAGCCTGCCCGCGGCCAACTGGGACGAGGAGGCCTTCCCTGAACCCGGCAGGCTCGACCTCGCCCGCCGGGCATCACACCACCTGGCCTTCGGCTGGGGCCCGCACCAGTGCGTCGGCCAGCAGTTGGCCCGTGTCGAGTTGCAGGTGGTCTTCAGCACCTTGTTCCGGCGGATCCCGACCCTCCGGCTGACCGCCCCTCTGGAGGACCTGCGCTTCAAGGAGGACTCCCAGGCCTACGGCCTCTACGAGTTGCCCGTCGCCTGGTGATGGCCTCCACGTTCCGAGAACCATGTGAGAGAGAGGGAGCAGAGGCATGTCCGACGGAGGCTTTCGTGTGACGCGGCTGTACCACCCGAGTCACCACGTGACCGATCTTGAGGAGAGCGAGGCCTGGTTTCAGCGGGTGTTCGGCCGTCCCAGCAGGCCGATGGCGGAGATGACCCGCAACGCCCCGGCGAGCGAGGGGTATCCGACGGACTACTCGACGTTCACGCCGATCAGCGACGTCCTCTTCGACATGATCGACCCCAAGCGCTATGTGCTGAACGGCGTGCAGCGGTACGCCACGGTCGACAAGCCGCACCTGAAGGGCTTCGGCTGGTATGTCGAGGGGATCGCCGACGCCTATCGCGCACTGCGTCGGGCCGACATCGCCATGGTGGGCCAGCTCGACGAACCCGCCGAGGGTGACGACCCGCCCACGGCTCCCGGCTCACCGATGCCGATCTTCTTCACGGTGCCGGAGAGCGCGGGCCTGCGCTACGAGTTCCTGCCGCAGATCCCCTTCCCGCTCGACCACCGCCTGGCTCCGGGCTGGGAGGTTCCGCCTGTGTCCGACGACGATCCGCTCGGCATCGAGCGCTGCTCGCACCACACCGTCCTGACCGATCGGCCCGAGCGGGGCCTGCGTGTGCTCGTCGAGGCCCTGGGCGGCACCGTCATCCACGAGGGCCGTGACGAGGTGCTCGGCGCGAGCGCCACCTATGTCCGGCTCGCCGACGCGGTGTTCGAGTACGCGGTCCCCGACGCGGGCACCCCCGCCCACGCCGACTGGACCGCCGGCACGCCCAACGACACCTACCACTCGATCACCTGGAAGGTCGCCGACCTCGACCGGGTCGCCGGGCATCTGGAGGCACAGGGCGTGAAGGTGCGCACGCGGACCGACGAGGTCCTCGTGACGGACCCGGAGACCAGCCTGGGCGTCCCCTGGGGCTTCACCACGGCGCTGACGCCCGGGGACACCAGGGGTGCGCGGTGACGCTCGGCGCCACGGACCGCGCTACGGACGGCATTGACGTCGAAGTGCTGGTCGTGGGCGCGGGCGTGACCGGAATCCACCAGCTGTACCGGGCCAGGCAAGCGGGCTTCGCGTCCCTGCTGCTGGAGGCCGGCCAGGGCGTCGGCGGGGTGTGGTACTGGAACCGGTACCCGGGTGCGCGGCTCGACTCGGAGAGCTACACCTACGGCTACCTGTTCTCCAAGGAACTCTTCGAAGGCTGGGAGTGGCAGGAACGCTTCGCCGGACAGCCCGAGAACGAACGCTACTTCAACTACGCGGTCGACCGGCTCGGCCTGCGCGACCACATCCGGTTCGGGGCACGCGTGACCTCGGCGGTGTACGACGAGGACACGGCCACCTGGCTGGTACGCGCCTCGGACGGCACCCGGGTACGCGCCCGCTTCGTGGTCGCGGCCACGGGCGTACTGTCCGTACCGGTCTTCCCGAGCGTGCCGGGCCGCGAGGACTTCGAGGGCGTGGCGCACCACACCGGGCTGTGGCCGAGTGAGCCGGTCGACTTCCGGGGCAAACGGGTCGCGGTCGTCGGTACGGGCTCCAGCGGTGTGCAGGTGGTCCCGGCGATAGCCGGCGAGGCCACCTCCCTGACGGTCTATCAGCGCACGGCGAACTGGTGCACCCCGCTGCGCAACGAGCCCATCACCGGGGAGCAGCAGGCCGAGCTGAAGGCCGGGTTCCCGCGCCTGCGCGAGCTCCTGCACGCATCCGCGAGCGGGTTCCTGCACGAGCGCCATGGGCGCAACGCCTTCGAGGACCCCGAGGCGGAGCGCCGGTCGTTCTACGAAGAGATGTGGAACAGCCCCGGATTCGCCAAGGTGATCAGCAACTACGCCGACATGATGACGGACAAGGCCGCCAACAGCGACTGGTGCGCGTTCATGGCCGACAAGATCCGGTCCATCGTGCGGGATCCGGCGACCGCCGAGCGGCTCGTCCCGCGCGACCACGGCTGGGCCGAGAAACGCCCTCCGTTCGTGACCGGCTACTACGAGACGTTCAACGACCCGAAGGTCTCGCTGGTCGACCTCCGTGAGACGCCGATGGTGCGGGTGACGCAGAAGGGCATCGAAACCACCGGCGGGCTACGGGAGTTCGACGTCATCGTCTGGGCGTCGGGCTTCGACTTCGGCACCGGCGCGCTGACCCGGATGGGGGTGCGCGGGCGCGGCGGGCTCGCCCTCGAGGAGTACTGGTCCGACGGGCCACGCACCTACCTGGGGGTGATGAGTCACGGCTTCCCGAACTTTTTCTTCCCGGGCGGCCCGCACGGCGCGGCCGGGAACAACCCGAGGTACGCCGAGGACCAGGTCGACTTCGTCACCGACGCGCTCATCCACATGCGTGACCACGGCAGCCGGGTGATGGAGGTGCCCGCCGACACGGAGGACAGCTGGAACCGGATGGTCGCGGAACTGGCCGTCCACTCCTCGTTCGGCGAGCACAGCTACTTCTACGGAGCCAACGTCTCCGGCAAGCCCCGCAGCTTCCTGCTCAACCCCGGCGGCCGGCCGAAGCTGCGCGAGGTGATCAGCGAGGTGCTGGACACGCAGTACGCGCGCTTCCTCACGCCGGCCCCGCCCGTCGAGGGGACACAGTGATGCAGAAGTACAGATTCGACGACCGGGTCGCGGTCGTCACCGGCGCCGGACGCGGGATCGGCCGGGCCTACGCCCTGCTGCTCGGTGAACTCGGTGCCAAGGTCGTGGTGAACGACCTGGGCGGCTCGATGGAGGGGGTCGGCACCGACGACGGTCCGGCCCGGGCCGTGGCCGACCGGATCAACGACACCGGCGGCACCGCGATCGCCGACACCAGTGACGTGTCCACCGCCGACGGCGGCAGGCGGCCGATTGAGCGGGCCCTGGAGGCGTTCGGCCGGATCGACGTCGTCATCAACAACGCGGGCAACGTCCGGTTCGCCGGGCTCCCCGACGCCGACGTGGAGAACATCGACAGCCACCTCGCTGTACACGTCCGCGGCGCCTTCCATACCTCTCGGGCAGCCTGGCCCCACATGCTGGAGCAGAGCTACGGCCGCATCGTGCACACCGGCTCGATCGGCATGTTCGGACTCCCCGACAACCTCGGCTACGCCACCGCCAAGGCCGCGCTCATCGGCATGGCACGCAGCATGACGGCCTCGGCCGGGGACCACGACATCAAGGTCAACGTGATCGCCCCGAACGCCATGACCAGGATGGGCGGCGGCCCCTCGGAGGGCATGGACCAGCTGCGGGAACAGGGGCACGGCACCGGGGACGTGATGGATCCGGCGCTGGTGGCGCCCATGGTGGCCTATCTCGCCCACCAGGTGTGCGACGTCAGCGGTGAGGTCTTCCTCGCGGGCGCGGGACGGTTCGCGCACCTCTTCGTCGGAGTCACGGACGGCTATCTGCCGCCCGATCCCACGGCGGTGACCGTCGAGGACGTCGTCGAGAACCTGGCCCGGATCACGGACCACTCCGGCTACTACGTGCCCACCAGTCTCATGGAGTGCGTGAGCCACTACATGGCTCACCGATGAGGAGGAACAGTGAGTGAGGACAAGGTCTGGCCCCAGCACGAGCTCGGCAGGAAGCTGAGCAACTGGGGCCGCTGGGGCGACGACGACGAGATAGGCACCCTGAACTTCGTCACGGCCCAAAAGCGCGTCGAGGCGGCGCAACTGGTGCGCACCGGCAAGTCGTTCGACCTCGGCATGGCGTTCGACAAGGACGGGCCCTTCAAGGGCGGCGGCTTCCGCAACAACCCCCTTCACGTGATGACGCTGCTGCCGTCGGACACCGCGCACTCGAAGGACGGCCTGATCTCGGCCGACGACATGATCATCACTGGTCTGCAGGCGGCCACCCAGTGGGACGGTCTGGCCCACGCGGGCTACGGCGGCCACTTCTACAACAACGTGCCCGCCGCCGCCGTCAACAACTTCCTCGGCGCCACCCGCAACTCCTTCCACAAGGCCGTCGACCGGCTGATCTCCCGCGGAGTCCTGCTGGACATCGCCCGGCTGAAGGGCGTCGACCGGCTGGAGGACTCCTACGAGATCACGGAGGCCGATCTGCTGGCCGCGGAGGAACGCCAAGGCGTACGCGTCACCTCCGGTGACATCGTCCTGCTGCGCACCGGGTCCTACCAGTGGTTCCTGGAGGGCGACCGGGAACGCTTCCTGGGCAACGCGCCCGGCCCGGGCCTCGACACCTGCCGCTGGCTGTACGAGCGCGAGGTCGCCGCACTGGCGGTCGACAACCACTCCGGCGAGGTCTGGCCCAGCACGGTCGAGGGCGCGTCGATCCCCTTCCACCAGGTCGTGATCCGCGACATGGGGCTCACCCTCGGCGAGATGTTCAACTTCGAGGAGCTGGCCGCGGACTGCGAGGAGGACGGAGTGTGGGAGAGCCTGTTCGTCGCACCGGGGCTGAAGGTCACCGGCTCGGTGGGCTCCCCCATCACCCCGATCGCACTGAAGTAGGCGCCGGGATGACGACTTTCGCAGACGTGCACGCCGGCGTGGTGGCGGCGATCTCGGCGCAGGCTCAGGCGCAGGACGACGGGCGCACCGAGGACATGGTCGCCTGGTACCTGCCGGACGCCGTGATGGAGATACCCGGGGTCGCGACGCTCGAAGGCGTCGACGCCATCCGGGAGGCGTTCTCCAAGCCGGGGTGGCGGCCCGATCCGGACCGGCCGCAACGCCACGTCATCACCAACACCGTGGTGACGGAGTGGGACGGCCGGCGGGCGAGGGCGACCAGCGACGTGATGATGATCAAGAACGACGGATCGGCCTGGTCCATCGCCGTGGTCGCCCGGTACCACGACGAGTTCGAGGAGTCGGCGGGGCGCTGGCTGCTGCGCCGCCGACGCGACGAGTACCTGGCCTTCCAGCCCTGAGGGACACCGGTGGAAGGCGTCCGCGGCCCGGTGGGAGAGCGGTTCCCGCCGGGCCGCGGACGTGCGTCGCTCACCCAGCCGGACTGCCGCGTGAGCAGGCGTGGTACGGATTCAGAGCTGTACGACGACTGTCTTCGTCGCGGTGTACGCGTCCAGCGCCTCCGCGCCCTTCTCACGGCCGTACCCCGACTTACGGAATCCGCCGAAGGGGAGTTCGACGCCGCCGCCCGCGCCGTAGGTGTTCACGTAGACCTGACCGGCCTCCACCTCGGCGGCCACCCGGTGCGCCCTGCTCAGGTCGCTGGTCCACACCGCGCCGAGCAGCGCGTAATCGGTGCCGTTGGCGAGAGCGACCGCCTCCTCCTCGGTGGAGAAGCGCATGGTGGTGAGCACCGGGCCGAACACCTCCTCCTGGGCGAGCGGTGACGCCGGGTCGACGCCGTCGATCAGGGTGGGGGTGAAGTACGCGCCCTCGGTGATTCCGTCCGGCTCGGCGACCGTGCCGCCGTACAGGATCTCGCCGGTGCCCGCCGACTCGACGTAGCCGCGTACCCGGTCCTGCTGTTTGCGGGAGACGAGCGGACCGAGGTCGGGATCGTCGAGGCCGCGGCCGATCGACACGTTCGCGAAGTGGCCCACGACGCGCTCCACCAGTTCGGCGTGCACGCTCTCGTGGACCAGCACGCGCGAGCCCGCGGAGCAGGTCTGCCCGGCGTTCTGGAGGATGGCGCTCGCGACCACCCGCGCGGCCTTCTCCACGTCCGCGTCGGCGAACACCAAGTGAGCGGACTTGCCCCCGAGTTCAAGGGTCACAGGGGTCACCCGCTCGGCTCCGGCGGCGGCGACTAGAGCACCCACGCGGGTCGAGCCCACGAACCCCAGGTGGTCGACGCCCGAGTGGTACGCCAGTGCGGCACCGGCCTCGGTACCCAGCCCGGTCACCACGTTGATCACCCCCTGTGGCAGTCCGGCCTCGATGGCGAGCCGGGCCACGGTCACGGCCGAGCGGGGCGTCTCGTCGGCCGGCTTGACCACCGTGCAGTTGCCCGTCGCCACAGCCGGGGCGACCTGCCGCGCGAGCAGTTGCAGCGGGTAGTTCCAGGCGAGGAGGTGGCCGGTGACGCCGTACGGTTCGCGCCGCGTGTACACGTGGAGGTCCTGGCGCAGCGGGATGCTGAGGCCGTAGTAGGAGTCGATGGCGTGGCCGTAGAAGCGGAAGTAACGGGCGCACACACGGGCGTCGCCCAGCGCTTGGGAGAGTGGCTTGCCGGTGTCCTCGCTGTCGAGCCGGGCGAGTGCGTCGGCCTGCTCGACGATCAGGTCGGCGAGGCGGCACAGCAGTCCGGCGCGCTGCTCCGGTGTCGTCGTACGCCACGTCCGGTGCGCGGCGCGGGCGGCGGCGACCGCCTGGTCGACCTGCTCCCGGCCCGCCCTCGACACCTCGCCGAGCGAGAGTCCCGTGGAGGGATCGATGTTGTCGTAGGTCTCGTTCGCCGCGACCGGGCTCCCGTCGATGAAGGACTCGGTCACCTGCCGGGGCTGACCTGCGGCTTCGCCTGGCTCACTCATGCGGTGCCTCCTGCTGCCGTGCGCCTTTACCGCCCCGTCCGGCACGCTCCGGGTGGTGCCGGATCGGTGATCAGATCACGCCTTGCTCGCGCAGTTCATGGCGGCGTTCGGCGTCCAGGCCCAGCAAACCGCCGTAGATCTCGTCGTTGTGCTCGCCGAGGGCCGGGCCCAGGTGGTCGATGCGGCCCGGGGTCGCGGAGAACCGGGGAACCGGTGCCTGTACCCGCAGTGAGCCGAGTTCCGCGTCCAGGATCCGCGGGAAGACGTTTCGCGCCAGCAACTGCGGGTCGCCGACGAGCTGTTCGGCGTCGTAGACCGGGGCCGCGGCGACGTCGGCCTCCTCGAAGATGGTCATCGCCTCCTCCAGGGTGCGCTCCCGGATCCATCCGGCCATGATCGCGTCGATCTCGCCGGCGTTCTTCAGTCGCTGCTGGGCCTCGGCGAACCGGGGATCGGTGGTCAGCTCCGGCCGTCCCACAGCCTGCAGGGCCCGCTTCGCGATCGTAGGCGCGCTGCCGGACATGGCCAGCCAGTGGCCGTCCTTGGTCAGGTACACGTTGCGCGGTGCGCTGATGTCCCAGCGGTTGCCCATCCGGCCCGGGATCGTGCCCAGTTGGTCGTAGGTGAGTACGGACTGCTCCAGCAGGCGTGCCAGCGGTTCGATCAGGTTGATGTCGATGAGCTGGCCGTCGGCGCCGTGGACGTCACGGTGGTAGAGCGCCATTATCACCGCGTAGGTCGCCGTCAGCCCCGCGACCCCGTCGGCAAGCATGAAGGACGGCAGGGTCGGCGGCCCGTCGGGACTTCCGGTGAGATGGGCGAATCCGCTCATCGCCTCGCCGAGCGTGCCGAAGCCGGGGTGGTCGGACTTCGGGCCGCCCGCCCCGAATCCGGTGACGTGCACCATGACCAGCCCAGGGTTGCCTGCCGCGAGGTTCGGGTAGTCCAGCTCCCACTTCCGCAAGGTCGACGGCCGAAGGTTCAGCACGATCACGTCCGCCTGCCCGCACAGCTCATGCAGCAGGTCCCGTCCCCTCTGATGCCGCAGGTTCAGGGTGACGCTCTTCTTGTTGCGGCCGACGCTCTTCCACATCAGCCCGACGCCGTCCTTCTGCGATCCCCACTGCCGCAGCGGGTCCCCGCCGTCGGGCTGCTCGACCTTGATCACATCGGCGCCGTGCTCGCCGAGCCAGGTCGCGATCAGCGGGCCCGCGGCAAGGGTGGCGGCGTCGATGACGCGGAGACCGGCCAGTGGTCCGTCGCCCATGAGTGCCCCTGGGAAGCTTATAGATAAATCATCTATACAATTGAGAGGAGATCGTGACGCTACCACAGCACCTTTCACAGCGGCAAGACATGGCGCGGCGCGGCCGAGGAGCCCACCCCGGCCGCCTTGACAGCGCACCCTTTCCCGTGAATCCATCAGGTGCTATTTGGTAGATGAGTTCACTCTTTCTGTCACGTCACGAGAGGCTCCGATGCCAACACCCCGCAGTGACCAGTTGACCCTGGTCGCCTTCCTCCAGGCCTCCAACGTGTCGGTGTACTCCGGCTCCTGGCGCTATCCCAGCGCGGCTTCCGACTTCCTGGACGTGCGCTACTACCAGCGGATCGCCCGGGTCCTGGAGGAGGGCACCTTCGACCTCCTGTTCTTCGACGACCGGCTGGCGATGCCGTCCATCCACGGTGACTCCCCCGCCGACGCCGTCCGCTACGGCGCCCGGCCCGTGAAGCTCGACCTGAGCACGGTCCTGGGCGCGGTCGCGGGTGCCACCGAGCACATCGGACTCGGCGCGACCTACTCCACGACGTACTACCAGCCGTTCCACGTGGCCCGGGTCTTCGCCACACTCGATCACCTCAGCGGTGGGCGGGCGGCCTGGAACGTGGTCACCTCGGTGAACGACGCCGAGGCGCAGAACTTCGGGGTGAAAGAGCACCTCGGCCACGGCACCCGCTACGACCGGGCCGAGGAGTTCATCGACGTCGTCAGCAAGCTCTGGGACTCGTGGGAGGACGAAGCCATCGTCGCCGACCGCGTGAACGGCGTCTTCGCCGACCCCGAACGGGTCCACGAAGTCGCCCATCAAGGCGAGTACTTCGACGTGCGCGGGCCGCTGACCGTGCCGCGCACCCCACAGGGCCGTCCGGTGATCATCCAGGCCGGCCAGTCGGACCGGGGCCGTCAGTTCGCGGCCAAGTGGGCGGACCTGATCTTCACCGGCGATCCGAGCCAGGCACTGGCGCGCGAGCACTACCAGCAGCAGATGGAACTGATCACGGAGGCAGGACGGGACGCCGACTCCGTGCGCCTGCTGCCCATGGTCTACACGATCGCCGGTGAGACGGAGGCCATCGCCCGGGAAAAGGAGTCGGTCTTCCTGCACCATCTCGTGCACCCCATGGCGTCCCTGACGCTGCTGTCCGAGGTGACCAACCACGACTTCTCCGGGCACTCCCTCGACGACGTCGTGACTGACGAGCTCGTCGACTCGGTCTCCGGCATCCGCGGACTCGTGCAAGGGGTCCGCAAGCATCTGGGGGACCGTTCGCTCACCCTGCGCACGCTGGCCAACCACCGCGCCACCCTGCTCCAGGGACCGCGGTTCGTCGGTACGGGCCCGCAGATCGCCGAGCAGATGGAGCACTGGTTCCACTCCCGCTCCTGCGACGGCTTCGTCATCGCGGCCACCCACTTCCCCGGCGCCTTCGAGGACTTCGTCCGGCTGGTCGTCCCCGAGCTCCGCGCTCGCGGCTTGGCCCGCACCGAGTACACCGGCAAGACGCTGCGCGAGAACCTGGGCCTCGAGAGGCCGGCGAACGTGTTCGCCCGCGATCCGCAGTCATCGGCCGTCTGAGGCCTCAACCCCCGAAGTCAGGAGAAGCGATGTCGACCCCGCCGTTGCGCCGGTCCGAGCTGGCCACGCCCGCCACCAACGAGCGCATGTTCGCCAAGGCCGCCGCCTCGGACGCCGACCTGGTCTTCCTCGACCTGGAGGACGCCGTGGCCCCCGCCCTGCGCGAGGAGGCCCGCGGCAAGGCGGTGCGGGCCCTCAACGAGTACGACTGGGGCACCACGGCCCGCGCGGTGCGCATCAACGCGATCCACACCAAGTGGGCGTACGGCGACATCATCGAGGTGGTCGAAGGGGCCCGGGAGAACCTGGACACCCTCATCGTCCCCAAGGCCACGGCAGCGCGGGACGTGTGGTGGGTCGACGTACTGCTCACCCAGATCGAGGAGAGGATCGGCCTCGGGAAGCGGATCCGCCTGGAGGTCCTGATCGAAGACGTCGCCGGTGTCGCCCACGCAGAGGAGATCGCCACCGCCAGCGACCGGCTGGACGCCGTGATCTTCGGCGCCGGGGATCTGTCGGTGTCCCAGGGCGCCCGTGTCGACACCAACTTCCGACCGCGCGAGCCGTATCCCGGTGACTTCTGGTACTACGCGCGGATGCGGGTCCTCACCGCCGCGCGGATCGCGGGAATCGCCGCCATAGACGCTCCCTACCCGGACTTCCGGGACCCGGAGGGCTACGAGCAGGACGCCCGCGCCGCGGCCAGCCTCGGGTTCAACGGGAAGTGGGCGATCCACCCCTCGCAGATCGAGATCGGCAACCGGGTCTTCCGGCCGTCGGACGCCGAGATCGAGCGTGCCCGGCGCAACCTCGCCGCCTATCGCACCGCGGAGGCCGACGGCCTCGGTGCCACGAGTGTCGACGGCCAGTTGGTGGACGCCGCTCATGTGAAGCTGGCAGAGCAGATCCTCGCGCACCAGTCCGTGGCGGCCGACTGACCGGACCAGGGGCCGCCGCCCTTCCCGCACGCCACGGGCGGCGGCCCCCGCGGGACGGTGTGCCCCCGCGCGGCCAGGCCGTCCGGCAGCTCCTGGACGCGCACCCGCAGGGTTCACCCAGCCCTCGGGGTGCCGCCCGTCCGTCCCCGTCGGCTCACCCGGAGAGGGTGGGGTCCGGTGCGCTCTCCGCGTCCGATGCGCTGTCCGCCACGAGCGGGAAGTGACACGCGACGTACTGGTCCTCTCGGACCCGGCGCATCTGCGGCTCGCTGACGGCGCACTGCTCCGTGGCCAGCGGGCACCGCGTCCGGAAGCGGCAGCCCGTCGGGGGCGCAAGCGGCGACGGGATGTCGCCCTCCAGCGCCGGCCCGCTGAACCCGTGCTCGGTGTCGAGCAACGGGACCGAGTCGAGCAGAGCCCGCGTGTACGGGTGGGCCGGGCGGTCGTAGACCAGGTCGGCGTCGCCGAACTCGCACACCTTGCCCAGGTACATGACCATCACATCGTCGCTGACCGCCCGGACCACGCCCAGGTCGTGGGCGATGAACACCACGGTCAGCTCGTACGCGGCCTTGAGCTCCTCGATCAGGTTGAGTGTCTTCGCCTGGACCGAGACGTCGAGGGCCGACACGGGCTCGTCGCAGATCAGCAGCTTGGGGTCCAGTGCCAGGGCCCGGGCGATGGCCACGCGCTGCGCCTGCCCGCCGGAGAGCCGGCGGGGCAGCACGTCGGCGAACCGCTCCTGGTCGAGGCCGACCTGTGCGAGGACGGCGGCCGACCGCGCGGCACGCTCCGGCGGAGGCATGCCGCCGATGGCCAGCCCCTCCTCGACGATGTCCTTGACGGCGCGGCGCGGGTTCAGGGAGGCCACCGGGTCCTGGAAGACCATCTGCATCTCACGCCGCAGGGTACGCAGCCGGGCCGGGCCGGCCTGGTCGATCCGCTCGCCCCTGAACTCGATCGTGCCCCCGGTCGGCTGGTTCAGCCGCAGCACGGCGCGTCCGGTCGTGGACTTGCCGCATCCCGACTCGCCCACGATCCCGAGTGTCTCACCCGGCAGGACGTCGAAGCTGATGCCGGACACCGCCTGGACGACGCCGGCGTCTGTGGCGTAGTCGACGACCAGGTCCCTGACCGTCAACAGAGCCGCACCACCGCGCAGATGGGCGTCTCCGCTACCCGCCATGGGACTCACCTCCGGACAGTGGAGCGGCCGGGAAGGAGACGGGGACGCAGCAGGCGACCCCGTGGTCGTCGCCCACCGAGGTCATGGCCGGTCCCGGGACGCCGCACTCGGTCCGGGCCGCCGTGCACCGAGGACCGAACCGGCAGCCCGGCGGTGGGTCGACGGGATCCGGCAGTGTCCCGGAGATGAGACGCAGCGGGGTGTGCCGTGGGTGGTCGATCGTGGGAACCGCCCCCAGCAGGGCGTGGGTGTACCGGTGCCGCGGTGCCGCGAACACCGTGCGTGTCGCCCCGACCTCGGCGAGCCTGCCGGCGTACATCACCGCCGTGCGGTCCGTGCGCCCGGCCACCACGGCCAGGTCGTGGCTGATCAGCATCAGTGCCGTCCCCCGGTCCCGCTGGATACGGCGCAGCAGGTCGAGGATCTGACGCTGGACGGTCATGTCCAGCGCCGTCGTCGGCTCGTCGGCGATGAGCAGCTCCGGTTCGCACGCCAGAGCCGTCGCGATCATCACCCGCTGACGCATGCCTCCGGACAACTCGTGCGGATAGTTCCGCATTCGCCGTTCCGGATCGGGGACGCCCACCTCCTTGAGGAGAGCGACCGCCCGGGACCTCGCTTCCGCGCGCCCGACGCCCAGATGTCGCCGCATCCCCTCGGTGAGCTGCCGCTCCACCCGCACGACCGGGTTGAGCGATCGTCCCGGGTCCTGAAGCACCATGGCGATCTGGGCCCCCCAGATCTTCCTGAGCTCCTTGTTGGGCAGGGCCAGCATGTCCCGTCCTCGGAAGAGGATCTGACCGGAGCATCCGGAGCGCCGCGGAAGCATTCCCATGATCGCTTTCGCCATCACGGACTTCCCGGACCCCGACTCCCCCACGATGCCCAGTGACTGCCCGTGGCCGATCGTCAGGGAGACGTCGTCGACCGCCCGGACGACTCCGCGCGGCGCCCCGATATGGGCCCGCAGACCGCGCACTTCGAGGATCGGATCGTTCATCGTGCTCTGCATGGCCTGTCGCGACCTTTCATCCGGACGGCAGCGCAGTCGGCAGGAAGAGCCGGTACGGGAATCGTCTAGTGCTTGATCCAGAGTTCCTCGGGCCATAGGGAGCCGAAGCCGTACTGCTGGAGGCCTCCGACGTCGTTGGCCGAGATGACGCCGGCGGCGGTCCGGTTGACCCAGAGCACGGGGTGGAGTGACGCCAGGCGCTTCTGGACCTCCTCGTAGGCCGCCTTGCGCTTGTCGACGCTGGTCTCCGTGCGTCCCTCGTTGAGGGCGGCGTCGAGCTGCTTGTCGGAGATGCCGCTCATGTTGGTCGGGGAGGTGCTCTCGAACGCGGTCGAGAGCCTCGGTTCGGGGTCGATGAAGGAGGCGGAGCTCGTGGTGACGTCGAAGTCATGCGAGGTCTGCAGGGCCAGGAACTCGGCGAACTCCACGAGCTTGATCTTCACGGTGACGTTCTTGAACTTGCTCAGCTGGGCCTGCACCGCCTCGGCCACTGCTTTGCTCTCGGTGGACGAGGTGTTGGTGATCGTGAACGAGACGGGCTTGCCGTCCGCGGCGACCTCGTCGAAGAGCTTCTGCGCGGTGGCCGGTTCCGGCTTGCTCACCGGGATGTCGGCGTGGAAGGGGGAAGATTTGTCGAACAGAGTGTCGACCGTTCGAGCGGCACCGTTGTAGACCGACGCGTCGACCGCGTTGAAGTCGACCGCCGCCGCCACCGCGGCACGCGCCCGAGGATCGTTGAACGGTGCCCGTCGCGTGTTCAGTGCCAGGTAGGTACCACCGCTGAGTGGCATGGTGTTCGTCGGAAGCCCGGCGTCCTCCGCCTTCTTGAGGTTCTGCCAGTTCGACTCGACGGCGAGGTCGGCGCCACCGCTGGTCACCGTGTTGAGTCGCTGGTTCGCGTCGACGGCGGCCCGCAGGGTGAGAGTGTCCAGGTACGGCTTGGGAGCGTCCCAGTAGCCGGGGTTCTTCGCCAGCACCATGGCGTCCTGGCGCCGCCATTCCTTCAGGGTGTAGGGGCCGGCACCGACCGGACGCGCGTCGAACGCCTTGGCTCCCTTGGCGAGCGCGGTCGGCGAGGCGATCCAGTTCAGCGAGGTGGTGACGATCGACTCCGCGAAGTGGGACTCCGGTTCCCGCATCTTGACCTGGAGGGTCGTCGCGTCCAGTGCCTTGGTGGAGGCGACCCGCGACGCGTCGGCGAGGTACGGGGAGCCGGTCTTGGGGTCGCGCATACGGTCCCAGTTGTATTTGACGGCCGCGGCGTCGAGCGCGGTGCCGTCGGTGAACTTGAGCCCGTCGCGCAGCTTCAGCTCGTAGGTCCTGCCTCGGTCGGTGGTGGCGAAGGACGTGGCCATCGAGTACTGGGTCTTGCCGGACTCGGGGTCGTCGGTGAGCAGGGTTCCGTAGAGGGCGTTGCCAACGATCGCGCCGCTCGCGAAGTTGTTGCCGTTCAGGGCCGGGTCGAGCGTGCGCCACTCGCTGAGGGTGAGCACCTTCCCGGCACCGCCGGGGACCGGCTTGCCCGACGCCCCACCCGAGCCCTTCGGGCTCTGCCCGTCGCCTCCACCTCCGCAGGCGGCGAGCAGGAGCCCTGCCAGGGACGTGGCGACCACTGTCGTGGTGAAGCCTCTCGTTCGGATCATCATGGACCTCTCGTCAGGGGCGGGTCAGGGATGGATCGGCTCGACGGATACGAGGGATGAGCTGCGGACGCGCGTCACTCGCCAAGCCCTCGGTCGAATCGGTGGCGCAGGTGGTCCCCGGCCTGGTTCAGGGCGAACACCGTCAGGAAGATGAACGCGGTGGGCACGAAGACCATGTGCGGGTAGTCGCCGATCGCGTCCTTGCCGTCGGCGATCATTCCGCCCCAGCTCGGCGTGGGCGGCGGAATGCCCATGCCGAGGAAGCTCAGCGAACCCTCTGCCACGATCAGCGCCGCCATCACGACCGGCAGGTAGGCGCCCAGAGAGGGCAACAGGTTGGGCAGGATCTCGCGCCCCAGGACCCGCCGGTCGCTCGCGCCCATGTTGCGCGCGGCGGTGATGAACTCCCGCGAGGCCCAGGACAGTGTGTTAGCCCTGGCCAGGCGGATGAAGGTGGGGACGACAAGCAGCGTCAGGCCGATCAGGATGGTCGACACGCTGGGAGTGAGGACCGAGGAGAGTGCCAGGAGCAGGATCAGCGGCGGAAACGCCAGCATGGCGTCGGCCAGCAGCTGTATCAGCGCGTCGACCTTGCCGCGGAAGTATCCCGCGAGCATCCCGAGGCCCGCACCGACGGCCGCCCCGAGCAACCCCGCGCCGGCCCCGACCAGGAGGGAGACCCGCGCGCCGTAGACGCACCGCGACAGCAGCGAACGACCCAGCTGATCGGTGCCCAGGGACAGGTCCAGCGAGCCCGGTTGGGGCGTCTGCCGCGGTGCACCGATGGGCGTGCCGTACGGCGCCAGCGGAAGCACGTCGGCGAGGGCGGCGGCGAGAACGACGACAGCGAGCCAGGTGTAGGCGATGTAGACGAGGATCGACCGTCTGCGCCGCGTCGGCGCGACCGACGGCTCCTCCGTCCGATCGTCCTCGGTTCCGGAGCCGGGCTCTTGTGCCGCCGTGTACTCGGCGGTCCGTTCGGGGCTCGTCATGCTGCGGTCACCTTCCTCACCCGCGGATCCAGCCAGTGGTAGCTGAGGTCGACCAGCGTGTTGACGACCACGTACGCCACGACGACGAAGACCACGATCCCCTGCACCGATACGAGGTCGCGGGAGATGATCGAACTGACGATGAGCTGGCCGAGTCCCGGCAGCGAGAACAGGGTCTCCACCACGACCGTGCCCCCGATCAGCCGGCCGAGGTTGATGCCTGCGAGCGTGATGAGCGAGAACGACGACGGCCGCAGGGCGTGCCGGAACATGACGTAACTCCGGCTCAGACCCTTTGCGTGCGCCGCGCCGATGAAGTCCTCGCGCAGTGTGGAGATCAGATCCGCCCGCAGCGCCCGGTGGAAGGAGGCGATCTCGGTCAGCGAGATGGCCACTGCGGGGAGCAGGGCGCTGCGCAGGTTCGCGCCCAGCCCGTCGTCGCCGACGCGGGACCACCCGCTCACCGGGAACCAGCCCAGTTGGAGCGAGAAGAAGTAGATGAGCAGCGGACCGGCGATGAAGGCCGGGACCGACAGCAGCACCGACGAGAAGGCGGTGGTCGCCCGGTCCGTGACCGTCCCCTCCCGGGCTGCCGAGAGCACGGCCAGCAGCACGGCGGCGCCCAGGGAGATCGCCAGGGCGAGGCCCGCCAGTTCCAACGTCACGGGCAGACGGGCCAGGACGGCGTGGACCACCGATTCGTTGGTCACCGGCGAGGTCCCGAGGTCACCCGTGACCGCGTCACCCAGCCAGTCGGTGTACTGCCTCCACAGAGGCCGGTCCATGCCCAGCTGGGCGTTCAGCCGGGCGATCGACTCCGGTGTCGGGTTCTCTCCCAGGATGACGGACGCGACCGAACCGGGCGCCAGGCTGAGCAGCGCCACCGACCCCATGGTCACCAACAAGAGGACGGTGAGGCTGCGCAGAAGGCGTCTCGCGGCGTTGAGCACCATGCGTCTCTCTTTTCTTGCAAGGGCACAGGTGTCTTGTAGGGCACAGGTCTCGAAGGGCCAGGTGTCATGAGGCACCGGTGTCTTGAACGGCACGGGTGGCTTCGTGGCGCGTTGTCAGCCCAGCATGGTGACGGCCCGCAGGCGGTGGGCGCGGGGTGTCCGCTCAACGGAACGGATTGTGCGAGGACTCTTCGTGCGGCGGAGATCGCGATGTGCGATACATGCAATAGGCCGTTCGGTCCAAAACGGAAGCTGAGAACACGACGTAGCCACACCGGGAGTGAGAGTCCGATGCCGTGGCCACCGGGTCACGGCCGGACTACGAGATCAGACGCCAGAAGGTCATCGACACAGCGGCCAGACTGTTCGCGCGCAAGGGCTACGCCGCGACCTCCGTCAACGACCCGAGCCAGGCGGCCGGTCTCGCCAAGGGCGCCCTGTACTACTCCGTCGGGTTTAAGGAGAACCTGCTCATCGAGATTCAGGGCCGGTCATGTCACCGCTCCTCGCCCGGGCCCAGCAGATCGCCGTGGCCACAGAACGCCTCGCCAGCGTCCTCTCGGCCAGAGTCGGCCAGGTCGAGGTGGAAGAACCGGTACATGCTCCGCGGCGCAGCATGCCCCTGACGCAGCGGGTCGGAGGGATGACGTGACGCGGATGAACCGTGGCGCGAGCCTCAGCGCCGGGTCGTACGCCAGGTCCGGCCTCCGGACGTCGGCGCTTTCCGCCCTCAGACCGACGGACGATCCGATTGATGCCGGTTGGCGGGCGCCCCGAGAACGGAGCCCGGGGGCGCGGTCGATCGCGCCCCCGGGAAGGTCAGACGGCCGTGGTAGGTGTCACGCGGGCTCGGAGGTGTAGGCGAGGGCACCGAGGATGCCCAGGTGGTTCTGACCGCCCGGGTTGGACTGGCCCGGGGTCAGCGTGGCGATCGGCCACTGGCAGTCGAGGTCCATGTAGAGCGTGATGACCTGGCCGGAACCCGCATTGTTCGCTGCCGCGCGCACTGTGGCGACGTCCGGGATGTCCGTGCAGGTGGACGTGTTGGCCTCCAGAGCGCCGGAGCGACCCCCGAAGTCCTGTGCCTCGTAGGCGGTTCCGACGATGCTCTGCGTGCCGAGCTCGTCAGCGCCGGCCGGGGCGGCGACCGCGAGAGCGAGCGCGGCCGTCGTGACCGAGAGAACGGAGGCGTGCTTGATCGTCTTTAACACGGCTTTCCTTTCGTGGGGTGAATGAGGGGAGTACTTTACCTTTCAATATCTGACGCGACAAACGGCACGGGCGGTGATCCGGCCATCAACTCCCCTTGCATTTACGCCTGTTGCTTTAGAGTCAACCGAAATCGGATGGTGCATCGGATTACAGCGCGATACGAGGACGACCGACCCTGATGCCGGGCAGATCGCGATGCCGCCCCATGACGAGATGTCCGTGAAGAACCGGTCAGGCCGCAAGAGGTGGAGCAGCCTGGCGAACGACCGGATTCCGCTCCCGACCCGCCAGTGGGCGGAGGACCTCGAGACACCCGAGCAGGGCGGCAGGCATCGCCGGCACAGGCGCTGACCGGCAGGCAGATGATGGCCACCGAGCTGCACGTCGTGCAGCCCGACCTCGGCCTGACGCTCTTGGAGCTCCTGGAGAACAGGGAGGCGTTCACCGCTCAGGTGGTCGGCGACCGAGCGCTGGTCCAGCTCGCGCACATCCTCACGGCACAAGCCTAGGGCGAGGAACACCCGGCCCGGGAGTGGGCGGCCAGGCGGTACGCGACTTTGCGCGGGGTACTGGCGGACATCGTGCGGCGCTCCATCGAGCCCGGCGAGCTACGTTCGGGTCTGGACCCCAATGCCTTCGCCGCACTCGTTCTGGCTGTCGGCGAGGGAGCGGAGAACCAGTGGCTGCTGAGCCCGGGGGCCGTGGACTCAGTGGCGGTCACCCGCCAGCTGCGGTTGCTGTGCGATGCAGCCCGCCCCCGACCCCACGCCACCGGCCGCCGCGCGCCGGACGAGCCAGGCGAGCCAGGCGAGTCATGAGGAACTCGCCTGGCTCTACGGCTGCTCGCCTTGCCCCGAAACGGGGGCGGGGCCTCCATGCGCCGGAAGGGCGGTCCGCTGCGGGCGCGTTCGAGACCCATTGCCGAGGTGGTGAGCCAGCGTCGGCGGACAGGCGGTGATCCTGACACCGGGAGGCTGACTCCTGTGCCGGCCCGCTCATCCTCGGAGGGCGAGGAGATCTCCGCCTCGCCGGGCATACCGTGGCTAAAGACCGCATCAAAACGAAGCGGTGATCCACATCTCAGCGAGCGATTACTTGAAACCTCAGATACTGTCTCGTCAGGCATGGTCGTCCGCATCAGGCATTCCGATCCACGCACCGGGCTCCGTGTAGGGCGTCCTCCATGTCTCCACGATTGCGTGCAGGAGGCACCGATGAGCACTCTATCCTTCAAGGTCCTCGACCTGGACTTTCCCGCAGGCAGCAAGAACAAGACCGCCACCCTCGTCACCGGTGAGAGTGAGTCGCTGCTGGTGGACGCCGGCTTCACCCGTGCCGACGGCCACCGCCTGGCCGCCGCCGTCCTCGACTCGGGCAAGACGCTGACCACCGTTTTCGTGAGCCACGCGGACCCCGACTTCTACTTCGGGGCCGAGGTGATCGCCGACGCGTTCCCCGAGGCGCGGTTCGTCGCCACTCCGATCGTCATCGAGCACATCGCGCACTCCTACGAGGGCAAGCTCAAGGCCTGGGAAGCCCTGGGCCCCAACCTGCCCACCCGCTTGGTCACCATCGAGCCGCTGACCGATGACCTCACCCTGGAGGGCCACCGCTTCGAGCTCAGGGGCGGCCCGGCGGCGCTGCCCGATCGCCACTACCTGTGGCAGGCCGAGCACCGCGCCCTGCTCGGGGGCGTACTGCTCTTCCAGCGGGAGCACGTGTGGGTCGCCGACACCCCCACCGCCGAGGACCGTTCCGCCTGGATCATGCTGCTGGACGAGATGGCGGCGCTTCAGCCGGAACTGGTCGTGCCCGGCCACCGCCTCCCCGGCACCCCGGCCGACGCCTCCGCCATCACCGCCACCCGTGACTACCTGGTCGCCTTCGAGGAGGAGCTGGGCAAGGCCGCCGACGGTGCCGCGCTCACCGAGGCGCTGGTGGCCCGCTACCCGGACAACGGCATGCTGATCGCTGCCCAGATCGGCGCGAAGGTCGCCAAGGGCGAGATGAAGTGGGGCTGATCATGAGCGAGTTCACCACCTCCACCGCCCCCGCGGACGTCGTACGGCGCCAGTACCTGGCCTCCGCGGCCGGTGACCTGGAGGCCCTGCGTGCCACCCTCGCCCCCGACGTGGAGTGGACGGAGATGGCCGGCTTCCCGCTCGCCGGCACCTACCGCACCCCCACTGGAGTGACCTCGAACGTCATGGAGCAACTGGGCAAGGAGTGGGACGACTGGACCGCCCACGACGACACCTACGTCGTCGACGGCGAGAACGTCGTCGTCCTCGCCCGCTACACCGCCACCCACAAGGCCACCGGCAAGCCGATCGCCGTCCGGGTCGCCCACCACTTCGTCGTCCGCGGCGGACTGATCGTCCGCTTCGAGCAGTTCGTCGACACCGCGCTCGTGCGCGACGCCATGACCGCCTGATCCGTCCCGTACCCCCGAATGCCAGGAGATCCCATGTCCGCAGCCGACAACAAGGCGCTCGTCCTCGCCTTCTACGAGCAGGCGTTCAACGAATACCAGCCGGAGCAGGCCGCAACCGCGCACCTCGGTGAGAGCTACATCCAGCACAATCCGGAGGCACAGGACGGCCCCGACGCCTTCGTCGGCTACGTCCACTGGCTGCGCGGTCAGTTCCCGGAACTCCGCCTGGACATCAAGCGGGCCATCGCCGAGGGGGACCTCGTGGTCACCCACAGCAACCTGCACCTCAAGCCCGGTGACCGTGGCATGGCCGTCGCGGACTTCTGGCGGGTCGTGGACGGCAGGATCGTCGAACACTGGGACGTGATCCAGGAAGTGCCCGAGAACAGTGCCAACGACAACACCATGTTCTGACTTCCACGGTGGCGCGTCGGTCAGGTGACTCGCCGCACTCTCGCGCGGCACGACCGACCGCCGCCGGGCCACTGTCCGTGGAGGACGCGTTGGCTGACGCAAGAACCGCCCCGGCGATGCCACCCCCTCCTCACACTGGTTAGTGATCGACCTCCACCTCGCCGCTGTCGGCGCGGTGGGGTACTCGCGTTCCTGCTGATCCGCAGTTCGTGGGCCCGCGCCCGCCGCGCTCACAAGGGGCCGGACGGCATCCGCTTCATGAACACCTGCCCGGACGACACCCGGCACACCGCCGACCTTCAAGACCCCGCCTGTCATCTGACGCTGGAGGGTGTCGAATCGGCGGTCGTCCCGATCATGGACGCGCCCCCGACCCACGGTTCCGCGCCCCGGGGACTTCCTGAAACGGATGCCGCTGTCCTGCCGCGACCCGCGTCCGAGGACATTCCGTTGCGCCGCTGTTCCAGCGGCTTCCCGCCTACGAGTCCAGAGTCACGCGACACAACCACGCTTGACGGTTGCTTCATACAACAGCAGGATGGTGTCATGGCAGCACGGGACGAGCCCCTCGACACGATCCACGAGGCGATCATTCTGTTCTCCCGTAATGCCAGAGTGCGGGCGAACAATATGTACGACGAGCTGTCTTTCGTCGCCTACACGATGCTGTCGTACGTGGGCACCTTTCCCCAGCCGACCGCCTCCGACCTGGCGGAGCGGTACGGGCTGGAGAAATCGACCGTCAGCCGTCAGCTGTCCCGGCTGGAGGAAGACGGCCTGTTGCACCGGGTGGCGCATCCGTCGCGGTCCCGCACCAAGTTGCTGCAGCTCACCGATACCGGTCGCGCTCGCCTCGCCCGCGTCAGGCAGTACCAGCGCAAGGGCCTCGATGAGCGGCTCGGACGGTGGCCGGACGAAGACGTCGAGACGTTCAGCCGCCTGCTGTGGCGGTTCGTCACGGAACTCGACTGACGTCCGGGCAGTACCCGCCCCGCGGGCAGCGCCAGACCATCAGCAGCGGTTGACACACGAGGACGGACGGAGACCGGCATGCGACTCGGCGTGGACGTGCACATCCACCGGCTCCCTTCATGCCGAGGCCGGGCAGGGCTCGCCCCGGCGCCGGGGCGGCGGTGAGGTCTGTGCTGTACGCCGAGCAGCTTCGCCCCGGGGCCGTGTTCGACCTGGGCACCGCGAAGATCTCCAAGGAGGAGATCCTCGAGTTCGGCCGTCGCTTCGATCCGCTGCCCCTGCACACGGACGAGGACGCGGCGGCCGCCGGCCGCTTCGGTGGCCTCATCGCCAGCGGCTTCCACACCATGGCCGTCCTGCAACGCCTCACGGTGGACGCGGTGTTCTCACGCGCCGCCCTCATCGCCGGCCGGGAGATCAGCTCCGTGCACATGCGGGCGCCGGTCCGTCCCGGGGACGTACTGCACGGCTCGATGAAAATCGCGGAGGTGCGTCCCCGCGACGATGGCACCGCCATCGTCCACAGCCGAGGCACCCTGACGAACGACACCGGAACCGTCGTCCTGGAGATCCAGGGAGCGACTCTCTGGGAACACCGTCCTCCACCGGCCGGACGTGCGAGCGGCGGCTGAAGACAGCCGCCGCGGCGGCTCCTGCGGTGGCCGGCTCGGGCAACCCTTCACGCAGGGGAGCCGAGGTGAGGAGCCGACGAAGCGTCAGCCGGCGAGCGTGGCGATCTCGTCGGGTTCGAGCCACGTCGCGTGGACACCGAACGGAACACGCTGGGGCAGGTGCAGACGGGCGAGTTCCTGCATGTCCTTGGCGTCTATGACGATGAGTTCCGCGCGGTGGTCGTCCATGAGCAGGTCGACCAGGTACCCGTCGTCCTCACTCGTGGCGGACGGCTTGCGCACGAACAGAGCCTCGCCGCCGTACATGTCGCCGTAGTCGAGATAGGCGACTTCCTTCTCGTCGATCAGGTCGTACTTGAGGACGCCCTTGCCCATGTACCCGTCGCCGTGCTCATCGAGCAGGTAGCAGTAGCGGCTTGGCCTGCCGACGTAGCCCAGGTTGAGGCTGGGCCGCTCGTAGCCGTGGTCGATCAGCAGCCGGTCGTCGGTCGTCTCACCACTGTCCAGGTTCAGCACCCAGGTCCTGACCTGGGCCGGCGGCTCCTCCGGAGTGTGGATCGGCACGCTCGACGGGTAGGACGGGAAGGCCGGGGAGTAAAGCACTATCTCGGTGGACCCGTCGCCGGCCGTGCGCTCCCAGGCGTTGATGACGTGCCAGACCATGCCGATCTGCTCGGTGGTGAACCAGCGCACCCCGGTGTCAGGCCCGAATTCCCTGGGGATGACGCCCCAACGCATCCGGTAGTCCCGGTCGTAACGAAAGACACTGCCTTCCGGGCCGGCCAGGCCCTTGGCGTCGCGGCGGACGGAACTGTCGGGGAAGACCATGTAGTGCTCTGTGAGAAAGAAGTCGTGCAGCCACCCCATCTCTCCCCCCGTCTCCTCCGTCTGCTGGTGCACGGCCGCCTGCGCCGCAAGCTCGCCCTTGCTGATCAGACCCGCGATGATCTGTCCGGACGGCTCGACGCTGATGTTGTAGACGTCACCGTTGTCGGGGTTGACGCGCGGGTGCGCCGAGAACGGACCCTCCCACTCTCCCGACCACGTCTCGTGGTTGCCGGAACCGTCCAGGACGAGCCGGCCGTCCTCGACGCGGGCATCGAGGACGAACGCGTAGCCCGTCTCCTGAAGGCAGTACAGCCGTCCGTGGTGGTACCGGATGGAGGTCGAACCCGGAGTCCTCTCGTAGTTGTCCAGGTTCGGGATCAGTCCGCGTCGGATCTTCTCCTCGGTGAGGAGGATCCGATCGAGGCCCGACTTGCCGGAGGTCATGTCGGAGAAGTCCGGGTAGATCTCCCGGCCCGCCGCGCGCTCGGCCTCGAAGCGGGGCGTGCGGACATACGTGTTGGAGTAGGTCGCCGCGCCTCCGGTGATCTGGATCTGGTGGATCATTCCGGCTCCGGAGAAGGCGTGGAGCCGGACATGACTGTCGTCGAACTGGACGTTGGTGCCGTTGCGCAGGTAGACACCCTCCAGGTCGACAGGCAGCTCTCCGCTGACACGAACGGGGGCGTGGGTGAGCTCCTGGCGCACGGGCCGGTAGCCGGGAACGTTGTAGACGGAGTCCCGGTTGTAGTTCACCAGGTCGAGCGCGGCATCGATACGACGCTCTTCCTCGTCGATCTCAGCGGCGGACAGAGCGGAGTAGTCAGTACTCACGAGAGCACTCCTTTCTCAGGGCATGCGTGCGGGCGCGGCCCCGTGCAGGATCAAACTGGGTAGGGGCAGTGGCTGACCGTGCGGCCAGCCGATCTCAGTGACGAGACGCCAGAAAAAGCGGCTGAACGCCGTGACGCCGTCGTCGGACCACTCGCCGAGTCGCTCCTCCAGCCGCTTGTGCTGGAAACCCCTGATCTCCGACAAGCGGTGATCTCCGACAAGGGGGGCGCGGCCGGTGTCGGTGGGCTGGAGCAACTCGGTCCCGGGCTGCGCCGGGTCGGGGATTCGGTGCAGCGAGCCGCTGCCCTCCCCGTCTTTCCCTCACAGCTTGGAGTTGCGGGAGAACAAGGTGCCGCCTGATGCCTCATGTCGAGAGGCATCGCCTTGCGTTGCGATGGCACATATCATGGAGTTGTATTAAGCAACTGTCAAGGTTGTACGACGCAACTCATTGAGTCGGTGTCAGGGCCATGGGGCATTCACGATCACCGGGCGCCTCACGCCGCATCAGGTAAGGGCCCCCACCGAGGAGATCCCAGATGAGCTCGAACGAGCTGACGTACCATCTGCCGCTGCCCGTCGACGGGCCGCTGGACCCGCCGCCCGCCTGGGAGGAACTGCGCCGGCAGTGCCCGGTCGCCCATGTGACACTGCCCAGCGGCGACACGGCGACCTATCTGACCCGCTACACGACGAGATCAAGAAAGTGCTGAACGATGCGCGCTTCGACCGGCCGACCTCCGACGACGCCGCCCGGCTCGGCACCGACGGTGTGAGCGGAGCAGCCGGCGAAGGTTCGTCCCAGGGCGGCTACGAGGTGAGCACCCCTGCGAGAGGACAGGCCCACCGGGATTGGCGAAGACTGGGTCGGCAAGTACTTCACAGCCAAGCGCATGGCTGCACTGCGCCCCGGCATGGAGCAGATGGCGGAGCGTTTCATCGACGAGATGATTGAGCGCGGCGGCCCCGTGGACATCAAGGCCGCACTGGGTTTCCCGCTGCCGGTCTACGTGATCTGCAACCTGCTCGGTGCCCGGGCCGAGGACCGAGACCTCTTCTCCCACTGGTCGGACGCGTTCCTGAACGTCGACCGCTTCACCGAGGAGGAGCTGCGGACCGCACGTCGCGAGTTCACCGCCTAAATGTCCCGAGTGATCGAGGACAAGCGGGCCGAGCCGGGCGACGACGTGATCAGCATGCTGATCGAGGAAAGCCGAGCGGAGGGTGAGGGGCTGTCCAACGACGTGCTGCTGGCCTCGGCGTTGGCGCTGTTGGTCGCCGGGCACGAGACCACCGTGAACATGATCGGCAAGATGGTCGCCATGCTGCTGGCCGGCCGCACGCGGTGGGAGAGCCTGCTGGCCGACCCCTCGCTGGCGCGCAGCGCGGTCGAGGAAGTGCTGCGCTGCGACACCAACCTCTCCGGCTTCGGTATCCAGCGCTTCATCACTGAGGGCATCGATGTCGACGGTGAGCGGCTGCCCCGCGGCACCACCGTGCTGTGCGCCATCTCCGCCGGCAACCGCGACGAGAAGGTCCTCGCCGCCTCGGAGCGGATGGACCTCACCCGCAGCCCGAACCCGCATCTGACCTTCGGCGCGGGCGCCCACTCCTGTCTGGGCCAGGCCCTGGCCCGTACCGAACTGCTGGTCGTCCTGGAGGTGTTGCTGCGCATGCTGCCGACCCTCCGTCTGGCGGTGCCCGTCGACGAGCTGCGGAGCGTGGACGGGCTGATCGTCAGTGGCTTGGAAGGGGTCATCGTGAGCTGGTGACCCGCCACGAGGGCATCCTCGTGCCGCACGAGACAGCGACGACCGACGACGAACACCCCAGAGGAGAGGCAGAGGCCGTGAAGGTCACCATCGACGAGGACAAGTGCTGCGGTGCCGGGCAGTGCGTACTGATCGCCCCCGAGGTCTTCGACCAGCGGGACGACGATGGCATCGTCATCCTGCTGGACCCGGAACCCGCCCAGGACCAGCACCCCGTCGTCCGGGAAGCGGCGGCGGTCTGCCCCGCCGCAGCCATCACGCTCCATGACGACAATGTATGACCGGTAACGGAGCCTTCGATGGCCGAGGACGCACATCGTTTCCAGCCGTCGAAGGCTCCGCCCGTCTCGGTCAAGGCGTGCTCTGGTGCACGACGCCGCTCGGCACGATCGCGGCGACGGTTTGACGAGCGACCGAGCATGGCTGGTGGGCCAAAGCCGTTCCCCGTCGAGTGAGGCGAGGGCGCCGTCGGCTCCGAAGGTGATCACGACGAGCCGTGTTCCGACGGCACGCCAGGTATCGCACGCGCATTCGGGTGGTATCCGGCAGCAGCAGCTCCAGGCCGTCCTCGCTGAGCCGCGGGAAACGCCCCTCAGTACTTGATGACGACGTTCAGCGCGCTGTTGACGTCATGCGCGGTCTCGATCGCCCTGAC
The DNA here is from genome assembly GCF_040704615.1 of Streptomyces sp. NPDC046862. Classification (NCBI taxonomy): domain Bacteria; kingdom Bacillati; phylum Actinomycetota; class Actinomycetes; order Kitasatosporales; family Streptomycetaceae; genus Streptomyces; species Streptomyces sp. NPDC046862. Next base: position 90,762 of record NZ_JBEYXP010000011.1, on the reverse strand, counting down.
GATGTCGGCCTGCTGGAATTCGTGAGTGATGATGGATTCGATGTCGAACGTCCCGGACTCCATGATCTGCATGACGGTGTGGACGTCTTCGGGCTGGTAGCCGCCCGAGCCGATGACGCTGTGCTGTGAGTACGCCAGCTTCGCCAGGTCGATGGGGCGCGGGGTCTGGTGGACGCCGACCACGACCATCCGGCTGAACACCTTGCCCATCGACAGGTAGGTGTCGACCGGCGCGCCGGCCCCGGTTGCCTCGATGAAGATGTCGATGTCGGCGGTGGAACCCGAGATCGTGCGCGCCGGCCCGAAGACCTCGGCGGACTTGGCCGCCAGGTCCTGTGTGCCGGAGTTGCAGGTTTCGAATCCCAGCTCGGCCGCCTTCCGCAGGCGGAAGTCGGACAGGTCGGCCAGCATGACCGTGGCGCAGCCGAAGTGCTTGAGCGCGATGGCGGCGGCGATGCCGATCGTGCCGGCGCCGAAGACGAGCGCGTTCTCGCCCTTCTTCGGGCCCGCGCGGCGGGCGGCGTGGGTGGCGACGGTGAACGGTTCGATGAGGCCGGCGGTCTTCGTGGTGATCTTGTCACTGACCGGGTGGACCTGCTTACCGACCTCGCAGTCGGGAACCAGGATGTACTCGGAGAAGCCGCCCAGGGTGCCCGCCCGGGAGGAGTCTCCCGCGGCGAGCACCGGATAGGGGTAGACCCGGTCGCCGACCTCGAGGCCGGTGACGTTCTTGCCCTTGGCCGCCACCTCGGAGACCATCTCGTGCCCGAACTCACTGCCCGGCGTGATCCGGTGGGCTCGGGGTCCGTGGTGGTAGGCGGAGACGTCGGATCCGCACACGCTCGCGTACAGGTTCTTCAGCAGGACGTCGTTGTCTCCGCATGCCGGGGTCTCCAGCTCGACGATCGTCACGTCCTTCGGGCCGTTGTAGACGGCTGCCTTCATGGTGTTCTTCTCCGGGGTTGTTGATTCGGGTGCTTGACCGGTGCTCGTTGCCGGCTACTGGGCGGCGTGGGCGTGGCGGGCCCGGTTCTCCCTGCGGTACTTGACGATCAGGCCGATGCCCGCCTTGACCGAGACCAGGCCCATGCCGATGACGGCGCCGAGGGCTTGGGTGCCGTCGGCGACAAAGGGGATGACGGCGGTGGCGACCAGGTTGAACAGGAACAGAAACCACAGCACGGGCTTGGAGGTGATGAACGCCTTCACGGAAATCCTTCGGGACGATGAGCGGTTGACTGCCGGATACAACGATTCCGTGAGGCGCTCGCCGCCGCGAGGGAGACCACTCCCGAATCGATGGTGTAGCAGGCTCCACCATCGGCGGTTTCCTCGGCGGGCTCGGGGCCTCACCGGACGGCCGGTCCGAGGGGTGGCCGCCCGCGGATGGGCACGTTCAGATGCTCCCGAACCCCCTCAGCTCTACCGCGTCATCGACCAGAACGGGGCAGCCTCTGCAGAGCGGTATGTGAATCCGCTGCGCCCAGGTTGGAGCGCCGTCCAACGCTAGGAACAGGCCGACAAAAGACGGAGGCGCGGAAACACAGCGCCTCGGTCTGCCCAGCACACGGACGGACACATCCAAGCCGTGTACGCCCTTGGCGGTGACGAGGCGTTCACCCTGGCCGAGCCGGCCGCGTAGGTGTCCGAGACCACCGTCCGGGCCATCGTCCGCAACGACCTGCCCGCCGACGAGTACACCCGGCGCCTGTCCGGGGCGGGCGAGCCGGAACCCCTCGCCCAGGTGCTCGCCGACTGCGACCTCGGCCTGGCCCGCGGCGCACTGCCCGCCGACACCGGCGACCTCGCCGCCCCCGTCGAGGCCATCGCCGCCGCGATCAGGTCGGCAACGCCTGCCATCGTGACGGCCTCCGGCGCCGTGAGTGACGGCGGCGCGACCGAGACCGGCCTCGTTACACCGGGCCGACTTCCTGGAGCCGGGCTGTGTGGTGGCTTGTGTCCGGGGGCGCGGTCGATACTTGGCGGTGCGGGAGAGCATGGCCCCGCGGTGGACGAGATCCGGTGTCGGTTGCCGGGTGGGACAACGATCAGTCGTCCAGGCAAGCCTGGATCATGCGATCGAGACGACGTCTGACATTCATGTCCTCTTCGGAACCGGAGCTCTCGTCTCGCTGCTCTCCAACGAGAGCTCCGGTTCCGAAGAGGCCGAATCCCATGATCAGTGACTCGAGCAGGCGGATCTTGATCTCGATGTCGGCGTCACCTTCGAGGAGGCGGCGAAGGGGCTCGCGGACCCGTTTCTCCAGCTCGCGGCGGAACAGGACCCCGTCGTCCAGGTCGATGGACCGTACCAGTGCCAGCGCGGGATTCCTCGCGTCGGCGTCCTTCCAGAAGTCCACGATCCCTTCGGCGAGGGTCTCACGCCTGTCCGTCTCTCCCCACTCTCTCCATTCGAAGCCTGTGCGGACCTGGGCCGCCACTAGTTCGAACAGTGCGCGTTTGGAGACGAAGTACCGGTTGACCAGGGCCGGCGTGACACCGGCGTCGTCAGCGATGTCCTGCAGGGTCACATGGGCAAAGCCGCGCTCTGCGAAACGCCGTGACGCCGCGCGCAGAATGTCGTCGCGCGTCGCCGCGGAGTCTTTGACGCGTTGGGTGTCGCGCCCCTTCGAACGAGTCGCACGCGTTGCCCGCTTCCTGTCTGGTGCACCGGCCTCGCCCATGTCGACGAGTCTGCCACATTGGTGATCGCCGTCCGGATGAGAGCGGACGCCGATGATCTGACCGTCCAACATGTCCCTCGCTCTCGTCGGCCTTGTTGCGGACATGCCTTAAGCGGAGGAGGAGAGGGCTCGCTGCGCAAGCCCGCGGGACAGCGCACGCAGGTCGGTGGACGGATCGGCGAGCACCTCGGCGGAGACCGGCGCACCCGAGTCGACGAGGGCCCTTGCCGCCCGCACCGCCTTCGCCTCGTCGAGTCCGGCCACGGCTACGACGCGGTCCTCACGGAGCCAGAAGGCGAGGAAACGTTCGGGCGTCGCCTGCTCCCGTAGAACCACGCGGTCTTGCGGTCGGGCTCTGCCGAACATCTGAAGGGACTTGCCGTACTGGTCGGTCCAGAAGTACGGGACCGCCGTGTTGACGGTCGGCCTACCCGCCATGGAGGCACCCACGGCGGCTCCGTGGCGCATGGCCACGTCCCAGTGTTCGATCCGGCCGCGGGTTCCGACACCGGGATGGATCTGGCTCGCCACGTCACCGGCCGACCACAGCCAGGGGTGATCGGTCCGTCCGTGTCCGTCGACCACGACCCCGTCCCTGCAGGTGGCGCCCGCTTCGCGTGCGACCTGGTCGTTGGCGACCACGCCGATGCCCACGATCACGGTGGCGGCCGGGAGGCGCCGGCCTCCGGTGAAGACGACCTCCTGCACGGCCTGGGAGCCGAGGAAGCGTCGCACGCTCTGGTGTGTGACGACGCGGACGCCGTGCTCCTGGTGCAACCGGGTCATCAGTCGGGCGACCGAGGGGCCCAACGGGCCGTGGAGCGGAAGTTCTCCGGCTTCGACAACCGTCACCTCGGCGCCCATGGTCCGCGCCACCGCGGCGGCCTCCAGACCGATGAAGCCGCCGCCGACCACCACCAGCGGGCCGCCCCGTTCGAGGCTCGCGAAGACATGGCGGGCGTCGTCCGCCGTGCGCAGAGTGTGTACGTTGGCGAGTCCTTCGCCCGGGACGCCCAGGCGGCGGCAGGAGGCACCCGTGGTGAGCAGTACCCGGTCGGCGGGCAGGTCGGCCCCACTGTCGAGCACAACCCGGTGCCGGTCGTCGTCCAGGCGCCTGACCCGGGCGCCGAGGGCGAGATCGATGTCGTGCTCGGCGTAGTAGCCGTCCGGGAAGATGGGGCGCACGGCCTTCTCCGGATCCGCCACCTTGGAGAGCGCCGGCCGCTCGTAGGGAAGCAGCCGCTGGGCGTCGACCAGGGTGATGGTGCCGTCGAAGCCGTTCTCGCGCATGGCCGCGGCGGCCGACACCCCGGCGATGCTCGCGCCGACGATCACGTGGTGAATTTTGGGCATGGCTGTCCTCAGCATGAAGAAGGCGGTCCGGGGGTGGGCAGGCGGGAAGGCGGTCGCGGTCGGCTCACGACTCCGTCGGCCTGCGCGGAATGCCGAAGCTGCTGACGTCGATGACCGTGCCGGTCACGGTCGAGGACTCGTCGCGTGCGGCGAGGAGCACATACGCCCCCACGTAGTCCTCGGGACGGACGTCGAGATGCAGGGCGGTGGTGCTCTTGACGTACTCCCTGATCGGGATGGTGCTCTCGATGGACGTGGCGTCCAGGCCCATCGAGGCCGGCCCCCTCAGGTCCGTGGCCATGCCACCGGGGGCGACCGCGTTGACGCGGACCTCCGGGGCCAGCTCGTAGGCGAGTTGCCGGACCAGGCCCACTCCGGCGTGCTTGGACGCCACGTACAGGGGTCCGCCGCCGACCGGGTAGAAGGCGGCATTGGACAGGGTGCAGATGACGGATCCGCGGGACGTCGTCAGTGCCGGCAACGCCGCCTTCGCGCCGAGCACCAGTGCTTTCACGTTCACCGCGAAGAGCTCGTCGAAGCCGGCCTGGAGGTCGTCCGGATCGCTGTCGGCCAGCGACCGGCCGAAGTCCCACAGGCCCGCGTTGGCCACGAAGCTGTCGAGTCTTCCCTGCCGGGCGACGGCGGTCTCGCAGGCTCGGACGTTGTCCGCGTAGGAGGTGACGTCGCCAGTCACCGTGGTCACCAGGTCCCCGAGGTCCGCGGCGAGTTTCGCGAGCTTGGCCGCCGAGCGGTCCAAGGCTACGACGTGCGCGCCTTCGGCGGTGAACCGTTCGACGATGGCGCGTCCGAGGCCGGAACCGGCCCCGGTGACGACCGCGCAGATGCCGTCGAGCCGTCCCATGGTCATGCCTCCTTGACGAGGTAGTCGGCCGGCAGGGCCACGAAGACGACGCCGTCCACACAGGAGACGGGGTGCGTGGCCACGGGGCGGTAGGCCGGAGGCGAGAGGGCCTTGCCGGTGCGGAGGTCGAACTTGGCCATGTGCAGCGAGCATTCGACGGCGCACCCCTCGACCCAGCCGTCCGCGAGGGAGAACGTCTCGTGCGTGCAGGTGTCGTCGATGCAGAAGACCTCGCCCTCTGCGGCGAAAACGGAGGTGACGGGCACGGTGGCGAGCTTGAGACCTTCGTCCTCGGGCAGTTCGGCCACCGCGCACGCGCGAGTCCACTTCCGGTCCGGCAGTTCGGTCAGGGTGGGGGGAAGTGCGTTCTGGTACATGGCGCTCACAGGAAGATGCTGAGGCTGGGGGCGAGGAGAGTGGTCTGCTCCAGGACGATCTTGCGCGAGGCGATCCGGTACGGGTAGCCGGTGGCCGTGACGTCGGCGGGGCGCAGGACGTCGAAGCGTTCGCCGACGAACCAGTCCTGGTGGCGTTCGAGGCGGCTGCGGTAGACGTAGAAGTTGGCCGTGACGTCCAGTTCGTCGGAGTCCGCCCGGCGGGTGACGCGGACGTTGGTGATGAGCCGGCGGGTCCGGGACGGGGGTTCCTCGGACCAGGAGATGCCGGAGGTGTAGCGGCGGACGCGACCGCGAAGGTAGTACAGGGTGTCGTCGATGAGGGCGCTCTCGTCCTCGTCGGCGATCTCGCGGTGCCGCTCACGGTTGGTACGGGTCATCCGGGTGGGCGCCCAGTAGTGGACGTCCTCCGTGAACAGCTCGATCCAGTCGGTGTAGCGCTGCTGGTCGAGCAGTTCCGCCTCGGCATAGAGGAACTGCTCCACGTCGTGCTGCGTCTGCACGTCAATGGTGCGGAACGACGAGGTGGCGGGTTCAACGCGGTCGATGGTCGTCATCGCTGTCACACCTTGTCCGCGAGGGACCCGGAGGCCTCGCCTGCTCGGTCGGACTCCTGGATCTGCGCCCAGGACTTGCCGGTCACCAGGTCGTGCCAGCGGCGGTAGAAACCTCGGGCGGCGGTCTCGGCGTAGACGTCGTTCGACAGGCCCGGATAACCCTCGGCATCGCGCTCCTCGAAACCGAGGCCCATGCCGGTGTGAAAGCGGTTCTGCCGGGCCTTGAAGCCGCGCAGCACCTTCTGGACCTCGGTCCAGTTCTCGCCGTCGTCCGTCTCGAAGGAGCCCGCGGGGCCGAAGGTGACCTCCGAGAACCGCTTCATGTTCAATTTCACGCTCGGCGGCGCGTCCTTGGGGCGGTAGGCCCAGGCCCACACCTCGATCGAGCCGGGGCCGCGCGGGTGCCAGACCCGCATGATCTGCAGGCTGCTGTCGGTGAGCCAGGAGAAGTTGGGGAAGATCGTGTTGTGGTTGTGCACCTTGAGCACACGCTCCTCGCCCAGGCGGCGGACGATCTCCTCCTCCCTGCTCTGCAGCCACTCGTAGGTCTCCATGCGGTGCTCGTTCATCGGGGGTTCGGTGAGGAACGGGAAGGAGAAGCCGCCCGAGCCGTGCCCGTTGCCGGCGAACTGCCGTCCGGGCAGCTCCGGATCCTGGAAGGGGTTGTAGCCGTCCGGGTCCTCGACCAGGGCCAGCTGCGCCGAGGCGTGGGAGACGGGTGCGTGGTACATGTCGCTGGCGAACTGCTCGGCCGCGAACTTCCAGTTGCAGTCGATGACCCACTTGGTGGTGCCGGGGACCAGCTCCAGTCCGCCGTCGAACCGGTCGACGCAGGCGTCGAAGAACCACGCCATGTCGCCGAGGTACTCCTCGAACTCCGGCGTCTCCTCGGACCAGGTGCCGAAGTAGAAGCCCTTGTGGTTCGCGATACGGGGGACCTTGAGGGCGCCCCACTTCGACTTGTCGATCTGATTGTGGTAAGCCCGGTCCTCCAGTGGAACGTTGATCAGGTTACCCTCGAGGTCGTAGGCCCACCCGTGGTAGGTGCAGGTGAAGTTCTTGCTGGTGCCCGCGTCCGAGCGGCAGATCCGCATGCCGCGGTGACGGCACTGGTTGAGGAACGCCTTCACGGATCCGTCCCGCTGCCGGACGACGAGCACCGGGTCCTCTGCCATGTAGGTCTGGATGAAGCTGCCCGGCTTGGGCAGTTGGGATTCGTGGGCGAGGAAGAGCCAGCTGCGCCCGAAGACGTACTCCAGTTCGCGCTCGTACAGTTCCGGATCCGTGTAGATCCGCGGGTTGTTCCAGCCTCGGTCGGGGTCGACGAGGTTGTCGAAATCGATCATGGTGTCCCGTTCCCGTGACGATAATGACTCGTGCAAACCACAGCGTGCAGGTGCGTGGGAAGCTTTCCGACCGGTTCGTTCTGTGGTGCGGAACGCCTCTGCGATGGCTGTCAGTCAGTCGAGCGCGTTCTGTTCCGGTTGCTTCCGGGCTGGACCGAGGCACGGGCCACGGAACCTCACTGACACGGAATCGGTCAGACAGGCCCTGGCCCCTCCCCTGGTCGCTCGCTCGCCTGTTCGGCGGCTGGCTTAGTCTGATCGCCATGCGCGAGTCCCTGCGGCAGGCGTGGCGGGCCACCGTCCACCTCGCCATGGCCACGGCCCTGGCCTTCGGCACGATCCTCTTCATCACCGTGCTCCTGATCACCGCCGTCGCGACGGCGGCGGGAGTCGGTGCCTGGCTGCTACCCGAGACCGTGCTGCTGATCCGCCGGATCGCCGGTGCCAAACGGGCCATGGTGAGCGCGTGGACGGGGGAACCGGTCCCGGAGGCATACCAGCCGATCAGCGGCACACTGCGCGAGCGGCTGCGCATAGCCGTCCTGGATCCCGGCACCCTCGCCGACCTGCGCTGGATGGCCGCCCACTACCTGTACGGCGGCCTTCTCGTCGTCGCGCTGCCGCTGTGGCCCGTGGGACTGCTGGTGGATGGCGTACGGAGCGGGCCGCTGCGCCGCGAGCCGGTCGTGCTGCCGCTGGTCGTGCGGCTCGCCGACCTGGAGGCCCGCTGGTCCGCCGCCCTGCTCAAGCCCTCCCCGAAGGCCCGGCTCGCCGAACGGGTCGAGGAACTGACCCAGACCCGGGCCGGCGCCATCGCCGCGCACGAAGCCGAGCTGCGCCGCATCGAGCGGGACCTGCACGACGGCACACAGGCCCGTCTGGTGTCCCTGTCCATGCGCATCGGGCTCGCCAAGCGCGCCTACGACACGGACCCCGAGGCCGCGCGACGGCTCTTGACGGACGCGCAGGAGCAGGCCGAGCACGCGCTGACCGAACTGCGGCTCGTCGTCCGAGGTATTCACCCGCCGATCCTCACCGATCGCGGCCTGGCGGGCGCGGTGCGGGCCCTGGCGGCCAGCTGGGGGTCCCCCCGCTCACTGGAGTCCCCCCGCTCGAGCGAAGCCGAGGGAGAGCGAGAAGCCGAGGGTGGTGGAGCCCTGGAGGTGACGGTCCGCGTGGAGGATCTGGAGCGCGACGGCCCGCGCGCCCCTGCGGCGGTGGAGGCCGCCGCGTACTTCGTGGTGGCCGAGGCGCTGACCAACGCCGCCAAGCACAGCGGCTCCCCGCGCGCGGACGTCCACCTCGCCCGCGTCCCCAAGGGGGTGCGGGTCACCGTACGCGACGAGGGCCGCGGCGGTGCCGAGGAGACCGACGGCACCGGGCTGCTCGGGATGCGGCGCCGCGTCGCCGCGCTGGACGGCACGGTGCGGGTGACCAGCCCCGTCGGGGGACCGACCATGATCGAAGTGGAGCTCCCGTGCGTATGGTGACCGGGACGAACGGAAGAGACAGGGAGCGGCCGTGCGCGTCGTGATCGCCGAGGACAACGCCCTGCTGAGGGAGGGACTCGTCCTGCTGCTGACGTCGTCCGGGCACGAGGTCGCGGCCGTGGTCGGCACCGGGCCCGAGATCCTCCCCGCCCTCCTCGAACACCGCCCGGACGTCGCCGTCCTCGACGTGCGGATGCCGCCCGGCTTCCGCGACGAGGGACTGCGCGCCGCGCTGGAGGTCCGCAAGGAGATCCCCGAGCTGCCGGTGCTGGTGCTCTCGCAGTACGTCGAGGAGTCGTACGCCGCGGAACTGCTGGGCGGCGGAGCGAGTGGCGTGGGCTATCTGCTCAAGGACCGCGTGGGCCGGGTCGACGAGTTCCTGGACGCCCTGGACCGGGTCGCCTCCGGCGGCACGGCCCTGGACCCCGAGGTGGTGACCGAACTCCTCACCCGCCGCGGTGAGTCCCCTCTAGCCGCGCTGACCCCGCGCGAGCTGGAGGTCCTGAAACTGATGGCCGAGGGCCACGACAACACCACCATCGCCACGACGCTCGTCGTCACGGAACGATCCGTCAGCAAGCACATCGGCAACGTCTTCCTCAAGCTCGGGCTGCCCCCGAGCGACAGCGGCCACCGCAGGGTGTTGGCGGTGCTGGCGTACCTCAACAACACATAGGGCGCCGCGGGTTGCCGTATCGCCTGGCGCCGTAGCGGGGAGTGACTGGGACTCGCATGTTTTAAGTCCATTGCTTGACCTGGCTGAGGCGAGTGGGATTGCCAGGCCTCGTGGAGTTCTGCGGGGCGGCACACTCGCCTTGGAGGGTGAGCGCGATGTCGACGATCAGGTCCTCCTGTCCGCCGACCAGCCGGCGGCGACCGCACTCCATGAGGATCTCCCTGACCTCGACGCCGTACTGCCGGGAGGCGTGTTCGGCGTGGCGGAGGAAGGACGAGTAGACCCCGGCGTACCCGAGTGTCAGGGTCTCGCGGTCGACGCGGACCGGCCGGTCCTGGAGCGGTCGGACGAGGTCGTCGGCGGCATCCTGGAGCTTGAACAGGTCGCAGCCGTGCCGGAAGCCGGAGAGGTCCGCCACCGCGACGAACGCCTCGATGGGGCAGTTCCCGGCGCCGGCACCGTGCCCGGCCAGCGAGGCGTCGACGCGGCGCACTCCGTTCTCCACGGCGGTGACGGAGTTGGCGACGGCCAGGGAGAGGTTCTCGTGGGCATGGATGCCGATCTCGGTGTCCGGGTCGAGCACGTCGCGATAGGCACGCACTCTCGCCTCGACGTCCTTCATGGTGAGCCGGCCGCCGGAGTCGGTGACGTAGACGCAGGTGGCGCCGTAGGACTCCATCAGCTTGGCCTGGCGGGCGAGTTCGTCCGGCTCGGCCATGTGGGAGAGCATCAAAAAGCCCGCGACATCCATGCCGATGTCCCTGGCCGAGGCGATGTGCTGGGCGGCGATGTCGGCCTCGGTGCAGTGCGTGGCCACCCGGACCGAGCGCACGCCCAGGTCCCAGGCCCGCTTCAGCTCGTGGACCGTGCCGACCCCGGGCAGCAGCAGCGTGGTGAGCCTGGCCCGCCGCACAGCGGAGGCCGCCGCCTCGATCCACTCCCAGTCGGTGTGCGAGCCGGGGCCGAAGGTGAGCGAACCGCCGGCCAGCCCGTCGCCGTGGGCGACCTCGATGGCGTCGACACCGGCCTCGTCGAGCGCGGTGACGATCTCCCGGACACGCCGGGGAGTGATGCGGTGGCGCATCGCGTGCATGCCGTCCCGCAGGGTGACGTCCTGGACGAAGACCGGGATGCTCATCGGACCTGCCTTTCCGCGGCGATCCGCTCGGCGACCCTCAGCGCCGCTGACGTCATGATGTCGAGGTTGCCCGCGTAGGCGGGCAGGTAGTGTCCGGCGCCCTCGACCTCGAGGAACACCGAGACCTGATGGGTGGGGCGTTCGACGCCTGTGTCCAGCAGGGTCTGAAGCGGCTGGTCGTCGGGAACCGCGGTGATCTGCACCTCCTGCTTGAGCCGGTATCCCGGAACGTAGGCGGCCACCTCGGCCACCATCTTCTCGACGGAGTCACGGATCGCTCGGTGCTGTCCCGCATCCGGCGCGGTGACCAGGCACAGGACCGTGTCACGCATGAGGAGCGGCGGCTCGGCCGGGTTCAGGACGATGATCGCCTTGCCGCGCCGGGCGCCACCGACCCGCGTGATGGCCGCCGAGGTGGTCTCGGTGAACTCGTCGATGTTGGCTCGGGTGCCGGGGCCGGCAGATCTGGAGGCGATGGACGCGACGATCTCCGCGTACGGCGTGGGGACGACCCGGGAGACGGCGGCCACGACGGGAATCGTCGCTTGCCCTCCGCAGGTCACCATGTTCACGTCGGGGGCGTCGAGGTGCTCGCCGAGGTTGACCGCCGGGATCACGTAGGGGCCGATCGCGGCGGGCGTCAGGTCGATCAGCCGCTTGCCGTAGGGTGCGAGCCGCTCGGCGTTTTGCAGGTGCGCCTGCGCCGACGTGGCGTCGAAGACGACGCCGATGTCGGCGAACTCCGGCAGACGGATGAGTCCGTCGACGCCTTCGGCCGTAGTGGCGAACCCCAACCGTGCCGCCCGGGCAAGGCCGTCGGACTCCGGGTCGATCCCCACCAGGACGCCCATCTCAAGATGCTGGGCGTTCCGCATCACCTTGATCATCAGGTCGGTACCGATGTTGCCCGACCCGATGATCGCGACCTTTGTGCTGTTCACGATTCTCCCTCACCGAAGGTCACCGTCACCGCGCCGAGGGGGGAGATCTTCGCGGTGACCTTGTTGCCGGCCACCACCGGGTGCATGGGGCCGAGGGCGCCCGAGAGGATCACCTGCCCGGCCCGCAGCGGGTCGCCGAGTTCCCGTGCCTGTCGGGCCAGCCACACGACGGCGTTCAGGGGGTCTCCCAGACACGCGGCTCCGGTGCCGGTCGACACCTCCGTACCGTCGACCGTCATGCTCATCACGACGTCTTGGGGCGTGAACTCGTCCAGGCTCCTGCGCCGCGGCCCCAGGACGAAGGCACCGCAGGACGCGTTGTCCGCCACCGTGTCCACGAGGCTGATGTCCCAGTTCTCGATGCGGCTGCCGCAGACTTCCAGGGCGGGCACCGCGTAGGCGATCGCGCCGCGTACCTGGTCGGTGTCGAGGGGGCCTTCGGTCAGGTCGTCGGCGAGGGCGAAGGCGATCTCCGCCTCGACTCGCGGTTGCTGGACGGTCCGGATGGGGATGGTGTCGCCGCCGAGGTAGGACATGTCCTGGAACAGGATCCCGACATCGGGCCGGTCGACGCCGAGTTGCTGTTGTACGGCGGCCGAGGTCAGGCCGATCTTCCGGCCGACGACGACTCCGCCGCGCAGGATCCGCTCCCAGGTGATCTGCTGCTGGACCGCATACGCGGCGCGCAGGTCATTGGTACCGAGGAGGTCTCGCACCGGGGCGCACGGCACTCCGTCGGCGGCTGCCCGGAGGAGACGCCGAGCGGCTTCCTTCACCTGGGCGTCGGCGGTGGTGGTGGTCTCTTTCATGCCCCGATGCTCCGCGTCGGACAGGTTCTGAGACAGAGCGGAGTTCCGCGGGGCGGCACACTCGCCGGAGGAAGGAGCCGCCCTCAGCGGGAGGTGAAGCCTCAGGCAGCGGCGCGCGACAGGTCACGCGACAGGGCCAGCAGTTGCGGGGCGTACCGCTTCAGCTGCCGGGAACGGAAGGAGGAGACGGAGACCGCAGCCACGGCCGTGCCGGTCGAGGCGTCGAGGATCGGCACGGCGATGCACTGCAGCCCCTCCTGGAGTTCGCCGTCGTCGTACGCGAGACCCTCGTCGCGGACGCGCGTCAGTTCCCGCTCGAGTTGGGCATCGGTGTGGAGCGTGCGTGAGGTGAACCGGCGCAGCGGCGCCCCTGCCAGGAGCTGCACCTGCGCGTGCGCGGTGTACGCGAGCATCGCCTTGCCCAGCGCGGTCGCGTGCGCGGGCCGGCGCACCCCGACCGCGGTGGACGCGCATCCGGCATCGTGTCCGAACAACTTCTCCAGATAAAGGACGTCCGTACCGCTCAAGGTCGCCAGATGGACGGTGTCCCGGCCACCGGCGTAGAGATCCGTCAGATACGGCATCGCCCGATGCCGTAGACCGGTCGAGCGGATGGCGGGGGACCCTGCCCGGTTGCCCACCTCGAAGAGGCGCTCGGTCAGACAGTATCGACTGCCGATCTTCCGGACGAATCCGGCCTCCACCATGATCGACAGAAGGCGGTGTGCGGTCGATTTGGGAACGCCCACCGCCGCCGCCAGTTCCGTCACGCCCAGAACACCCTTCGGCCCTCTGAACGCGTCGAGCAGGACCAGCACCTTGGCGGCCGAGGTGTCCGCCGGGCCGTTCCGCTCCGCCGATCTCCGGTGCGGAGGGGTGGGGCCTGTGGGGATGGAGGGCATGCGGATCATGCTGCTCATGGGGATCACCACTCTTCGGACCGAGCATGTAAATGACCATTTACATGCCTGTCATCTAGTCACGCCGACGAGTGGGTGTCAAGCGGTGAGACATGGACCAGAGGCAGGGACAGCGATGCGGCCTCGGCCTGCCAACGCCGCCGACGAATGAGGAAATCCGCCGCTCGTTCAACGGGACGGAACCGCGCGCTTCCCCCGAACGCACCCCATGACAGAGCCTCGGCCCACATACGCACAGGTCATGAGGAGACGTCGATGCCACAGGACGTGACGGCCGAGGGAACAAGCCGGTCGGTCCGGACCAGGGACTGGAAGATCCACTACAACGAGGCGGGTGAGGGCCATCCTCTCGTGATGCTGCACGGCAGCGGTCCGGGTGCCACCGGCTGGAGCAACTTCGGTCCGAACCTGAAGGCGCTCGCCGACGGATTCCGCGTGATCGCGCCCGACATGCCCGGCTGGGGAGAGTCGGACGCGGTCAAGCCCGCCGAGCGGGACCACGTCGGAGCGGCGCTGCAACTCCTCGACACCCTCGGCATCGACAAGGCCGCCTTCATCGGCAACTCGATGGGCGGACTGACCTCGATCAAGCTCGCCGCCCAGCACCCGGACCGCGTCTCCCACCTGATCACCATGGGCGCCGGTGCGCCCGGACCGTCGCTGCTCACACCCGGCGGAGGCGTCACCGAAGGGCTGAAGACTCTGCTGGGGGCGTATCTCGACCCGTCACCGGAAGGCTTCCGCGCGCTCATCGACATCATGACCTACGACTCGGCCCACACCGGCGACGAATTGGTCCGGCAGCGTTCCGAGGCGGCGCGCAAACACCCCGACCACCTGGCCAACTTCATCTCTGATTTCCCGACCGGCATGGCCTGGAGCACCGTCGAGGAAGTGGCGGGCATCAGCACGCCCACTTTGCTCCTCCATGGGCGCGACGACCGGGTGATGCCCGCCGAAGCGTCCTTGCGGCTGCTCTCCCTGATCCCGGACTCCCGGCTGGTCCTGATCAACCGGTGCGGCCACTGGCTGCAACTCGAACACGCCGACGAGTTCAACAGGCTCGTGGCCGACTTCGTCTCCTCCCACTGATCCCGGCCAACAGCCGGGCATCACACATCCCCACACAGTAAGGAACACAAAGTGGCTGAGGTCACCAGTCTCGGATACGTGGTCGTCGACGCGACCGATCTCGACGCGTGGAAGGCGTACGCCTGCGACCTGCTCGGTCTCCAGGCGGTCGTGGACACGCCCGACAGGCTCCTGCTGCGGCTCGACGAGAAGGCGTACCGCCTGGACGTCCGCCGCGCGGACACCGACGCCGTCGCCGCGATCGGCTGGGAGGTGAAGGGGCAGAGCGAACTGGAGGAACTCGCGGCGGCCCTGGAGAGCAACGGGTACTCCGTCAAGCGTGCCGACGCCGAGGCCGCGAGCCGTCGACAGGTCAGCGGGCTGGTCGAGTTCGACGACCCGGAGGGACAGCGGCTCGAACTCTTCTGGGGCCTCGGCGAGTCCACCGAACGCTTCGTCTCGCCCACGGGTGCCCGGTTCGTCACCGGCACGGGCGGCGCGGGCCACATCTTCCAGTTCGTGCACGACGACGACGCCTACGGCCGACTGTACTTCGGCGTCCTCGGCTTCAAGCTGAGCGACTACATCGACTTTGGTCCCGGCATGGCCGGCACCTTCACGCACTGCAACGAGCGGCACCATTCGTTCGCCTGGGCCCCCGCCCCGCAGATGCCGCCCGGCGTGGGCCACCTGATGTTCGAGGTGGACGACCTCGACCTCGTCGGACGGGCCTGGAGCAAGGCCAAGCAGGGTGCGGCACCGATCATCATGCAGTTCGGCAAACACACCAACGACGAGATGCTGTCGTTCTACTCGATGACGCCCTCGGGCTTCCAGGTCGAGTACGGCTACGGCGGCAAGCTCATCGACGACGCCACCTGGACACCGGCCCGCTACGACGCGACCAGCTACTGGGGCCACGAGTTCACCGAGCACCGGGACCCCAACGAGCCCGACGTGTGAGCCACGCCCACCAGCCGACGGAGCTCCGGCGCCTGCCGGGGCTCCCGGTGGACCTCCGTAGCGTCACCGACCGCGGCGTTCGACACCGACGCCGGAGAAAGGGCTGCACCGGCATGAACCTCGCGCCCGAGGGGCTGAGCCCACTCCTGACCCCCGCCGTGCGCGTCGACGTCGAGGGCAGGACGCGATGACGGCGACCGACAACGGGTCCACGACCGACACCACGACACCCGGTGAGACCGCTCGGGAGCGGAGATCCTTCGAACTGCGGCTCCTGTCGCTGGTGACGCTGAGCATTTTCATCGTCGTGGCGAGCACCAGTGTCCTCACCATCGCGCTGCCGACCATGGCCCGGCATTTCGGGGCCTCGGCGTTCGAGTCGACGTGGCTGCTGCTCATGCCTTCCCTCGTCCAGACCTGCCTTCTGATCCTGTTCGGCCGAATCGCCGACCTGGTGGGGCTGCGCTGGATGTTCCTGGCCGGTCTCGGGATCTTCACCGTGTCGGCGCTGCTGTCCGGCCTGGCCACCTCCGTGGTCATGCTGATCGTGCTGAGCGCGGTCCAGGCGGTCGGAGCCGCCATGGTGCTGTGCAACACGGGGGCGATCGTGGGCGCGGTGTTCCCGGGGCAGCGACTCGGGTGGGCCATGGGGGTCTATCTCGCCGGCGTCTCCGTGGCGCAGATGATCGCGCCCTCGGTCGGTGGTCTGGTCACCGGGACCTTTGGCTGGCAATGGCTGTACTGGGGCCAAGTGCCCTTCGCGCTCGGGTGCATCGTGCTGGGGGCCAAGTACCTGGGGTCACTGCCCCGCAGCTCCGAACGCAAGCGCTCCCTCGACGTCTGGGGAGGGTTCACGCTGTCGGTGATGTCCGGCTTTCTGCTCTACGGTGTCTCCTCGGTACAGAGCTCGGGCCTGCGCAGCTGGCAAGTGGCGGTCGGCCTGGCGGTGTTCGCCGCGCTGATACCCGTACTGATCTTCGTCGAGTCCCGGGCCCAGGACCCCATTCTCCAGGCCCGACTGTTCAGACGCGGCTCGTTCCTGCTCGCCAATCTCAGCAATCTCCTCAGCGTACTGCCGAGGTTCGAGACCGTCCTGATCGCGGGCCTCTACTACCAGACCGTCCTCGGTGACTCGGCCGTGGCGGCGGGAATGAAGGTGCTCCCCCTTCCGGTGGGGATCACCGTCGGATCGCTCGTGGCGGACCGTATCGCCTCGCGCACGGGCATGCGCACCACAGCGATACAGGCGAGCGTCACCATGGCCGCCGGACTCGGCCTGCTCGCCCTGTCGTTCTCGTACGGACGGCCCTACGGGTGGCACCTGCTGGCGTTGCTTGCCATCGGTCTCGGCGCCGGTGTCTTCTCGACGGTCAACTCCACATTGATCATTCGTGAGGCCCCGCCGGGAGAGATCGGAACCGTCAACGGAATCCGGTTGACGATCATGAATGTCGGAGGGGCGGTCGCCCTCGCCGGGGGTCTCAGCATCGCGACGAGTTCCTTGCCGGTCACTGCCCGGTCCGCCTTCTACGAGGCCAAGGTGCCCCCGGACACGGGCATCGGCGTGTTGACCCACGGCTTCAATCTGCTGTTCGTCGTCATGATCGCGGTGGCGTTGGCCAGCGGCCTGATCCTGCTGGCGAAACCGGCGTCCGGCTGGGCTTCGGGCGACGACCCGCCGCTTCGGAAAGCGGCACGAAGTCGAGGCTGAGGGCCCGACGAATGCTCCGCGGGACGGGCGAGTTGCCCGCCGCGGACCCTGGGTGATCCGTCGCTCCCCACCGAGCGGTACCGGCGTCACCGGCGGATCCGGACACCGGGTCGGACTCCGCACCCGTACCGACAACCCCCTCGCTGTGCGGGACGAAGCACTCGCTCCGCACAGCGAGCAGGCAAGAAGATGGGAGACGACGATGCCGCAGCGACAAAGGAGACGCGCAGCGTCGGTGCAGTCACAGCCCGACCAGGTCCGCAGCCGCTGGACCGCCGTGGGGGCCTTCACTCTCATGGCGGCCGCGACACAAGTGGCCTGGCTCGGCTACGCGCCCGTCACGGGTGTCGCCGCCGACCACTTCGGGGTCTCGGAGTCCGCGGTCGGGTGGCTGGCCAACATGTTCCCGCTCTGGTTCGTCGTCCTGGCGATCCCGGCCGGGCGCATCCTCGACCGCCGCTTCAAGGCGGGCTTGGCGACCGGTGCGCTGCTCACCGCGGTCGGAGCAGCACTGAGACTGGTCGGCGACGCGTACGGATGGGCGCTCGTGGGGCAGAGCATCATCGCGATCGGCCAGCCTCTGGTGCTCAACGCGATCCCCGCCGTCGCCCGGAACTATCTCGCCGAGAAGGACCGCGCGCGCGGCATCGCCATCTCGTCGGCGGGGATGTTCAGCGGCATGGTCGCCGCCTTCGCGCTCGGCGCCGTCCTGCCCGGTGCCGGACAGTTCACCACCCTGGTCGGCATCGGTTCCGCTCTCTCCTGTGCCGCGGCCTTCGCTCTGCTGGTGGTGCTGAGGCACCCGGTGCGCACCTCCTCGCAGCCGACCGGGCGACGTGTCACGGTGCGCGCCACACTGGGCGACCCCTTCGTCCGGCGGATGTGCTTCATCGTCTTCTTCCCTTTCGGAACCTTCAACGCGATCATGACGTTCGCCGAGACGCTGCTGGAACCGGCGGGTGTGCACGCGGACATGGCGAGCATCATGCTGGTCATCGGAGTCGTCGCCGGCGTCGTCGGTTCCGCGTTCGTCCCGGTGGTCGCGGCACGTCATCACCGGGAACGGCAGACCATAGCCGTCGGGCTCGTCGTCGCCGCACTGTGCTGCCTGCTGCTGACGGTCGCGCCGTCGGTACCCACGGGCTTCGCGGGTCTGGCGATCCTCGGGTTCAC
This sequence comes from Streptomyces sp. NPDC046862, assembly GCF_040704615.1. Taxonomy (NCBI): domain Bacteria; kingdom Bacillati; phylum Actinomycetota; class Actinomycetes; order Kitasatosporales; family Streptomycetaceae; genus Streptomyces; species Streptomyces sp. NPDC046862. The sequence goes on along the minus strand of NZ_JBEYXP010000011.1, from coordinate 72,673 downwards.
GCTCCTGCCCTCCCTCCCGATCATCCTGGAAATGCTGGAACGGCGTACCGGAGACTCCGAGGGCACCGCCGCGGGCCTGGTCCTGCTCGCCGGAAACCTCGGCGCTCTCGTGGTCACCGGCGTCGTGGGGCTCCTGGTCCACGAGCCGGCCATCGCGTTCCTGGTCTGCGCCGGCGGCGCGATTCCCGCCGCACTGCTGCTTCGCGGCCTCAGCATCCCCGTGGCGGTCGAAACCCAGGCAGTTCAACCCATCTGATCGTGTCCGCCCCCAGTGCCGCTATGCCCAGACACCCGCACCCCCGGGAGCACCGCATGTACTTCAACTTCGCCACCACCTTGTGTGACGCCGCGCGGCTGCGGCCCGGCAAGCCCTTCGTCGTGACGAAGGACGAAACCCACACGTTCGCGGACCTGGAGCGCCGAGCCGGTCGCGCCGCGGCCGTGCTCGCCGCCCGCGGGGTCGCCGAGGGCAGCCGCGTCGGACTGCGACTGCCGAACGTCGTCGACTTCGTGCCGTACTACTTCGGCCTGCTGGCCCTCGGAGCCACAGTCCTGCCGATGAACCCGGCGGCAACCGCCCGCGAAGTCGGGTACGTCGTGGGCGATGCAGGCGTCGACGCCATCATCACGTTGCCGGCGGATCCGCTCGAGCCGGAGCCACCGGCCCCGCTCTGGCCGCTGAACGAACTCGTCGCCGCGGAGGAGTCGCATCCCGAGGTCCTCGCGCCGGTCGACAACGCGCACGACGCGACGGCGGTAGTCCTCTACACCAGCGGCTCGACCGGAGCTCCCAAGGGCGTCGAGCTGTCCCACCTCAACCTGCTCCTCAACCCGCTGCTGGGCAGCGCGACCGCGCCGAGCGACGAGAACGACGTCCTGTACGCCGTGCTGCCCTTCTACCACGTCTTCGGGCTGTCCGAGCTGCTCGACGGGGCCGTCCTGCGCCGCCAGACCCTCGTCCTGCGGGAACGGTTCTCGGTCACCGACCTGCTCGACGCGATCGAGCGGCACCGCATCACGTACTTGTACGGCGTTCCCACGATGTACCACGCCCTGGTCAACGCGGACCTCGACGGGCGGGACCTCACCAGCGTCACCACCGCGACCAGCGGTGGCGCACCGATGGCCCCCGAGCAGGTGCGGCTCATCCGCAAAGCGTTGCCGAACGCCGACTACGTCGAAGGGTACGGCCTCACGGAGACCGGCGGCGGCGGAACGGTCAACGGCAGCGCCTTCGAGTTCCGGCACGGCTCCGTCGGCCGCGCCGTCGTCGGCGCGGACCTCCGCATCGTGGATTCCGACGGCCAGGAGCTGCCGTCAGGGCCGGACCATATCGGAGAGGTGCTGTTCGGCGGACCGCTCGTCATGAAGGGATACCTCGGCCGGCCCGAGGAGACCGGTGAGGCGGTCCGTGACGGGTGGCTGCGTACGGGGGACCTCGGCTGGATGGACGAGGACGGCTACCTCTACATCGTCGGGCGCAGCAAGGAGCTCATCATCCGCGGTGGTCTGAACGTCTACCCCAACGAAATAGAGGCAGTGCTCCTTGAACACCCGGCGGTCTCCCTCGCCGCCGTCGTCGGCCGGCCGGACGATCACTACGGCGAGGAGGTGGTCGCCTTCGTGGTACCCCAGGACGGCGAGACCTCCTTCCCGGCAGCGGACCTCATCGACTACGCCGGCACGCGCCTGGCGCCCTACAAGATCCCGCGGCAGCTCCTGGTCAAGGACACCTTGCCGGTGGGTCCCACCGGCAAGATCGACAAGCGTGCGCTCGCCGCCGAGCTGCGTGAGAAGTGAGGACACGGCGATGGTGAGACTGCGACTGGCACCTGACGACGCGCGGTTCCGTGACGAGTTCCGCACCTTCCTGCGGGCCGGGATTCCACAGGAGATCCGTGACAAGGTGGCCGCCCACGAGGAGTTGACGCGTGACGACTACGTCACCTCCCAACGCGTCCTCAACGCGGCGGGCCTGGCGGTGCCGGACTGGCCCGTCGAGTGGGGAGGCCACGACTGGACGCCGTTGCGAACCCACATCTGGCACGAGGAGCTCGCGGAGGCGGCCGTCCCCCGGCCGCTCGAGTTCAACACCTCGATGGTCGGCCCGGTGATCGCCGCCTTCGGCAGCCAGGAGCAGAAGGAACGGTTCCTGCCGCCCACGGCGAACCTCGACATCTGGTGGTCGCAAGGGTTCTCCGAGCCCGAAGCCGGATCGGACCTGGCTTCCCTTCGGACCACCGCGGTCCTGGACGGGCACCACTGGGTGGTCAACGGCCAGAAGACCTGGACGACTCTCGCCCAGTACGGGGACTGGATCTTCACGCTCGTACGGACGGATCCCGCGGCCCCGAAACGTCAACTGGGCATCAGCTTCCTGCTCATCGACATGAGCAGCCCCGGGGTGACGGTCCGTCCGATCGAGCTCGTGGACGGCACCTTCGAGGTCAACGAGGTCTTCTTCGACGACGTGCGTGTCCCGGCGGACAACCTCGTCGGCGAGGTCAACAAGGGCTGGACGTACGCCAAGTTCCTGCTGGGCAACGAGCGGACGGGACTGAGTGGGGTCGGCGAGACCAAGCGCATGCTCGCCACGGCGAAGCAGCGCGCCCATGCCCTGGGCCTGCTCGACGACGCCTCCTACGTGCACCGGTTCACCGACCTGGAGAACGAGCTCCTCGCGCTGGAGCTGACCGCGCTGCGTGTGGCGGGCGGCGCCGCCCACGAGGCTGCCGACCCTGCGTCGTCGGTGCTCAAACTGCACGGCACCCGCCTGTCCCAGGCTGTCACCGAGCTGGTCGTCGACATGGCGGGGCCGGCCGCGCTCGCCTCCGGCGCGGACGACGGATCGGATCTTCCGCGGTGGGCGCGACGGAGCGTCCCGCACTACCTCAACGAGCGCAAGACCTCCATCTACGGCGGATCCAACGAAATACAGCGCACCATCATCGCCACCACGATTCTCGGACTCTGAGGGCAGTCATGGACTTCACACACGACGACGAGCAGAACGCGCTGCGCGACAGCGTTCGCAGACTGCTGTCGGCGCAGTACCCCCACATCGGGATCCGCCGGGAGGTCGTGGCCCGCGATCCCGGCTTCGACGAGAAGGTCTGGCAGCAGCTGGCCGACATCGGGGCGCTCGCGCTGCCCTTCCCCGAGGAGTTCGGCGGAGTCGGCGCCGGCCCCGTCGAGGTGTCCGTCGTCGCCGAGGAGATCGGCCGGGTGCTCGCGCCCGAGCCCTTCGTCGAGGCCGTGGTCCTCGCCGGCGGGCTCGTCGACGAGGCGGGCACCGACGAGCAGCGCCGCAGCCTCCTGGCGTCGCTGTCGGCCGGCGAGCGCCTCCTGGCCTTCGCCCACCACGAGCCCGGAACCCGGTGGCGCGCCCGCGCCCAGTCCGTCACCGCCGCCACCGGCCCCGGCGGATGGCGACTCGCGGGCCTCAAAGAGCCCGTCGTCCAGGGTGAACGGGCCGACGTCCTGGTCGTGTCCGCGACCGTCGACGACCGCACGGCGCTGTTCCTCGTCACGCCGGACGCCGACAATCTGACCCGCGTGCCCTACCGGACCCCGGACGGCGGCCGCGCCGCCGCCGTCCGCTTCGACGCCACACCCGCCACCGCGCTCGGCGACCCCGGGGTCGACCACACCACGACGATCGAACGGGTCCAGGACCGCGCCCGCATCGCCTACGGGCACGAGGCACTGGGGGCGACGCGACGGGCCCTGGACACGACCGTGGAATACCTTCGCACCCGCGTCCAGTTCGGCAGACCGCTCAGTGCCTTCCAGGCCCTCACCCACCGCGCCGCGGAGATGTACGTCGCCCTCGAACTGGCGCGCTCCACCGTCAGTTGGGCAACCGTCGTCCGCGACGCCGAGCATCGGGGCGACGGGGCCGTCGACGTAGCGACCGCCGCTTCGCACGCCTGGCTGCAGGTCTCCCGCGCGAGCCGGCTCATCAGCCAGGAGGCCGTCCAACTGCACGGCGGGATCGGTGTCACCGCCGAGCACGGCATCGGCCACCGCCTGAGCCGGCTCACGGCGATCGAGCGCCTGGCCGGGGACGGCGCGTTCCACCGCTCCCGGCTGGCCCGTACCCTGCTCGACCACGCGAGCCTGGGGCCGGCCCAGTGAACGGAGAGTCGGACCTCGTCGACGCGCTCACCCCGGGCACCGCGGAAGCCCGCACCGTGGACGACGTGTTCGTCGCCACCGCGCACCACATGCCCGGCGGCCGGGTCTTCGGCGGTCAGGTCCTCGCCCAGGCACTGCTCGCCGCGTCCCGGACGACCGAGCCGCTCCGGAAGGCGCACTCCCTGCACGGCTACTTCCTGCGCGCGGGCGACCTGCGCAAACCGATCACCTACGGGGTGGACCGCGTGCGCGACGGCCGCTCGTTCTCGACCCGCCGCGTCCAGGCGTATCAGGACGGGCTGTCGATCTTCACCATGATCGCCTCGTTCCAGCAGCCGTCGAGGGGAGTGGAACACCAGGCGACGGCACCGAAGGGCCTACCGGATCCGGAAGACCTGCCCTCCCAGGCACCACCCGGCGCCGAGCCCTCCGGCAAGTGCGGCAGCCGCACGCTCCAGGACTACCTGGACGTCCGGCTCGTCCCGGCAGAGGCCCTCGACACCCTCGGGGACCACGGCGGACCGGCCCGCGCGATCTGGATCCGGGCCCGGCGGAAACTGCCGGACGACCCGATGGTGCACCGCGCGGTCCTCGCCTACCTGAGCGACGCCTACATCTCCGAGCCGATCCTCACCGCCCACGGCCTCGTCTGGGGCGGCAAGGGCACGACGATGGCCAGCCTGGACCACGCGCTGTGGTGGTACCGCGAGGGCCGGGCCGACGAATGGCTGCTCACCGTCCAGGAGTCACCCACAGCGGGAAGCAGCCGAGGCCTGGTGACCGGCCGCATCCACAGCCGCGACGGCACCCTGCTCGCCGCGACCGCCCAGGAGCTCATGGTGCGCACCCCTGAACCACCGACGGAAACCACCGACGGGAAGAGGCTGGAGGGACGATGAGGGTCTTTCAGGACATCGAGGAGCTGGGCAAGGCGGTGGGCACCCGGCTCGGCCACTCCGCCTGGCACACGGTCACCCAGCAACAGATCGACGCGTTCGCGGAAGCGACCGGCGACCGTCAGTGGATCCACGTCGACCCCGAGCGAGCGGCGCGGGGCCCGTTCGGCAGCACCATCGCGCACGGATACCTGACCCTGTCGTTGGTGCCGATGCTGGAGGGACAGGTCTACGAGATCAAGGACCTCACGATGGGTGTCAACTACGGTGCCGACAAGGTCCGTTTCCCTTCGCCGGTGCCGGTCGGCTCCCGTGTGCGGGCCGGCGTCGAACTGGTCTCGCTGGTGGCCGGTGGCAGCGGATACCTGCTCACCACCAGGGTCACGATCGAGCGTGAGGGCGCAGACAAGCCGACGTGGGTGGTGGAGGCGGTCAGCCTGCTGGTGCCGTAATGGCCACCACCCTGCAAGAGGCCCTCGCATTGACCTGGTCGACCGTCCCGTGGCGGGCCGGTCTTCCGTATGCCGTCCCGTCGACGGTGTCGTCGCGCACGTTCGTGCGCCCATCCATGAGGAGAGTTGTGTCCGTACACTTCACCCCCCGCCCCGCCGTGCTCGTCATCGGCGGCACCGGCAAGACCGGCCGACGAGTCGCCGAGCGCCTTGCCTCCCTCGGCCATTCCGTCCGCATCGGATCGCGCAGCAGTGAGCCCTCATTCGTCTGGGAGGACACGGGCAGCTGGAAGGCGGCGCTCGACGGCGTCGACGCGGTCTACCTCACGCACCCCGACATCACGGTGCCCGGTTCCGGCGAGCAGATCGCCGCCTTCTCCCGGGCGGCGGTGGACTCCGGCGTGCGGCGCCTGGTGCTGCTGTCCGCCCGTGGCGACGCGACCCTCCACACCATCGAGGAGGGCGTCAGGAATTCCGGCGCCGACTGGACAGTCGTCCGCCCGGGCTGGTTCAACCAGAACTTCAGTGAGGGCTTCTTCCTCGACGCGGTCCTGGCCGGCGAGATCGTACTGCCGGTCGGCGACGTCGCCGAGGCGTTCGTCGACATCGACGACATCGCCGACGTGGTGGTCGCCGCACTGACCGACGACCGGCACATCGGCAAGACCTACGAACTCTCCGGACCTCGCCTGCTCACCTTCGCGGATGTGGCCGAGGAACTGTCCAGGGCCACCGGGCGCGAGATCACCTACATCCCGCTCACCCCGGAGCAGTTCCGCGCGTCGCTGCGAGAGAACGGCCTCCCGGAGGATCTCGCGGACGGATACGCCCAGAACCTGGACGGCCGGAACGCCTATCTGGTCCACGGCGTCGAGGAGGCACTCGGGCGAACCCCCAGGGACTTCTCCGACTACGCCCGCGAGGCCACGGCCACCGGCGTCTGGAACCCCTGACGCTCGCTGTCCGTCTGCTGACGCCATCAGGGGTTCTTTGCCGGAAGGGGGTTCCGCCGCGGGCAGGTTCGGAAGTGTCGGGCGTCGTGGACTACGGCGACGGCGCCACGACCGTCGGCCGGACCCCTTCTGTCCATCGGCGTCCCCTCGGACAGAAGCCACTCGAATAGAAGCTGGGCAAAGTTCCTGGGCCGTAGCGGACGGCCGCACTCTCGAAGCCGCCGGTGCGCCGGTCCGCGGCTGGTCGACCTGCCGAGGCAGCGCTCGACCAGGCGCGTTCCGAGTACTGCTCGGCGTCGAGGGTGCGCGGCCGTGCGGCGGCCGATCAACGACGCACTCGGCCCATTGACGCAACGATCGTCGTGCGATGAGGCTGTTGGGGCACCGTGCAGGGGGTCCCGGTCGGCATCATCCGATGTGCTGCCCCGGGGTGGTCTTTGCCGGCAGCAGCCAGGAAGAGGGCGAGCGGTGTTCCGCGGCCGGTCCGGTCGCCGTGAGAGGCCCGACCAGCCCGTGGAACAGCGCTCGCGCCGAGGGTCTTCAGGTCCCGAGTCCGGGGTCGCCGCAGGTTTACCAGGCGACGGGCAGCTCGTAGATGCCGTAGGCCTGGGAGTCCTCCTTGAACTTCAGCTCCGATACGTCGGCCGCCAGCCGCAGCGTCGGGATCCGGCGGAACAGCGTGCTGAACACGACGTGGAGCTCGATACGGGCCAGCTGCTGACCGATGCACTGGTGCGGGCCCCAGCTGAACGCCATGTGGTGCGAGGCCTTGCGCGCGAGGTCGAGCTTCTCCGGATCAGGGAAGGCCTCCGGGTCCCAGTTGGCCGCAGGCAGAGCCGCGATGACGCCCTCCCCCGCGCGAATGACCTCGCCGTCGATCTCGATGTCCTCGACCACTGCCCGGCGGGCGAGCAGGTGCGGGATGGTCAGATAGCGCAGCAGCTCCTCGGTGGCGCCCGCCACATACTTCGGGTCGTCGCTGTGCTCCCGCAGCGCGGCGAGCTGGTCGGGGTTCTCAAGCAGCAGCGCGGTACCCAGGGTGATCATGTTCGCGCTGGTGTCGTGGCCGGCGACGAGCAGGATGTGTCCGAGCGGAGCGGCCTCCGACATGGAGAGATCGCCCGCCTTGACCCGCTCGGCGAGATCCGACAGGACGTCCTCACCGGGGGCGTCCATCTTCTTCTCGATGAGACCGGAGATGTACGCGCGCAGCACCCTCGTGGTCTCGGCGGCCTCTTCGGCAGTCTTGAACCGCGCGTTGGTGACTCCGGCGTGCTCCTGGAAGAACTCGTGATCCTCGTACGGAACTCCGAGCAGCGCGCAGATCATCAGCGACGGCAGCGGCAGCGACAGCGCCTCGTTCAGCTCGGTCGGGTTCGGGCCCGCCAGCATCTTGTCGATCAGGTCGTCGGTGATCTGCTGGATCTCCGGGCGGAGCTTCTCCATCCGGTGACGGGTGAAGGAGCTCGTCAGCATCCGGCGCCAGCGCTGGTGTTCGGCGCCGTCGGTGTTGTTGATCGACGGCTGCATCTCGGACGCGTGCGCCTTCATCGACGCCGTGGTGTGCGGATACCCGGGCGCACCGATGTTGGCGCTCAGCCGCGGGTCGGCCAGCAGTTGTCGCTGCGCGGCGTGGGTCGTGGCCACCCATGGCGTGCTGCCGTCCCAGGTCTCGACCCTGCGCACCGCCTTGCCCGAGCCGTGCAGCCCGAGCAAGCCCGGCGGCGGCGCGAACGGACACTCCGCCGCCCGGGGCGACGGGTACTTCGGGACTTCCTCGGTCACGTCGGCACCGGTCAGTTTGTCGGCCACGTCCGCACTCCTCTTCCTTGACTTCGCCGTCGGCCACGGCATCGGCAGAACTGCCCGCGCCCCACTCGGTCACTGGTCGACGGCGGCTGCAGCAGCACCTCGCCGGGAGATCGCGCGGCTCCCGGATGGCGGCACTGCGGTGTGTACGCCATGAATCTTACGTCGACCGATCGGTACAATCAATGTGCCGGGATGCCGGCCGTCCGTCGTGCGAGATGTCAGGGACCAATTCGATCCCGAGGGCTGCCCTCAGGGCGCGAAGGCCGCTCCCCTGCGGGGATGGTCTCCGGGGCCTGCTGACGCGCAGCGGGAGTCAGCCCCTCTTCTCACTGACGGCGTCGAGGACGGCGCGGTAGGCGAAGGCGAGGCTGCTGCCGATCGGTGTGCCCGCACCCGGGTACACATGGCCCGACATGGCCGCGGCCGTGTTTCCCGCCGCGTAGAGCCCCGGGATGGCGCTCCCGTCCGGCCGCAGCACGCGCGCGTGCTCGTCGGTCTTCAGGCCTCCCTTGGTCCCGATGTCGGACAGGACGATCGTCGCCGCGTAGAACGGCGGGGTGTCGATCGGCAGCAGCAGCGGGTTGGCGAACTCCGGGGAGGGCTTGGCCATGTAGTTCATCACGGGCCCGGCGGGGAAGCCCACGATGTGGTGGTACGTCTGGTCCCAAGGTGTCTCGCCACGGTGGAACCGCTCGTCCACACCGGTGGCGGAGTAGCTGTTGAACTCCTCGACCGATTCGCGCAAGGTCTCGTACGGCACCTCGATCAGCTCCGCCAGCTCCTCGATGCTGTCCGCCTTCTTCAGCGCGCCGGACTCGAACCACGCCGGGTTCGGCGGCTGGTCGGGGGGTCCACCGAAGCTGTCGCGGTTGACATGACGCTGGTCGAACACCCAGTGGCTCGGGATGTGGGGGACACCGCTGGTCGAGTGCAACCGGACGAGTTCGTGGCCCGCCTGGTCGTAGGGGCTGGTCTCGTTCACGAAGCGCTCGCCCGCCGCGTTGACCCAGATGCCGCCGCGGGTCCCGGCGTGGAACACCGGCAGCCCGTCCGGCTGGATGAGGCCCGGCACGAACCATGCCTCGTCGAGGAGGTCGGTGGCGGCGCCGACCGCGATGCCGGCCTGGAGGGCGTCACCGGTGTTGCCGGGAGCGCCGTTCGACCACGTGCCGTCGAGGGGCACCGCGTGGTGCTTCTTGCGGAGTTCCCCGTTGCGCTCGAAGCCCCCGGCCGCGAGGAGTACCGCACGCTCCGCCCGGAAGCTGATCTGTTCGCCCTCGCTCGTCGCCGTGACACCGACGACCCGGCCGTCCTCCACGACCAGGCTCTCCAGCCGGGTGTTGACGCGGAGCGAACCGTTCCCGGTTTCCAGGAAGGCAACCAGCGCCCGGCCGACGAGGGCCTGGCCGCCGTTGAGGACCGTGTCGCGCTCCGCGCCCAGGCGCTCGACGGGGATCGTGTCCCGTATCAGCTGGGCATGTTCGCCGAGATCCACCGCGGGGACGTCCGGCGGGAAGATCGTCCGCCCCGCGGGCGAGGAGCCCGGAGCCGCCGCGTAGTAGTCGGGTACGGGAGCGAAGACGAACGACTGGAACCAGGGGTTCTGCTCCAACTCGTCGATCAGTCTGCGGCCGGCGTCCAGGTAGGCGCCCTGCAGGCGCTCCCTGGTCTCGTCCGCCACCACACCGCGCAGATAGGTTGTGGCGTCTTCGATTCCCTCTTCGACGCCGGCCCGCTTGATGGGTGCCGATCCAGGGAACCACAGCCCCGCGCCGGAGTAGGCGGTCGTACCGCCCACCCGGTCGGTCTTCTCGATCACGAGCGTGCGCAGCCCGCGCGACGCCGCGACGTAGGCCCCGACGAGCCCGCCTCCTCCCGATCCCACGACGACGATGTCGTAGGTCTCCCCACTGGCCATCACTGTCCTCCTCGTGTGCTTCTCAGGTTTGCCCCGGGCGCACGCCGAAGGCGGCTCCTGAAGCTTCGGCGGCCATCCCCTGCCACCGCACCCGGCTCACGGGCGCGTGCACGCGCCTCGGCCGGAACGCGACGTCTTGCGGCTCTCGTGTCGCGTGGCGGATCTCGATCGGCGGGAAGGCGGCGAGACGGCCCGCCGCTGCGCGAAGCGACCCACACCGAGCGGTCGGCCGCCCCTGCTCCTCGCCTCCGGGACCAGCGCAGGGAGAGTGTCCGGGCGGCCCCATGAAGAGTGTCGTCGCATCCTCAGGTGCCCGGTTGGCCGGATTCCGGTGACCGGAACGGAATGTGCGGACTCCGGCGGAGTCAGCGGTTGGTCCGGCCGAGGTCCACCGGCAGCTGGATCCCGCTGACGTGACGTGCCTCGTCCGAGGCGATCCAGGCCACGGCCGCCGCGATGTCCTCGGCCTGGCTCACGGCGTCTGGAAGGATGCCTTCGTAGAAGGCGGCGAGTGCCGGATCCTTCTTGAGGATCGGGCGAAGCCCCGGCACGAGTTTGGTGTTGATGCCGTGCGGGTGCACGGAGTTCACGCGGATCCGGTAGGGCCCCAGTTCATTGGCCAGGGACTTGGCCAGTCCGGTGACACCGTGCTTGGCCGCCACGTAGTCCGCCAGCAACGGCAGGCCGCGCAGGCCTGCGACCGAGCTGGTGAAAACGATCGCCCCGCCGGTCGCCCGCTCGATCATGAGTGGCACGGCAGCCTTCATGGTGTGGAAGGCACCGGTCAGGTTGACGTCCAGGGTCGCCTTCCAGTGCTCCGGTTCGATCTCCCAGGCGCGGGCGAAGGTGGTCATGCCGGCATTGGCCGCCACAACGTCCAGACGCCCGAGCTCGCGGACACTCTCCTCCAGAGCCGCCCGTACGGCGGGGTAGTCGCGTATGTCGGCCTTGTGGGTCAGGATGCGTCGCCCGAGTTCCTCGACGAGGCGGGCCGTCTCGGCGAGGTCCTCGACCGTCGCTCCCGGGTATTCCGTGGTGGGCAGGTCCTCGCAGAGGTCCAGGGCGATGATGTCCGCGCCCTCCGCGGCGAAGCGCACCGCCTCGGCCCGTCCCAGCCCGCGGGCCGCCCCGGTGACGAAGGCGACCTTGCCTTGAAAGCGTTGGGCGTTCGGCACGCCCGGCACAGGAGCCTCGGGAATGGGACTGGTCAACGTGGACCCCTCTCGTCCTCGTCCGGCTCGGTCACGTCGGTGTGCGGGGCCGGCCTCGGCGCGGGAGTGAGGTTCAACTCGGCGAACTCACCTCGTTGCCGCCATTCCTCCAGCATGCTGAAGTACGCCGTGGAGGTGCCCGGGTAGTTCACGTTCTTCCGAGGACGATCCTCGGGGTTCCCCTCGTTGTTCCAGCGTCCCGGGGTGCAGTCCTTCAAGAAACCGCCTCCACCAAGGAGCGCCAGGCCGGAGCCCTCCACGACATGCTCGACGTACGCCTCCTCGCCCTGCCTGGTGACGTCCGCGATCACATGCCGTCGCTCGAACTCGGCGATGAGGAAGGCGATGTGCTGCGCGGTCTCCTCAAGCGTGTGGCAGAAGTTCACCGCTGCGGTGCCCTGGGTGTAATTCGGCGGCAGAAGGAAGAAGTTGGGGAAGCCGCTCGACATCACGCCGTGGAAGGTCTCGGGACCGTCCTTCCACTTCCCGGAGAGGGTGAGTCCGTCGCGGCCGGCCACGTCGAATCCCACCCGGTCGACGTAGGCGGAGTCCTGGTCGAAGCCGGTTGCCAGGATGAGGCAGTCGAGCGGGTACTCGACCCCACCGACCACGACTCCCCGCGGGGTGATGCGCCGGACCCCCTCCCCTTGAGTGTCGACCAGCTGGACATTCGGCCGGTTGAAGGCCGGCAGGTACTCGTCGTGGAAACAGGGACGCTTGCACTGATAGCGGTAGTACGGCTTCAGCGCCTCGGCCGTCGCGGGGTCCCGCACGACCTTGTCGATCCTGGCCCGGATGTTCTCCATGTGCTGGAGATCGGTCAGTTCCCGCTTCTCCGCGAGCCCCTGGGGAGTCAGGTCGCCGTATCCGTCGCTGCTGAGCATCGCATGGTAGAAGACGGTCCATCCGTCCCCCACCAGATCCTCGGTGATCTTCTCACCGTTGGTGACGGCGGTGAAGTTCGCCCGCCGCCGCTTCTGCCAGCCCGGCTCGAGGGTTTGTGCCCACTTCTGGTCCGTCTCCCTGTTGTCGCGAACGGCGACCGTGGAGGGGGTGCGCTGGAACACGAGAAGTTGCCGGGCCGCCTCGGCCAGCGGGGCCACGATCTGGATCGCGGTGGCGCCGGTGCCGATGACGCCGACCCTCTTGTCGCCGAGCTTGCTGAGGGGGCGGGAGGCATCACCGCCGGTGTAGTCGTAGTCCCATCGCGAGGTGTGGAACAACTTGCCCTCGAAGGAGTCGATGCCCTCGATCGCCGGCAGCTTCAGCGAGGTGAAGGAGCCGTGGGCCACCACCACGTACCGGGTCTGGAACTCGTCGCCACGGTCGGTGCGCACCCTCCACCTGGCGCTCCCCTCCTCCCACGTCACCCCCGTCACCGAAGTGTGGAAGAGCGCGTGGTCGTAGAGCCTGAAGTGTCTGGCCAGTCGCTGAGTGTGGGCGAGGATCTCCGGGCCGTAGGAGTAGCGGTGCCGGGGCATGTAGCCCAGTTCCTCCAGCATCGGCAGGTACACGTACGACTCGACGTCGCACATCACGCCCGGGTACCGGTTCCAGTACCACACGCCGCCGACGTCTCCGGCCTTCTCGACGATGCGGATGCGCTCGAGTCCGGCCTTGCGCAGGTGCGCGGCGGCGAGCAGGCCGCCGAACCCGCCTCCCACCACCATCACGTCGACCGTGTCATACAGCGGCTCGCGAGGCACGACGTCCATGAAGGGGTCCTCGACCAGTTCCTCGTGTCCTGCGAGGTCAAGGATCTCCCGGCGCGAGGGATCGAGGCGCTTGTCCCGCTCGGCCCGGTACTTGGCGCGCGCCCTGTCGAGATCTGCTGGTGCAGCCGAGGTGTGCGTCATCCCTGTTTTCTCCGTCCTGGAGAGAGTCACAGCAACACGATTTCCGTGCGCTGCGGCACGAGGTCGGGCTCTTGCGCTCGGTGCGGCTGCCGCGGCCCGGCCGTTCTGCGGTGTGCGGTCGGCAACCTTCCGACCGACGGGTCAACCATAGGCGAACAGCTAAATCATGTGAAGGTATGGGAGCCGCTCAATCAGGTAACTCAATGCTATGATTCAAGCCCCAGCTGAGCTGCGCGCGGCACTTCCGAGAGGATCGGCCCACATGACTGAGTTCGGCATGCCCTGGCCGGGGGCCGATGTCGGCCTGGAGGCGGAGGCCGCGGGTGCCGCCGCCTTCTGCACAGGCGAGTTCGTCGACCACGACGCCTATGTCACGGTCGCCGGAATGGCCGTGTCGACCCACAGAGCCCTCGTCGGCCCGGCGATCGCCTACGGGTTCTCCCGCACCCCGTTCGCCCACGCGACGGCGATCCGCACCCTGTGGAACCAGGCGCCCGGACGCGTTTTCGCGGGCCTGGGCTCGGGGGCGTTCGCCATCAACCGGGACTGGTGCGGTGTGGCGGCAGACCGCCCCGTGGAGCGTATGTCCGAGCTGGTGGGTGCGATTCGAGCCTGGCTGCACGCTGAGAACGGGCAACGCGTCCGCTTCGACGGGGAGTTCTACCACGTCGACGCGACCGTCAAAGCGCCGGTCCTGGGGCGCATCGACGTACCTGTGCTGCTGGCCGGGTTCCAGCGCAGGATGGCGAGGGCCGCCGGCCGCACGGCCGACGGGATCATCGGCCATGGACTCTTCACGGACGAGTGGTGGGACAACATCGTGCGTCCGGCGGTCGAGGCCGGCGCGCGCGAGGGCGAACGGGTGGAGCGACCCCTGGAGCACGGCTGGCTGCTGACGGCCATCAACGACGACGATCCCGAGCGTGCCGTCACCGACATGCGCCGGATGATCGCCTTCTACCTGACCGTGCGCACCTACGACGCGTTCGCCGAGCACCACGGCTGGACCTCCCAGGTCCAGAAGATCAGGGAGGCGTTCGGGGACGGCCGGATCGACGACATGGCGCGGGCCGTGACGGACGACATGGTCGAAAGCGTCGCTCTGTGCGGAAGCACCGCCGACGCGGCGGCCGCGCTCCGACGGCGCCGTGGATCGATCGCCCGCGACGTCGCCTACTTCGCACCTCCGTCGTTCATGGTCAGCGAGCGCCGTCGGCAGGCCTACGCCCGCTCCAGCCTGGCGCTGCTGCCCACGCTCAAAACCGCCGAAGCATCCTGACGGGGCCGGGTACGGACACCACGCCTTCCCTTGCGGAGCCCGCACGCACACCCAGACAGAGGAGACCGGTCATGCCGCACACCCAGGACGTCGTCAACGAGGTAATCGCACTGCTGGAACCGATGGTCGCTCCCGACGGCGGTTCCATCCGGCTCGCGGAGTTCGCTCCCGAGCAGTCCCGTCTGACCGTCGACTACTCCCGTGGCCACAACGACGCCTGCGCCACGTGCGTGCTCGACGGGGAGTCACTCAAGGCGTTCATCGAGGAAGGACTCCAGACCCGCGGCATCGAACTCGCCGAAGTCACCGTGCGTGAACCCGACTCGGTCGGCTGAGGTCCGCTCCCCCAGTCACCGGCACAGCGGCTCAGGGCGGTCGTCCGGGACGACCGCCCTGAGCCGCTTGATGCGGCCTGTCACACAGCCAGGGTCTGCATCACCAGGGCGATGTCCAGAACCGTGATCACCACGGTGGCACCGATCGCCAGAGCCGTGGTGATCCGCCGGTTGACCCACCGGCCCATGAGATCGGCCCGCCGGGTCAGCAGGACGAGCGGGACCAGGACGAAGGGAATGCCCACCGAGAGCACGACCTGGCTCAGCACCAGGGCTTCGGTGGCGTCCATCCCGCTCCCCAGGACCGCCAGAGCCGGCACGACCGCGACCAAGCGTCGTACGTACAGCGGAATCCGCCGCCGCAGAAAGCCCTGCATGATGATTTCGCCGGCGTAGACGCCGACGCTGGAGGAGGCCAGCCCCGAGGCCAGCAGCGCGATCGCGAACAGCGTCGCCGTGGACACGCCGGCTGTGACCATCAGTTGGGCGTGCGCCCCCTCGAGTGACGCCTCCATGCCCGTACCGTGCAGGGTGCCGGCGGCGGCGAGCAGCATGGCGGCGTTGATCAGCCCGGCGAACCCCATGGCCAGCAACACGTCGGTGCGCTGGGCACGCAGCAGCCTCGGTCGACTCAGGCCGTGCCCCGGCGCGAAGCGCTCCTTGGTGAGGGCCGAGTGCAGGTACACGGCGTGCGGCATGACGGTCGCCCCCACCACTCCGGCCGCCAGCATCAGGCTCGACGTCCCGTCGAGGCGCGGAACCAGACCAGCCGCCGCGTCGCGCACGTCGATGTCCGCGGCGAGGGTCTGGTAGAAGAAGACCCCGGCCACCACGGCCACCGTGGCCGCGATCACCCCCTCGAACCTGCGCTGGCCGGCTGTGCGGACCGCGAGGATGACGAACGAGGCCGCGGCCACCAACAGGCCGCCGGAGAGCAGCGGAGCGCCGAAGAGCAGGTGCAACGCGATCGCGCCGCCCACCAGTTCGGCGAGATCGGTCATGATCACGACGAGCTCGGCCTGGAGCCACAGTCCCAGCACGACGGGACGCCGGTAGGTCTCCCGGCACATCTCCGGCAGACTCCGCCCGGTCGCGACGCCCAGCTTGGCCGTGAGGTACTGAAGGAGCATGGCGACGACGTTCGCCAGCACCACGACCCACAGCAGCATGTAGCCGAAGGTGGCGCCGCTTTGGAAGTTGGTCGCGAAGTTGCCCGGGTCGATGTAGGCCACCGAGGCGACGAAGGCCGGGCCGACGAGAGTCACCAGACGCCGTCGGGCGCTCGTGGCGGGCCGCGGGAACAGGGCGACGGTCGATTCGGAGCCTGAAGTCACAATGGTCGTCCTTGAGGTAGGGGTGTGCGCAGCGCCGGGCCGGTACGGCGGACGGGGCACGGTGAGACACCACGCCCCGTCCGCTCCCCCCTGACCGGCCGAGCTGCTGCTACCAGCCGACGAGGCGGTCCAGCACCAGCGACGTGCTGGAGAAGTAGTCGCCGTAGCCGCCGCGGAAGAACAGCAGCGGGGTCTTGTCCGACTCGGCGCGCAGGGCGTGGACCCGCCCCACGGCCAGGTGGTGGTCGCCGATCTCCACGACCTCCCCCAGCTCACAGTCGATCCAGGCGACGACACCGTCGAGCACGGGGTTTCCCAACGGGGACGGCTGCCAGGAGCTGCCGGCGAACCGGTCGGCGCCCCTGGTCGCCATCGACCGGCACAGGACTTCCTGGTCGGCCGCCAGCGCGTTGACGCAGAAGCGGCCGGCCTCGCGGATCCTCGGGAACGTCCTCGAAGAGCGGTCCGCCAGAAACGCCACCAGGGGCGGTTCGAGGGAGACCGAGGTGAACGACCCGACGATCATCGCCTCGGGGCGGCCGTCCGGCATTCCCGCGGTGATCGCCACCACGCTGGTGGGGAAGTTCCCCAGCACCTTGCGGAAGTGGTTGTGGTCGTGGGGGGAGTCCGGGGAACCGGGGGAAGAGGGATGGGTGGCTTCCTCGGCGTGCATGTGCGTCCTCCTCACCCGCAGGAGCAGCGGATCAGATCATCACGCGCAGATGCGGGGGCAGTTCCACGCCCATCTGCGCCAGGGAGTTGGCGTGGTACGCCGACCCCGGAACATGGATCATGTGGGCGAGGCCGACGTGCGCGTCCCGCCAGTAGCGCTGCAGCGGGTTGCTGCGCCGGATCACGTTGCCCCCGGACCTGTTGAAGATCTCGTCGAGGGCGGAGACCGCCCGCCAGGCGCAGCGCACCTGGTTGCGCCGGATGTCCGAACGTTCCTCGAGCGACACCATCTCTCCAGCCGCGACCCGGTCGTAGACCCGGCTGATGCCGTCGATCAACTGCGCCCGGGAGGCGGCGATCTCCGCGGCGGCCTCGCCTGCCGCGTAGAGCACGTAAGGGTCGTCGCGGACCTGGACTCCGGTCACCGTGACCCGCTCGCGTTGCTGGGCCAGGTGGACGGCGAGGGCACCCTCGCAGATGCCGATGACGGCGGAGGTGATCCCGAGGGGGAACATCGAGGTGAACGGCAACTGGTAGAGGGCCTCGTTGACACCGTTGCTCGCCGCGGCCTGGCCGTCCGAGACCTCGTCCTGGTTGACGGTCCGGTAGGCGGGGATGAACGCGTCGTCGACCACCACGTCCTTGCTGCCGGTGCCGTTCAGGCCGACGACGTCCCAGGAGTCGTCGATGATCTCGTACGACGACCTGGGGAGAATCACGTGCAGGACGTTCGGCGGCGTGGCCGGCCTGCCCTTGCCGTCTCCGACGAGCGCGCCGAGGAAGACCCAGTCGCAGTGGTCGGTGCCCGAGGAGAAGGGCCAACGCCCGGTGAGCATGTACCCTCCCTCCACCGGCTCGGCGATCCCGTTGGGCATGTAGGGGGAGGCGATCCAGGTCTCCGGGTTCTCGCCCCAGATCTCCTGGGCGACCCGCGGGTCCATCTGCGCGGCTTCCCAGGGGTGCACCCCCACGACCCCGCAGACCCAGCCAGCGGCACCGTCATGACGGGCCACGGCCATGACGGCCTCGGCGAAGTCACGGGGATGGGCCGCGTAACCGCCGAACTTGGTGGGCTGCAACAGGCGCATCACCCCGGCGGAGCGCAGGAGACCGACGGTCTCGTCGCTCAGCTTGCCCAGTTTCTCGTTCCCGGCGGCCAGTTCCGCCAGCTTCGGACCGTAACTCTCGACTCTCTCTACGACGTCATGCGCCATGCCTCGCACCTTCCACTTCCTCGTCGGTCGCCTCCCGGCGGCGTGGAATATCCGTCATTGTCATTCCTTGTGCTGTCTGCGGGCCGGCGCGTCCCGCGAGGCGGGAACTGCGAGGCCTCCACCGCAGGAGCCGGTGCCGTGGTCCCGTGTCGGCGGCCCCGGCTCACTGCGGTCACGGCTCATCAGGGGCTGGAGCCCGATGCCTTGCGGGTCAGGAACTCCAGCACCACCCGTTCGAACTCGGTCTTCCGCTCGACCTGCACCCAGTGACCGCAGCGGGCGAACGTGTGCAGTTCGGCATCGGGCAGCCACCGGGCGGCAAAGTGCGCCTGGTCGTAGGGGAGCATGCGGTCGTCTCGTCCCCACAGCAGCAGGGTCGGGGTGGCGAAGGCCGCCGCCCTGGTCCACAGCGGTGTGTAGGAGGCGCGCCGCCTTGGATCGAACATCGAGCCGATGATCGCCCTGGTCCTGTCGATCACGCCCTCCCGCAGGGCGTTGTCCAGGCGCTCGTCGATGAGTTCGTCGGTGATCGTGCGGTGATCGCTGACCATCGTCTTCACCCATGCGATCATGCGCTCGCGTGTCGGATCGTCGAGGAACTCGAAGAGCCGGACGAACCCTTCGCTGGGGTCGGGATTGAACAGCCCGACGGACAGTCCGCCGGACCCCATGAGGGCCAGCCTGCGGACCCGCTCGGGATGCAAGGCCGCGAGTTCCGCCGCGACCGCGCCGCCCATGGAGTTGCCGACGAACAGCGCGGACTCGATGCCCAGTTCGTCCATGAAGCGGGCGATCCAGCGCGCCGCGACCACCGGGTAGACCTCGTCGAGGTCCGGCAGGCCACTTCCGCCGAACCCCGGAAGGTCGGGCGCGACCGTGCGGAACTGCTCGGCGAAGACGGGCAGGTTGTAGCGGAAGTTCGACCAGGCGCTGACGCCTGGCCCCGACCCGTGCAGCAGGATCAGCGGCTTACCGTCACCGGCCTCGTGGTAGGCGAAGGTGAGCCCGTCGACGTCCTTGGTGGCCCTCGTCGACTCGTGGGTGAGAGCGGTCATCGTCCGTCACCACTCACTTGGTCAGGCCCGCGGAAGGCGACGTGGACAGGAACTGTCCGCCCGGGCCGACGTCGAGGACATCGCCGTACCAGGTCTGCCCGAACTCCAGCTCGGGCAGCTTCCACTCAAGGGCCGCCCAGTCCGGGTCGAAGATGTGGTAGCCGCCGGAGTACAGCTCGATGCGGTGGCCGGAGCCGGGGTCGTGTACGTAGAGGTACATCGCCTGCCCGATCCCGTGCTTGCCCGGGCCGTGACCGTATGCGATGTCCAGGTCGCGGATCTCGTCGGCGGCCCTGAGCACGTCGTGGAAGTTCTCCACGTTGAAGGCGACGTGGTGGAACCGGCCGGGTTCGTCGTCAGCGCTCACGCCGATGGCCAGGTCGTGCACCTGCGGCGTCACCGACAGCCAGGACGCCAGGATGACGTCGGGCGCCTGCGGCAGCATGGCGAACTCACGCCGCCTGAACCCGAGGGAGCTGCGCAGCCAGTTCTCGGCCTCGTTGACGGTGCCGGCGCTCGTCTGCAGATTGATGTGGTCCAGGCGGCGGACGCCGAGCCCGCGGCGGCGCGAGCTGTTGCTCGGCAGCTTGGACCGCAGGGACTCCTCCGCGAGCGGCCGCTCGATGTCGTAGTAGAACTCGAAGGGGTGCTCACTGCCCGGGACGAGGAAGCGCACGGCCTCGCCGCGGCCGATCTCGTCGCCGGCGGCGAGCTCCACGGACTGCACGCCCTCGGACTCGAACTGCTTGTGGAACAGCTCGACGTCCTGCTTTCGCTTGACCCGGAACCCGTAGGAATTCACCCGGGCCTCGTCCTGCTGGGTGAGGACCAGCGAGTGGTGGACGAGCTCCTGGTATCCGCGCAGATAGGCGACGCCGCCCGACTGGGCGACCACCTCCATGCCGAGCACGTCCCGGAAGAACCAGAGGGACCGCTCGAGATCGGGGGTACCGAGGTTGATGCTGCCAGCGTAGGCGACCTGGGGACCGGGGTCGTATGCGGATTCGGGCATGTCTGTGCCTCCCTAACATGACAAGACAGCAATGAGTGACGAGTTCGTCCGGCTCGGCCGGACGGGACGGGCTGGGCCCGCGGGACGTCCGGGTGGCGGAACGTCAGGACTTCTGGCTCTGGAGTGTCAGCGCGATGTCGATCAGCATGTCCTCCTGGCCGCCGACCAGTTGGCGGCGGCCCGCCTCGACGAGGATCTCCCGGGTGTCCACCCCGTAGAGCCGCGCCGCGTTCTCGGCGTGGCGCAGGAAGCTGCCGTAGACCCCGGCGTAGCCGATGGTGAGGGTCTCCCGGTCGACTCGGACCGGGCGGTCCTGGAGCGGTCGTACGAGGTCGTCGGCGGCGTCCTCCAGCGTGAACAGGTCGCAGCCCGTCTTCCAGCCCTTGAGGTTGGCCACCGCGACGAAGGGCTCGATGGGAGCGTTGCCCGCGGCGGCGCCCTGTCCGGCCAGGGACGCGTCGACGCGGTACACGCCTTCCTCCACCGCGGCCACCGAGTTCGCCACCCCGAGCGAGAGGTTCTCGTGGGCGTGGATGCCGATCTGGGTGTCGTCGCCGAGGGCGTCGCGGTAGGCCCTGACCCGGTCGCGGATGTCGTCCGAGGTGAGCCGGCCGGCGGAGTCGGTGATGTAGACGCAGTGCGCCCCGTAGGACTCCATCAGCTGTGCCTGCCGGGCGAGTTCGGCCGGCGGGAGCATATGGCTCATCATCAGGAACCCGGAGACATCCATACCGAGTTCGCGTGCCTCGTTGATGTGCTGCGCCGCCACGTCGGCCTCGGTGCAGTGAGTGGCCACCCTCACCGAGCGCACACCGAGGTCGTAGGCCCTGCGGAGTTCGGTGATGGTACCGACGCCCGGCAGGAGCAAGGTGGTGATCACCGCGCGGGGGGCATTGGCGACGGCGGCCTCGATCCACTGCCAGTCAGTGTGGCTGCCGGGCCCGTAGTTGAGGCTCGCGCCGGCCAGTCCGTCGCCGTGGCTGACCTCGATCGCCGCGACTCCCGCCCGGTCGAGGGCGGCGACGATCCGGCCGACCTGCTCGGGCTCGATGCGGTGCCGGATGGCGTGCATCCCGTCGCGCAGGGTCACATCCTGGACGTAGATCTCGGTCATCGGGCCACCAGCTCCGCGTGTTCGACGATCCGCTCGGCGACGCGCATCGCGGCGGAGGTCATGATGTCGAGGTTGCCCGCGTAGGCGGGAAGGTAGTGCGCGGCTCCCTCGACCTCCAGGAACACCGACACCTTGGTGTCGACCGGGCCCGCGCCCTCGGGCAGGAGGGTGGCGGCCTCACCCGGTTCGATCGGGGTGAACTGGACCTTCTGCACCAGGCGGTAGCCCGGCACGTAGGTGGCCACCTCCGCCACCATCCGCTCGATCGACTGGCGGATCTCCTCCTGGTCGGCCTGGCCGACCAGGCAGAACACCGTGTCCCGCATGATGAGCGGCGGTTCGGCGGGGTTGAGGATGATGATCGCCTTGCCGCGGCGGGCGCCCCCCACCGTCTCGATGGCGTGCGCCGTGGTCTCGGTGAACTCGTCGATGTTCGCCCGGGTGCCGGGGCCGGCGGAGCGGGAGGCGACGGACGCGACGATCTCCGCGTACGGCACCTCGGTCACCCGGGACACGGCGGCCACGATCGGGATGGTGGCCTGTCCGCCGCAGGTGACCATGTTGATGTTGGGGGCGTCGAGATGTTCGCCGAGGTTGACCGGCGGGATCACGAAGGGACCGAGCGCCGCCGGCGTCAGGTCCACCAGCCGCCGACCGTGGGGCTCCAGCACGCGCGCGTTGGCGACGTGGGCGGCGGCGCTGGTGGCGTCGAGCACGATACGGACCCGCTCGAACTCCGGCATGCGGATCAGGCCCTCGACTCCTTCCGCCGTCGTGGCCACGCCGAGGCGGGCGGCGCGGGCAAGGCCGTCCGACTTCGGGTCGATGCCGACCATGGCCAGCACCTCGAGGTTCTTCGAGGCACGCTTGATCTTGATCAGGAGGTCGGTTCCGATGTTTCCGGATCCGATGATCGCCACTCCGACGTTGTCCGTCATCACTCTCCCTTCTTCGAGAAGCGGGCGGTGATGGTGCCGAGCGGCTCGATCGTCACCTCGAAGACGTCTCCGGGGTGCACCGGAACCATCGGCCCCAGTGCTCCGGACAGCACGAGGTCTCCGGCGCGCAGCGGTGAGCCGAACTCGATCGCGGTGGCAGCGAGCCAGCCGAGGGCGTTGAGCGGGTCTCCGAGGCAGTCTCGCCCGGTACCGTGGGACACGACCTTCCCGTCGCGTCGCATCGTCATGACCGTGTCCCCCGGCTCGAAGCCTCCCGGCGACCTTCCCTGCTCGCCGATCACGAAGACCCCGGAGGAGGCGTTGTCGGCCACCGTGTCGGTGATGCCGATCTTCCAGTCGGCGATGCGACTGTCGACGATCTCCACGGCCGGGTAGGCCAGTTCCACGGCGTCGCGCAGCTTGGAGAGGTCCTCGGCGCTGGTGAGGTCGCGGCTGAGCAGAAACGCGACCTCGGCCTCCGCCTGGGGCTGCAGCAGCCTGCCGTAGGGCACGACGTCACCGTCGGCGTAGCGCATGTCGTCGAAGAGGACACCGAAGTCGGGCCGGTCGACGCCCACCTGTGACTGCACGGCCGCGGAGGTCAGTCCGATCTTCCGCCCGATCAGCCGGGCACCGGCGGCCAGCCTGTGTTCTGTGACGATCTGCTGCACCCGGTAGGCGGTCGCGATGTCGGTCCCGCCGATGAGGTCGGTGATCGGCCCGCATGCCAGACCCGTGGCACTCGCGCGTTCCAGCCGCGCGGCAGCCGCCATCACGGCTTCCGTCTCGGATGTCATGAGCGCCCTCCGGTACCTGCGGTCCCGCTGAAGGTCGGCCTGCACGGCCGGCGGTTCACGGCCGGTGCCGCTGGTCGCGGGCTCGCGGTCATCACCGCTTCGTCCATCACGCACTCATCGTCCTGTGTCGGCCACCGCGGCGGACGCCATGTGTCCGCTGAGCGGGACAGAAGTGATCAGAGGGCGCGGACGCGAGCGCGGGGTGGACGTCGCCATCAGACGACGGGATATCTCGGCGGCTATCCACTTGACCCGGAACTTCAACTCGTCGACGCGGATACGTTCCTTGGGGCCGCACACCGAGATACCGGCGATCGCCTGGTCCATGACGAGGATGGGTGCAGCCACGCACGACACCGTGGACACGGCCTCGCCGATGTCGGTGGCGTATCCGGTGCTGCGGATCCTGGTGAGAGCGCCTTCCAGGCTCTGCGGCGTGGCGATGCTCGCGTCGGTACGGCGGCACAGGCCGCTCCAGAGGTACTCGTCCACCATGTCCCTCGGGGAGTACGCGAGGATCGCCTTGCCCACCGCGGTGCAGTGGGCCGGGAGACGGCCTCCCACCCGGGAGGGCAGGGTGCTGGCGAACGCCCCGCCGATCCGCTCCAGGTAGACGACGTCCTGCTGGTTGAGCACCGCCAGATGCACCACATGTCCCGTGGCCGCGCACAGTTCCTGCAACAAGGGCCTGGCGGCATCGCTCATCCGAGTGCGGTGCACGACCAGGCTGCCGATCTCGAACATGCGTAGTCCGAGCCGGTACTCATTGTCATACCTGCTCAACAGGCGTGCGTTGACCAGCTGCTGCAGTATGCGGTGCACGGAGGAGCGCGGGAGACCGCTGCGGGCGCTGATCTGCCCCAGATTGAGCGGTCCGGAGGACCGCTCGAAGACACCCAGGATCATGACGACCCTGTCGACCATGCTGGAGGGGGATTCGGACACGGTGACCTCCTGAGCATCCCTGGACGGCGGACCGTGCGGCGCCGGGCGTCGTCCAACGGGTCCCTCATGGGAAAGACTTCATCGGCTCTGCGTCGTCAGATCACTGCGGGCTCCGCGCGGAGCCCGCTCTTGGTCGGAGCGGCTCGCTCTGACTGGTCGGAGAGAGGTCGGCACTCGGTGACCGGTCCGCGGACGGTCGGCCGGAACGCGACGGGTGTGCCGGCCCGTCGGAGATCACACGGGTAACTCCCGGTCGGGGCATGCGAGGTGACCGCCGTCGGAGGTGAACTGGGCTCCGGTGCAGTGCGACGCCTCGTCCGAGGCGAGGAAGAGGGCCATGGCTGCGACCTCCTCGGGCCGGCCCATACGGGGCAGGGGCTTCCGGCCCACTGTGCGGGCCCGCCTCGCCGACCGGGGCTCACCGAGCGAGCGGGCCGGGGGTGTGTCGATGGCCCCCGGGTGCGGGGAGTTGACCCGGATTGACCCGTCTGCAGAGGGGAAACCAGAGCACAGATGCCGTAGAAGGCCCCGTGGACGCTGACGTCGAACAGCCCAAGATGGTCCTCGACCTCGAGCTCGTCCACCCTGCCCGGTCGTGAGAACGCGATCCCTGCGTTGCTGACCACGACGTCCAGGCGCCCGAACCTGTCGCGCACGGCGTCGGCGGCGGTCGAGGTGGAGACAGGTACCTTGCGGCGAGCGTGCGGTCGCCTCGCCGCGGTCATCCAGTGTGTCGCTGACGATCACCTCGGCGCCCTCGCGTGCGAACAGAGTCGCCTCACAGACGCTCCGGCCGCGCGCGGACCTGGTGATCAGTACCACCCTGCCGTGCAGTCTTCCTGTCATGATCGCCTCTCAAGCCATGGACGCGCCGCCGTTGACGCGGATCACGTGTCCGGTGACGCAGCGGCTCGCCTCGGACGCCAGATAGAGGACGGCACAGGCCGAGTCGACCGCCTCGGCGACCCTGCCCAGCGGAGTGGCGGTGGCCATCTTGTCCGCGAGTTCGTCGAACCCGTTCTGCTGGAACTCACCCGTCTCGTCCATGTGGCGCTCCCGGGTGATGCCGGTGTCCGTCCAGCCCGGAGCGATGCCGTTGACCCGGATGCCCCGAGGACCCAGTTCGACCGCGAAGGTACGGGTCAGAGCCTCGCCGCCCTTCTTCGCGGCGGCGTAGGAGCCGGTGCCGGGGGTGGAGAAGTCGATGATCGTGGAGAGGGTGTTGACGATGCTCGATCCCGGCCGCATCACACGGGCAGCGGCCTGGCTGCCGTAGAGAACGCTCTTGAGGTTGACCGACAGGACCCGGTCGAACTCGTCCGGTGGGACCTCCGTGAGCGGACGGCGGACCATGATGCCCGCGTTGTTGACCAGGACATCGAGCTGCCCGAACCCGGAGACGGTCTCGTCGACCAACGCGTTCACGGCGTCCGGATCGGCCACGTCCACCTGGCGTGCCACGGCTTTCCCGCCGTCCGCCTCGACGCCGGCCACGGTCTTCTCGGCGCCCTCCACATCGAGGTCGGCGACGACGACCCTGGCGCCTGCTGCGGCGAGCACGCCCGCCGCGGCCCGCCCGATGCCGCTCCCACCGCCCGTGACCACCGCCACCTTGCCGGTCAGCCGGAACATGTTCGCCAGGTCCATCTCGCTCCTCCCCCGCCGCGGTGCGGCGGTGCTGTGCTTGTGCGCGTCACTGGTCAACGGCTTACGGATACGCCTCTTTTCTTTCGCCAGTTGTGCTGGTGATGACGGTGGGGAGGTCCACCTTTCGACGACATGACCGTTCACCGGTCGCGGCATCGGCCGGACTCGGAGAGCGGGCGCCGGGACGCGGCTGCACGGGTGTCGTCGTCAGGGGGATGGACACGGGCGGCCGGGAACGAGAGAGGTGCACTGCGAAAGCGGCCGGCTGAGGCGGGTGGGATGATGGCGCTCCCACCGTCGCCGTTCGATCGGATCGTGATGCGTCGGGCCAGTGCGTGGGGTGTACTTCGGGCGGAGAACGGCCTGCGGTCCGCCGGGGGTTCATGACCGGCCTGGCCTGGGTTGTCGCTACGGGGCTGTACGCCGGTCGGGCCTCACGGCGGGTGCGCCTGGGGACACGCTGTCGGCCCGGCTACTTCGAAGAGGGGGCCGACCCGTCTTGGACGGCTCGTCATGTCGTACCAACCCCTACCCGTCCCACCTGCAGTCCGAGTCCGGCGGCGACGTGGGGAGCCACGCCCTCGGCAAGGCTGCGGTGTCCCTCGTCGCCCGGGTGAATGCCATCCACGAGATGTTCGGCCGGCATCAGATCCAGTCCCGGAACGAGCACGACGCGGTCGTCTCCGGTCGCCACGGCGAACCGGCCCACCGCCCCCTCCAGCGCCGCACGGAGATCGGCGAGACTCGCGCCGAAACGGTTGGGGACATCCTCCGCGTCCGGACGGACGATCGGACTCATCACGACGACGGGGACTTCCGGCAGCCCTGCGCGCAGGGCGGTGAGATAGAGCCGCATGGCCTCGGCGATCTGGGTGACGCTCGTCGGCAGCGACGAGTATGCGTTGGTCCCCCAGGCCAGGGCCACGGCCTCGGCCCCGGATGCGGCAACGACGTCGGCGGTCAGGATCTCGCCGCGCGCCGCGCCGGCGAAGCCGAGGTTGACCAGGTCCAGCCCGAGGGCGTCGGCGACACGTGAGGGCCACGCCAGGCCGGGCGCAGTGACCGACCAGCCCTGCGTGATGGAATCGCCGTACACGATCCATCGAGGGCCCCGCGGAGCATCTTCCAGCGGGCGGTCGCCCGCGAGTCCGACGATCCTCACCTCGGTCGTCTCCGGCAGGTAGACGCGTACGGCACTGTGCGGATCCCGCTCCGGCAACCGCACCGGCACCCTCCCACCCTCGGGCGGCAGGGGAACCTCCTGCGGCAAGCTCCCCGGGACCCGTACGACGAAGGTCTCGGGTACCACGGTGGGAGCCGGCACGGTGGTCCGCTCCCCCACCTCCACTGTCAGCTCGACCGTCGACACAGGGCCGGTGAAGGCCAGATGGACGCCGGCGGGCACGCGGGCGGCCCGCACGGTGTCGGCGGTCAGCTTCGCGCACCCGGCGACCGGCAGACGCGAGCAGTTGTCGGCCCACGACAGTCCCGGCAGGACACCACGGAGAAAGCGTTCCGGCTGAACCCGGATCATTCGGGGATCACCTCTCCATCGGGCAGCGAATGCGGATCCGTGCGTCACCACGGCCGCGGTATCCGCCTGCTCGGCCCCGGACGTCGGCCGGAGCATTGAACGCTTCTCTGCGAATCGTCTAACTTACTAAACGGATATGGCTATATTAACGAGGTGGCTCCGTCCAGCGTCAAGGAACCGTCACCACCTTTCACGACGCTCCTGCGGACCGGCCCCTCACCACTGAGGGAGGCACGATGGGCATCACGGAACTCACCCCGGACTACCGCGGTCTGATCGGACTGGAGGGCAAGCACGTACTCGTGCTCGGCGGGGGGCTGGGCATCGGCCGGCAGACCTGTCTCGCCGCGGCGAGCGTCGGCGCCAAGGTGTCCGTGGTCGACATGGACCAGGATCGGGCCAAGGCGGTCGCCGAGGAGGTCGACGGCCTGGCGCTCACCGGTGACGCGACCGACCGTGCAGCGGTCGAGCGGTTCGTCGGCGAGGCGGTGCGGCACTTCGGACCGATCCACGGGCTGGCCGACATCATCGGCATGTCCGACAACGGCCCGCTCAGCGAGGTGACCGACGAACTCTGGTACCGGGGACTCGACTTGAACCTCCGTCACGCCTTCCTCGCCCTGCAGATCGGCGCGAAGGCCATGACCGAGGGCGGTTCGATGGTGTTCGTCGGCTCCATCTCGGGCCTGCGGTCCGCCCCCGGCCACGCCGTGTACGGCGCCGCGAAGGCCGGCCTCGCGAACCTGGTCAGCACAGCCTCCCTCGAACTGGGCCCCGGCATCCGGGTCAACGTCGTCGCCCCCGGCCAGACAGCGACCCCTCGCGTGGCGGAGCGGCACCCCGAGCCCGACTACTACGACAAGGCCGCCGCACAGGTGCCGCTGGGAAGGGTGGGCAGGACGAGCGACATCGCGTCGGCCGTCCTGTTCTTCCTCACCGACCTGTCGGCGTGGATCACGGGCCAGACACTGGTGGTCGACGGAGGCGCGGGCAGGAGGTTCGCCTACACCAAGCTCTGACACATGCGGAAGCGGGGCGGGCGGAGCCGGGAATGCCAGGCCCGCCCGCCCCGCTGTCGCTCTCCCGCGTCACAGGTACGCTGCGATGGCCTTCTCGATCACCGTGCGCGGCTTGGCTCCGACGAGCGTCGTCACCACCTCACCCCGGGAGAACAGCAGGAGCGCGGGGATCGAGGAGACCCCGTGCTTCTGGGCCGCCTGCGGGCTCTCGTCGAGATTGACCTTCACGATGTCGAGGGTTCCGTCGTGCGCCTCGGCCATCGCGTCCAGGATGGGCCCCATCGCCCGGCACGGACCGCACCACGGGGCCCAGAAGTCCACGAGCACCGGCCGGCCGGACCCCTGGACGGCCTCGTCGAAGTCGTCGTCGTTGACCGCGCGAACAGTTGCTGTCACGATCACGCCCTCCTTCCTCCGCCTCGGCGCGGACCTAGCCGACGGCAGCGATCTTCTCGGTGATCGGCGTGGTCATCGTGCCGAAGACGAACTCCTTGGGCGTTCCGTGCCCGGCCACGGCGATGTTGATCGCGGCCGGATCGTTGAACGCCTGGACCGTCTGCGTGCGCTGCTCCTCCGGAGTGAGCTGGAACAGCCACTCCCACTCGGGCCGGACCAGGCCGCGCTCGCGGAAATCGATGAACGGCGCGATCACGTCGGAGATCCGGGGCCGGATGTTGTGCAGCAGGAACCGCTTCACGGCGTCCTTGCTCAGCCCCGCGTCCGAGAACCTCTTCGCCGTCTCCGGGGGCAGCAGGTAGAACAGACCGTCCTCGTTGCCCAGAAGGCCGGCCAAGGTGCTGGTCATGAAGCCGACCTGGGTGAGCGTCGGCGTGCGCGCCGCGATGGACCGGATGCGGCGGTCCGCCGGCCCGTGGTTGGAGCCGAGGTCCCACTCGCCCACCGTGTGGATCACCGTCACCGTGCTGTCGTCGGGGCGCAGGCCTTGGCCGACCTGGTACGGCTCCCAGGGGCTCTCGTCCTCGTTCTCCCCCAGCACCTGGATGTTCTTGCGCACGGTGCCGATCGTGTCGAGATCCATGCGCCCAGGGATCCATGCGCCGATGTTGCGCAGCGCGAGGGCGACCGCCCGCCCTATGCGGATGTTGACCCGGTTGTTCAGGCCCGGCCCGAGCGGGCTGCGCCCGCTGTTGATTCCGAGCTTCTTCACGAGGGGGCCGTTGACGAGGATCACGGGCGCGAAGGCCCCGGTCGACATCAGGACCGAGAGGTTCATGGGAGGGGGGCAGGCAGCGATGGCCTTGAGTGCGGCGATCACGACGGGCAGTTCCTCCGGACGGCACCCCGCCATGGCCGCGCTGACCGCGATCCGCTCCAGGGTTCCGTGGCCGTGCAGCGGGGGGACGGTGAGGACCAACTCGTCCCGGGGCCGCCCCTGGGCCTCGATGATCGCCTCCACCTTCGCCCTGGTCGGCGGGTTCAGCGGCAGACCGTCACCGAAGTCCTTCTCCAGGTAGAACGTGTTGAACGCCTCGACGGCCTCCGCCGCGTCGGCACCCTGGAAGGTGTACGTCTCCTGCCACTCCCGGTCCTCCTCCGGATCCTCGACGGCCACGGTGGCGTCGCCGGGGGACGTGACGAGGGCTTTGATGACGTCGTCCGCCGTCGGAAGGGTCTGCTCTGCCGCCTGCTCCGCCGTGAGTGCGGTGAAGACGCGGGGCACCACCACGTACTTCAACCCGGGGACGCCGAACACCTTGGCGCTCGTGCCGGTGTCCCGCTCGAAGCCCCGGGCCACGATCGTCACCTGTGGCACGCCCGCCTTCTCGGCCTGGGCGCCGTCGTGGATCAGCCACGAGGTGCAGGCACCGCAGTCCGCCGTGGCCCCGATGAGGGCGTCGCTCTCCTCGATGGCCCGCCTCAGCAGCTCGGGCTCGAAGCGGATGGAGCCGGCGTACAGGCGTATCTTGAGATCGGGGTACGTCTCCTTGATCTTCTCCGCCACCGCTCGCAGCGCGTTCTCGGCGTTGGGTTTGCTGTTGGACAGCAGGCCCAGCACCTTTCCGTTCAGTGTGTCCAGTCGCGGGGCCAGAGGGTTCGCCGCGGAATCCAGCTTGTTCGCGGTCGGGTTGACCACCTCGACGGTGGCCAGGTCTGCGCCGGCTTCGATCGTCACGGCCTCTCCTCAACGGGTGGAGTGCGGCGGGAATGTGCCGCCCTCCGGGAATCCATCAGTTCAGTTATCTGTATCAGTTATACGATTGGAGACTCCCGGTCCGTCAATACTCCCGCCGGAGATTGACGGCTCCCGCCTCCCCGACGTCAGGAGCGACATCACCGTGACCCCGGTGACGGCGGCGGCGACCACCAGCCAACCGGCCGCCCTCGGGCCTCCGGACTCGGTCAACTGCGCGGCCAGGTAGGGGGTGAGTCCGCCGCCGGCGACGGCCCCGGCGTTGTAGGCGAAGGACGCCGCCGTGTAACGGACCTCGGTCGGGAACGCCTGGGTCAACGTGACGTACATCGCCGGGGCCGCCGCGTAACCGAACGCCAGGGCCAGGACGTACAGGGCGCCCGCTCCGACGAGCGCCCAACCGCCGCCGGAGCTGATTGCCCGCATGCCGTAGAGGAGCGGGAAGATCAGGGCCGCCGCACCGCCGTAGCCCAGCAGCATCGCCGAGCCGCGTCCGAAGCGGTCGGTCCACCAGCCGCCCACGAGGAAGCCGGAGGCACCGAGGAACAGACAGACGGCTGACAGCCAGTACACCTTCAGGGCCGGCACGCCCAGGACGGACAGCAGGTAGACGCTCATGTAGTTGACCAGCACGCCGAGCACCATGGTGACGACGAGATTGAGCACCGCGGAAACCGTGATCATCCGCCAGTGACCGCGCAGGGCGGCGAGCACGGGCGACCGTTCGACCGCCTCGGCCGCGGCCAGGGACCGGAACTCCGGGGAGTCGTCGAGACGTACCCGGTACATCACCACCGCGAGCGTCATCAGGGCGGACAGCAGCAGCGGAACGCGCCAGCCCCAGTGCGCCATGTCCTTCGGGCCCAGCACCGTCACCAGCACACCGACGATCGCCGGGGAGACGGCGACGCCCAGGCTCGACCCCAGGGGTATCACCGCCTGGAACCGGCCCCGTTTGCGGCCGCCGTCGGACTCCGACACCAGCGTGGCGGCGCCGCCGATCTCCCCGCCTGCGCAGAAGCCCTGCACCATCCGGACAGCGATCAGCAGGACGGGGGCGGCGACCCCCGCCGTGCCGTACGTAGGCAGCAGCCCCATCACGGTCGTGGCACTGCCCATGCCGATGACGGTCACCAGCAGGGCGAAGCGCCGGCCGCGCCGGTCGCCGAGCCGACCGAAGAACAACGCGCCGAGGGGGCGGGCGAGATACCCCACCCCGTAGACGCCCAGCGAGGTGAGGATCCCTGTCGCCGGGTCGTCCGACGGGAAGAACAGGGGGGCCATGTAGACGACCAGGAAGCCGTAACAGGTGAAGTCGTAGAACTCGATGAACGTCCCGAGCATGCTCGCGGTCCCCACCCGCGCGGCGGTCGATCGGGCATTCCCGGTCTCGCGCGGCATGGCCGGGTTGGGTATGGCTTGCGACATCTTTGTCTCCGCCCGACGGTGTCGGATTGTCGGTGAACCGAGCGTGCGCAGGCCCGCCGTGTCACGGATGGACGACGACCTTGAAAGTCCCCGGTGGCCGGGAGGCGGCCGGCTCGAAGGCGCGTGGGGCTTCGTCGATGCCGAACCGGTGGGTGATCAGGGTGCGCGCGATCTCCGGCCGGTCCGCCAGCATCCGCGCCGAGCAGGCGCACTCGCGCGTGCCCGTGACGTCCTGCGCGTACGCCATGGAGGGCACGACCTGTGCCTCCTTGAGGAACGCGGCCTTGTAGGGCCAGGTGACGTCGGGCGTGAAGACGCCGACCGTCACCACGGTGCCGAGGGGGCGCACCAGCTCGATCGCCCGCGTCAGCCCGTTCTCGCTGCCGCTCGCCTCGACGACGACGTCGTACAGGCCCGATGGCTGGGTCGTACCGAGGCGTTCACCCGCCTCGGCCTGGAACGGATGCCTGGCCACCAGAGCGGCTTCCGGCGCTCCCATCCACAGGGCGGCGGCCGTGGCGAGGAGCCCGATGCTACCCGCCCCCACCACCGCGACCCGGGTGGCCGGTCCCGCCTCGCCCTTGCGGCAGGCGTGCCAGGCGACGGCGCCCGGCTCGACCAGCACGGCGTCGTCGGGCGACAGCCCGGCCGGCAGCGGTACCAGCGCCGACCGGGGTGCTCTGAAGTACTCCGCCATGCCTCCCGACACGGTCATGCCGAGGATGTCGCGGCCCGCCGCCCGGCACATGTTGTGCCGGCCGGCGCCGCACCACTCGCAGGTGTCGCACCGGGCCACGCCCTCCACGGCGACGGCCGTGCCGTCCGCCGTGGTCGCGGCGATCTCGTGCCCGATGATCTGTGTGCTGCCCCGCCTCAGGTACCTCAGGTCCGAGCCGCAGATGCCCACCACGGCCACCCGCACCAGCCCTCCCGCCCCGCCGGGCAGCTCGGTCTCGACGACCTCGACCCCCGGCGGCGCCCCGCGCACCGCCCTCATCGCGGTCCGCCCTCAGGCGAAGTCGTAGTCCTCGGGTTTGAACCTCGCCAGGAGTTCGTGGTACTCCTCCAGCCTCCAGGGCACGTTGACCTGCTGCCGTCCGAACTCGTTCACGTAGTAGTTGCGGTCCTTGGATCCCGGGTCGTACCAGATGAGGGAGAGCAACGCCTCGTCCAGCCGGCGGTTGTAGTCCTCGAAGACCTCGTCGCGGACGGTCAGATACCTGTGGCCCCCCTCGATGAGGGCGACGAGTGCTTCGGCCGTGTACCGGGCCCAGGTCTCCATCCACACGATCAGCGAGCCCGACCGGTTCTGCGAGTTGGGGCCGTACATGATGAACAGGTTCGGGAAGTCGGGCACCGTGATGCTGAGATAGGCGCGCGGCCCGCCGCCCCCGGGATCGCTCCACCGGTCCTCCAGCGTCTCCTCGCCCAGGCCGCGGTAGGTGGTCGGCCACAGGTACTTCTGGGTGGAGAACCCGGTGGCCGTGAAGACGAGGTCGTAGGGGCGCTCCTTGCCGTCCACGGTGCGGATGCCGGTCGGGGTGAACCGCTCGATCGTCTCCGTGACCAGCTCGACGTTGTCCTCGAGCAGCGAGGCGTACCAGTTGTTGTCGACGATGAGCCGGCGGGCCATGGGGGCGTGCCGGGGGATCAGCTTCTCCCACAGGTCGGGCCGGTTGCCCAACTTGGCCTTGATGTACTGAACGAGGCTCTCGCGATAGCCGTCGTTCGCCTCGTTGACCAGGCCTCCCGCGGCCTGCCACTCCGGGTCCGGCTCCTGGAGGACCTGACCGCCCAGCCGAAGGGTGGCGATCGAGTAGCAGTACCAGTTCCAGTAGTACGGCATCGTGTCCAGCAGCCAGCGGGTCTCGGGCGGGATGGGCTCGCCGTAGCGTTCCCGGGGGCTGATCCACTGCGGGGTGCGCTGGAAGACGCCCACGCTCCGGGCACGGCTGCGCACATGGGACAGCATCTGCACGCCGGTGGAGCCGTTGCCGATGATGGCGACGTCGCGGCCGTCGAGCAGCTCGTCGCCGGTGCACTCGGCGGTGTGCACGATCTCGCCCTGGAAGTCCTCGATGCCCGGGGTGTCGAGGCGCTTGGGTGTGGCGAACAGGCCGCTGGCGCTCACCACGGCGTTGGCGGTGAGCCGCCGCGGCCGACCGTCGACGACGGCGTCGATCGACCAGGTGCCCGTCGTCGCGTCGAAGACGGCTTCCTTCACGTCGCTGTCGAAGCTGATGTGCTCGAAGACGCCGTACTTCTTGGCCACGTGCTCCAGGTACTCACGCACTTCGCCGGCCCGCGCGAAGTACTCGGTCCACGGATAGTTCTTCTCGAAGAAGAACTGGTAGAGGAAGTTGGTGGTGTCCACCCGCACATCGGGATAGGCGTTGATGCTCCAGGTGCCGCCCAGTTCCGAGCGCCGCTCGTACACCGTGTAGGGGATGCCGAGGTGCTCCAGCTGGACGGCCACGGCGATGCCGCCGAAACCGGCGCCGATGACCGCCACGTGGAAGCCCTCGGGGAGGGCGGGCCTGGCCCCTGCCCACTGAGCCAGCCGGGGGTGGTCGTCGAAGGCGGCGAGGTCACGCCGGTACGCCCAGTCCCGGTCGGTGAGCTCCTCGTTGCGGAAGGCCTCGTACATACGGCGCAGCCGGGCGTCGTCCGGTTTCACCTCCGTGAAGTCGGTCGGCTTGTTGAGCAGGAACTCCGTCACCCTGTCCCGCAGGGTCGCCACCGCCTCCTCGGCCACGACGGTCTGGTTGAGCGCGCCGCCGTACATGGGGGTGGTCTTCAGCGGTAGTTCGAGCAGAGACTCGTCTTCGGTGGCCTGATACAGCGCGAGCCTGAGCGCGTTCAGGTCGGCGTCGTCCAGCGCGCGGTTGATGAACGCCGCGTCCACCTGCTGTGGCGCTTCCGTAGCGAGCCTGCCTTCCTCGGTCATGCGGCTCCTTCCCTGCCGGCGCGCCCGTACGTGCGGGCAACCATCCGTACATCAGGATCAATGAGTTAACTTAATCTACTCATGGAGTCGACTGCAAGATACATGCACTCCATGGTGGCGTCACCACCGTGCGACACCTCTGGCAGTCTTCCGAAAGGCGAAAACCGAACTCCCCATACAAAATGGGGAGTTCGGCCTACGCTTCGTACCCTCTCAGGCCGCCGCCGGCACGGCTGCCTGCCGTCCCAGCACTTCGCGCTCCTCCGACTTGACCGCCCGCAGCAGCACAACGATCATCGCGATCTTCCAGACGACGAACGCGACGGACGGGATCACGAGTGTGAACACACCGTCCCAGGCGAACGGACCGTCGGTCGCCACGTACACGAACACCCCGGGGAAGAAGGCGGCCGCCAGCACGAAGTTGAGCCAGCCGAACCACCGGGGGAAGATGGGCTCGGGCCGCCGGTCGACGAAGGACGAGACTCCGATCACCGCGACGTTGACGACGAAGATGACGGCGACGCCCACGTATGTGAGCCAGAACTGGTCACTGAGGAGCTGCATCAGCTCGGGATTCCGGCCCGGACGGTAAGCGGCCGTGGCCAGCACCGCGAGCGGGTAGACCCATCCCGTCGGCGCGACGACGGCCGTCGTCAGCTGGATCATCGACAGCAGACCCCAGCCACCCTCGATCCGGCGCATCTGCAGGCTCGTGATGACGGCGAACGGATAGAAGAACGGGGCGAAGACGCCCATCGTGACCACGGCCCACAGGATGCCGGTCCGGTGCTCCGTCAGGAAGTTGGCCACCTCCTGGGCGTTGTCCGACGGCGAGACGGGCGGCGAAAGATGCCCAAAGACCGAGAACGCGAGCGTGTTGGCTATCGCCACCACCACGCCGCACCAGACCGACATACGATAGAGCTTGAACTTCAGCTTTTCGTCCATGGGATCTCCCTTGATCCTTCGCATGTTCGGGTACTGCCTGGACGTCGCAGCCGATGAGGCCGAGAAAAGGGAGAGCCGACCGCGGCGCCGTTCACCTGGTTGCGGGCACTACGAAAAGACAGAGAAGCGCGGCTTGGTCAACACATCGA
Organism: Streptomyces sp. NPDC046862; assembly: GCF_040704615.1. Taxonomy (NCBI): domain Bacteria; kingdom Bacillati; phylum Actinomycetota; class Actinomycetes; order Kitasatosporales; family Streptomycetaceae; genus Streptomyces; species Streptomyces sp. NPDC046862. Next base: position 36,916 of record NZ_JBEYXP010000011.1, on the reverse strand, counting down.
GGAAACCGCGTCGGCTCGTTTCCCTCCGACCCGTTCCACGCCTCCGTCGATGCGGAAGTCCGGCTGCGTCGTCATGGTGACGTCGTCCTCGCCTCGCATCGCGGCTCTCCTGGGGCCGGCAGCGTCCGATGGGCGCGGTGCCCGGTCGGCTGGATCCAACATCAGGAGAGTAGGTGGCGGCTGTCGCCCGTCGGCCGCCTGTACCGCTGACCGGGACACTACTTGCGGAGCGCGGCGTCAGGCGTCAGCCAAGAGCGGGCGCGTCATCGCAGGCGGAAATCCGCCAGGGCGGCCGGCCCGGTCAGGAGAAGAGGTCCACCACGGGCTTGTTGCGAAGGTCGTCCTTGAGGAGATAAGTGGCCGCGACCTTCATGTGGTTGCGCCAGTGCCGCTCGGCGCTCTCGGCGTCCCGAGCCTCGACCAGGGTCACAAGGCGCTTGTACGCCTTGATGGCGCGCTGGAAGCGCTCGGGCGACTCGGTCTTGTCGAAGTTCCGGGCGACGCGCAGTTCGAGGTGGGTCGCCACGATCTCCTGGAGGACCGCCCCCTGGACCGCCATGGTCTTGTTGCCCGAACGCTCCATGATCAGCTCGTGGAACCGGTAGGTGAGCCGCGACCACTGAGCCGGATCGGGCACGGCGTCGTCCTTCGACTCGACCGCGGACTGCAGCTCCGTCACCACCTCGCTGAGATCGGCGAGGTCCTGCTTGGTACGACGCTTGGCCAGCATGCGCGCGCACGCCGGCTCAGCGACCATCCGGGCTTCGTAGACGTCGTCGACGGTGGTCCCCTGCATCTGCAGGAGCAGTCCGACGTGTCGGGCCGCCACCGAGAAATCCGGCGCCATGACCTGAGCGCCACCCCGGCTGCCGCGACGGACACTGATGAGCATCTCGGCCTCGAGGATGCGGAATGCCTCTCGCAGGGTGGGCCGCGAGACACCGAACTGCTCCATGAGCTGCATTTCGGGCGGCAGGGTCTCGCCGGGGATGAGCTCACCCTGGACGATCCGGCGGCGCAGCTGCGCCGCAATCAGCTCCGCCGTCTTGGGCGCGCGGACAGTCTGACCGACTTGCGACCCCAGTGTGGCACTCATGGCAATGAGTGTACTTGATTAGGCAGTCTCATCACCCGCCTCCCCGCAAGGCCGTCCTGCCGCACCCCAGCCCTCCTGAACACTCCCGCTGAGCGGGATGACCTGGCACTCCACTCCCAAATCAGTTTACTAATTTATCCAATCGCTGCTAACGTCAAGATGCGTGAAGGGCATGATGATGTCGGTGGACGCGCGATGAGCCTCAGTCTCGACGAGGGACAGGAGGAACTGCGCCTGCTGGTGCGCGGATTCCTCTACGACAAGGCCGTTGGCCGCAGGCCGCCACCCTCCGGCACCCACCCGGAGAACTACGACCCGGCCCTCTGGCGACAGCTCTCCGGTGAGCTGGGCCTCACCGGTCTCGCCGTGCCCGAGCGATACGGTGGCGCCGGACTCGGTCCGGCCGAACTGGGTGTCGTTCTGGAGGAGATGGGCCGCACCCTCTGTCAGAGTCCCTTCTTCGCGACCGTCGCGCTGGCCGGCCAGGCTCTGGCGCGGTGCGGTGACGAGACGGCGCGGGAGCGGTGGCTTCCGGGTATCGCCTCGGGGGCGCTCACCGCCGCCCTGGCAACAGGTGAACCGAGTGCCCCATGGGACGGCGACGCCCTGGCGACCGTGGCCGAGCACCAGCGTGACGGCTGGGTGCTCTCCGGCACGAAAACGTACGTCGTCGACGGCCACACCGCCGACCTGCTGCTCGTGACCGCGCGGTGCCCCGACGGTCTCGGGGTCTTCGCCGTACCGGCGGACGCACCCGGTCTGACCCGCACCGTGCTGGACTCCCTGGACCCGACGCGGCCTCTGGCAAGGATCCGCCTCGGCGCCACCCCGGCGACAAGGATCAGTGACGGCGACGCCTGCGACCGGATCGCGGCCGTGTACGACCTCGTACGGGCGGCGCTCGCCGCCGAGCAGGTCGGAGGAGCCGCAGCGTGTCTCGACATGGCCGTCGACCATGCCACGACACGGGAGCAGTTCGGTCGGCCGATCGGTTCCTTCCAGGCGATCAAGCACAAGTGCGCGCAGCTCCTCGTCGAGGTGGAGTGCGCCCGGTCGGCGGCCAGGTTCGCCGGGTCCGTCGTGGGCACGCCCGGAACCGAGGCGGCGATCGCGGCGACCGTGGCCCGCGCCTACTGCTCCGAGGCGTTCACCCACGCGGCCAAGGAGAACATCCAGATCCACGGCGGGATCGGCTTCACCTGGGAGCACCGCGCGCACCTCTACCTGCGCCGGGCCAAGTCGTCCGAGCTGCTGTTCGGCACGCCGCGCGAGGAACGAGCCCGGCTCACCCGGCTCACCACGGCAGGAGGAGCCCGCCCATGACCACCCCTTCGGCACTCCCGCAGACCCCGGAGTCGCTCGACGCCTTCCGCACCCGGCTGCGGGACTTCCTCGCCTCTCACGGTCCCGGCCGGCGTCCACGGGATCCCGAGGAGCGCTTCGCCTGGACCCGCGCGTGGCAGGCCACACTCTTCGACCACGGCTTCGCCGGGCCCGGCTGGCCCAAGCAGTACGGCGGGATGGACCTGCCGTTCGCCCACCAGGTGGTGTACCAGGAGGAGCTGGCGCGCGCCCGGGTGCCCGGCCCCGTCGGGACGGGCCTGGGCATCGCCGCGCCGACGATCATCAAGTTCGGCAGCGACGAGCAGAAGCGGCGCTGGCTGCCCTCCATGCTGCGCGGGGACACCGTGTGGGCACAGGGCTATTCCGAGCCGGAGGCCGGCTCCGACCTGCCGAGCCTGCGCACCACCGCACGTCGGGAAGGCGACATGTACGTGGTCAATGGGCAAAAGGTGTGGACGAGTCACGCCTCCAGGGCCGACGTCTTCTTCACGCTGGTGCGCACGGGCACCCGAGAGTCACGGCAGCGCGGGATCACCTACCTCATCGTCGACGCGCACGCCCCGGGCGTGCAGGTGCGGCCGCTGCGCGATCTGACCGGGGGGCATCTGTTCGCAGAGGTGTTCTTCGACGACGTCCTGGTGCCGGTCGCCGACCGGGTCGGTGAGGAGAACGAGGGCTGGCCGCTGGTCCGCACCAGCCTGGGGCACGAACGCGCCGCGGGCGCCATGAACCAGGCCGCGATCTACCGGCGCGTCCTCAGCGAACTCCAGCAGCTCCTCGCCGAACGGCGCCTGCTGGACGACGCGGACGTGCGCGACCGGATGGCCGACTTCGAGATCCGGGTCCGGATCATGCGCTACAACGGGCAGCGCACCATCTCCGACATCCTCACCCATGGAGAGCCGGGCCCGGTCTCCTCCGTGGCGCGTCTGCACATCACCGCCTTCGAGCAGGACGTCCACGAGTTCGCCGTCGACGTGCTCGGCCCGGCCGGCCTACTGGGTCGAGACTCCGAGGAGGCGGTCCAGCGCGGCAGGTGGCTCTACGGCTTCCTGCGCACGCGCGCCTCCACCATCGGCGCGGGGACCGCCGAGATCCAGCGCAACACGCTCGCCGAGCAGGTCCTCGGCCTCCCCCGCGATCCCGGCATGCCCTCGGTCTGAGGTCGTCCGACGCGCCGCGGCGGTCCTCCTTCGGGCACTCCAGGACGCCGCCTCCCATGAACAGGAGAGACGATGAGGCTCGACACCAGCGCCGAACTCGACACCTTCCGCGCCGAGGTGCGCTCGTTCATCCACACCCACGCACCCGGCAGGAAGACCCACGCGGGAGTGCGGGCGCCCGCCGCCCGTCTCGTGCCCGAGTTGCGCTGCTGGATCGCCCGGCTCCATGACGCCGGCTATCTCGGCAGGTCGTGGCCGACGGAGTACGGGGGTCTCGCCGATCCGCGGCCCGAGTACGCCTTCGTCGTCGCCGAGGAACTGGCACGGGCCCGCGCCTGGGGGCAGATCGGTGCCGGCGCCCTGGCCTCGGGAGCCCTGCTGGCCCACGGGACCGAGGAGCAGAAGCGGCACTTCCTGCCCCGGCTGCGATCCGGGCAGGACCTGTGGTGCCAGCTGTTCAGCGAGCCGGAGGCGGGCAGCGACCTGGCGGGGCTGCGGACCCGGGCCCGCCAGGAGGGCGACCACTTCGTGGTGGACGGGCAGAAGGTATGGACGACCAACGCCCAGCACGCCGACGTCGGATACCTCCTCGCGCGTACTGACCCGGATGGGCCGAAGACCCGGGGCATCACCGCGTTCGCGCTGGACATGCGCTCGCCGGGGGTGGAGATCCGGCCGCTCAGGGAGATCACCGGGACCGCCGACTTCAACGAGGTGTTCCTGGACGGGGTGCGCGTCCCGGCCGACCGGGTGATCGGTGAGGTCGGCCAGGGGTGGCGTGTCGCCGGTGCGAGCCTGGCCCAGGAGCGCGGTTCGGTCGCCGCACGGAGCGCCGAAATGCTCAACGATCTGAACGGCCTGCTGGAGCTGGCGTCCGCGCCGGGTCCGGCCGGAGCCCCCGCCTCGGCGGACGCTGCCGTGCGGGCCCGGCTGGGCCGTCTGGCCGCGCGCGTGCACGTCGCCGACCTGATGAGCAAGGCCGTGCAGTCCCGCATGGCGGCGGGAACCGACGAGCCGACCGATCCGGCGATGGTCAAGGTCTTCTACAGCGAGACCAACCTCGACGCCGTCTCGCTCGGCGTCCAACTGCAAGGACTCGACGGCCTCCTGACCGAGGGCGACGACCGCGCCGTGGCCGGGGGCTACTGGCAGGACGCCCTCCTCTACGCACGGGCCTACACCATCGCCGGGGGCGCCAACGAGGTCCTGCGCACGACCATCGCCGAGCGGGCCCTGGGACTCCCCCGTGAGCCCCGTTCCTGATCCGGTCCGGCCGGGACAGCCACGTCGTACCGAAGAGTCACAGCTGAGAGAGGCGGAAACCGTGCTGAGCGTTGCCGAGTACGACACCTTGGCCGAGCAGGTCAGCAACTGGAAGCGGTGGGGCGCGGACGACCAGCTCGGGACCCTGAATTTCATCACCCCCGAGGTGGTCAGGAAGGGGACGGCCTCGGTGATCACGGGCGATAGCTTCTCCTTGTCCATGTCGCTGTCGCTGGACGGCCCGCAGAACGGTGTCGGAGTCCCGGGACGCATCAACCCGGTCCGGACCATGCTCGCGATCAACACGCGGATGGGCAACTCCCCGGACTCGGTCGCCTACAGCGACGACATCGTGGTGACCCCCACGCAGGCGGCGACGCACTGGGACGCGCTGTCCCACTGCAGCCACCGCGGCGTCATGTACAACGGCATACCGGCGAACGCGATCGACGCCTCCGGCGCCGCGAAGCTCGGCATCGAGGCGGCCGGCACCATCGTGTCGCGCGGCATCCTCCTGGACGTGGCCCGGTATGAGGGCGTCGACGTCCTTCCGGGCAGGTTCCCGGTGACGCGCGCCGTTCTGGAGGCCGTAGAGGAGGCTCAGGGGACACCGGTGGAGGAGGGCGACATCGTCCTCATCCGGACCGGGCAGGTGACGCACTTCCTGGCGGCGGACGTGCCGAGCTATCGGCGGCCGGTGCCCGCGCTCGACTACGACGCCCCCCTCTTCTTCCACGAACGGGGCGTTGCGGCGGCGGCCATCGACAACATGCCCATGGAACTGATCCCGGCGAACGTCGAGGACGTCATGCTGCCCGTCCACGTCCTGACCCTGGTGATGATGGGCATGATCCAGGGACAGAACTGGGTGCTCGAAGACCTCGCCGCGGCCTGCGCCCGGGACCGGCGCTACACCTTCCTGCTCAACGCGACGCCCGAGCGCTTCCTGCGGAGCACCGGCGGCCTGGTGAACCCCGTAGCCATCCGGTGACGTGCGGCACATGTCCGTGCGGAGGGCGATCGTACGGCGGGCGGTGCGGAGGGAGCCTGGCCACGGCTCCTGCCGCACCACTCGCCGTTCAGGCCCCGGCAACGGGTCCGGGGCGGACGGTCCGCCGTGCTAACTCCCCGACCACACGGGTTCCCTGCGCTCCACGAAGGCCCGCGCTCCTTCCTGCGCGTCCTGCGACGCGAACACGGCGTCGGACAGGGGGGCCTGCCTGCTCCACACCTCGTCCTGCGGCCATCCGGGTGCGGCGCTCGCCACCGCTTTCGCGCACTGCACAGCCAGGGGCGCGTTCTCGGCGATACGTGAGGCGAGCCGGAGCGCCGCTTTCAGCGCCTGTCCGTCGTCCACGACACGGTTGACCAGTCCCAGCCGCTCGGCCCTCCCGGCTTCGATGGGATCGCCGGTGAGCAGCAGTTCCATCGCGATGGAGCGAGGCAGGCGCTGGGGCAGCCTGATCATTCCACCGCCCCGTGCCACCAGACCGCGCTTGACCTCGGGCAGTCCAAAGCGCGCACTGTGCGATGCCACCACCATGTCGCAGGCAAGGGCGAGTTCGCAGCCGCCGCCGAGCGCCCAGCCCTCGACGGCGGCGATGATCGGCTTCTTCGGGGGTGCCTCCACGAGTCCGGCGAAGCCGCGGCCGGGCAGCGCCGGACGCTCTCCGAGCGCGAACCGCTTGAGGTCCATGCCCGCGCAGAAGGTCCCGCCGGCCCCGGTGAGCACGGCGACGGACAGCTCCGGTGAACCGTCCAGCCGGTCGACGGCCTCGGCGATCAGACGGGCCGCCGTCAGGGTCATCGCGTTCTTCTGCGTCGGCCTGTTGACCGTGACCACGAGGACCCGGTCGTGGCGGTCCACCAGGACCTCGGGCTCGGCGCTCATCGGGCACCCATGCGCAGGGCGCCGTCGAGGCGGACCGTCTCCCCGTTGATGTAGGGGTTGCGTACCAGCGTCAGCGCGAGATCGGCGTAGTCCGCGGCGTTCCCGAGGCGCTTGGGATGGGGGATGGTCTCGGCGATGCTCTGCCGGATGTCCTCGCGGAGCCTGGCGAGCATCGGGGTGTCGAAGGTCCCGGGCGCGATGGTGTTGACCCGGATCGCCCAGCCGGCGAGGTCGCGGGCGGCCACCAGGGTCATCGCGTGCACACCTCCCTTGGAGGCGGCGTACGAGGTCTGGCCGATCTGTCCCTCGAAGGCCGCCGCGGAGGCGGTCAGCACGATGGCTCCGCGGTCGCCGTCCTCAATGGTGTTGCCCGCCATGGCCGCGGCGGCCAGACGCAGGACGTTGTAGCTGCCGACGAGGTTGACCTCCAGGACCTGCCGGTAGCTGTTCAGTGGGGCGGGCGCACCTGACTTGTCGAGGATGCGCAACCGGTCTCCTCCGCGGCCCGCGCAGTGCACGACGGCCCGCAGGTTCCCGCTCTCCTGGGCCGCTTCCAGCGGAGCCCGCAGGCTGTCCTCGTCGGTGATGTCGGCGGGCACGAACCGGACTCCGCCTCCGATCGCGTCCGCCGTCTCGGCACCGGGCGAGCCGGGCAGGTCGGTGATGACCACCTTCGCCCCCGCCTCGGCGAACGCGGCCGCGGTGGCGGCTCCGAGTCCGGACGCACCGCCGGTGACGAGTGCGGAGATCGCGTCTAGTCGCATCTGTTCTCCGGGAGTTGGGCCGGCTCCAGGCCGGCATGTCGACACGCACATCATTCTCAGCTTCGGACTGACGCCTATCAGGCATCTCAGATGAAAGATCTGTCTCTTTCAACGGGAGCATCGACACTCGTCGACGGGCCTCCCCTTGGCTCTACCTGGACAGCGCCGATAGAATCAAGTAACTAATTTACCTCATAGGTCCCGCCTCTCAGTAGAAGGGCGCCATGACGAATCAGGCCCGCTCGCACCCAGCCGAACGCACCTTGCCTCCGCTGTCGGACTGGCTCCGTCGCGTGATGGACCTCGACCCGACCGCGACGGCGCTGACCTTCGCGGAGTCGAGCTTCCCCTGGTCGTACTTCGGCGACGCCACCCGTGACCTGGACCGGCTTCTGCGGAGTCATACGACCGCTCACCGGATCGGCCTCGTCCTGCGCAACAGGCCGGGCCAGTTGGCCGCGCTGCTGGCGACGATCGCCACCGGCCGACAAGTCATCACTCTCAGCCCGCACGTGGGCGAGTCAGGTCTCGGCGACGACATCCGCTCCCTGCGCCCGGACGTCGTCATCGCCGACGAGGAGGACTGGAACCGGGACGCCGTCCGCTGCGCGGCCGAGGACGTCGGCGCCGTACCCCTGCTCGTCACGCCGGAGTCGGGGTTGCGGCCCTGCCCGGCGTCCTGGGCACCGGCACCGGCCGGGCTGCCCATGGACGATGTGGCGGTGGTGATGATGACCAGCGGCACGACCGGCAAGCCCAAGCGCGTCTGTCTGGCCTATCCGCAGCTCACCGCCGCCTTCGAAGCCGCCGGAACGGAACTCGACGACAACACCGGGCCGCGCCTGCGGCGGGGCTCCTCCATCCTCTGGTCCTCACTCGCCCACATCAGCGGGCTCTACTTCGCGATCGCCCATGCCGTCGACGGGCGGTGCGTCGCCCTGATGGAGCGGTTCCACGTCGAGGAGTGGGCCGAGTTGGTGCGCCGGCTCCGGCCGCGGCAGCTGCGCCTGCCGCCGACCGCGATCCGTATGGTGCTGAGCGCGGACCTGCCCGTCGACACGTTCAGCGGCGTGCGGGCGATCGGTTCGGGCACTGCGCCCCTGCCGCCGGAGCTGGCCGAGGAGTTCGAGTCTCGGTACGGGGTGCCCGTCCTCACCACCTACGGCGCCACCGAGTTCGCCGGCGCGATCGCGGGCTGGTCGGTCGCCGATCACCGCCGATGGGCCGGTGTCAAGCGCGGCAGCGTGGGCCGCGCGCACCGCGGCATCGACTTGCGTATCGTCGATCGCGCCACACAGGAGGTCAAGGCGCCCGGCAGCATCGGACTGCTCGAGGTGCGCGGTCCTCAACTGCCCTCGACCGACGGGAGCTGGTTGCGCACGAACGACCTGGCCTCGCTGGACGAGGACGGTTTCCTGTTCATTCACGGCCGTGCGGACGACGCGATCAACCGTGGCGGCTTCAAGATTCCACCGAGCGTGATCGAGGACGCCCTCCACCAGCATCCGGCCGTGAGCGACGCGACCGCCGTCGGCCTTCCGGACGAACGCCTGGGTGAAGTGCCCGTCGCGGCGGTCACCTTGTGCGGTCAGGCCAGCACACAGGATCTGCTCGATCACCTGGCGGAGCGCCTGACGCGCTATCAGATGCCGGTGGACCTGAGGATTCTGGACCAGTTGCCGCGCACTCCCTCACTCAAGGTCGACCGGCCCCGGCTCCAGGAACTCTTCGCGGCCGGGAGGACGCCGGAAGACGCACCTGACAAGTCCGGCAGGCCGACCGGTGAACCGTCCCCCGATCCCGCTTGAGGCGACCCAGCCGCCGGGCAGCAGCCTGTCCACGAACCAAGGAGAGACCTTGACCACATTGACGGACAGGCCGGACTACGGCCTCCTCACCGATGAGGCCGTCGAGCGCTCACGCCGCCGCATCGGTGTTCCCCAGCGTCGCCTACCGCCGCACAACCTCGAGGTGACAGCCGACGGAATACGTCACTTCGCGCTCGGATACGGTGATGACAATCCTCTGTGGTGCGACCCGGCGCATGGCCCGACCACCCGGTGGCAGGGCACGATCGCGCCCCCGAACTTCCTGTACACCATGGGTGAGAACGCCATCGAGCCGGACGCAGGCGCCAAGGCGATCCTCAAGGGCGACCCGTTCGCCGGGCTCGGCGCCTACCAGGCGGTCATGGAGTTCGAGTACTACCGGCCGCTGCGTCTGGGTGACCGCTGCTCCTGTCTGCGAGCCCAGGTCGGTGTCCAGGTCAAGCCGAGTTCCTTCGGCGGCAGGGCCGCCCATGTGACCAACGACTTCCTGTTCGCCGACGGTGCGGGCAAGGTGACAGCGATCCAGCGCGGCACCTGGATTCACGCCGAACGGCACACCAGCAGGAAGCGGTCGGGTGAGAAGGAGGCCCTGACCCTCCCGCCCTACACCGCCGAGGAACTCGCCGAGATCGACGCCGCCTACGACGCCGAGGAGCGGCGGGGCGCGAACACCCGCTACTTCGAGGACGTCCGTGTCGGCGACGAGCTCCAGCCGCGGGTCAAGGGCCCGCTCACGGTGACCGACATGGTCGTCTGGCACGTGGGCTGGGGCATGCAGCTGACCCCACCAGGAGCCTTTGCCGTCGCCCGGCGGGTGCGGCGCAAGGCCCCTGGTCTGTACCCGCCCAACGCCCGGAACATCCCTGACACCGTGCAGCGGCTGCACTGGGAGCCCGAGCGCGCACGGGAACTCGGCATCCCCATGAGCTACGACTACGGCGGCATGCGCGAGACCTGGCTGACACACGCGCTCACGGACTGGATGGGCGACGACGGCTGGCTGTTCAGACTCCGATGCGAGCACCGCAAGTTCAACTACATCGGCGACACGACGTGGGTGCGCGGCACCGTGGTCGACAAGGTGCGGGTCGACGGTCGCAACGAGGTGCACATCGAGGTGTCCTGCCACAACCAGCGCGGGGAGGTCTCGACGCCCGGCCGGGCCGTGGTCCTGTTGCCGACGCGCGAGGCTCCGGTGCGGCTGCCGGACCCTCCGGCCGACAGCCTCACCGATCTGCTGGACGTGGAGATCGCACGGTTCGCCGGATGACCGGGCAGCCAGGCCCGGTCAGCGGAGCCTCCACCTGGGTTTGACGAAGTTCTCGCGTGAGACCTGCGGCTTACCGAGGGGATTACCGATCGTCGTGTAGTGCCAGCCGAGTGCCTGGGCCGTCTCCCGGTCCAGGCCGTGGGTCTCCCAGATCGCCCGGACGGTTCCCTGGACGGCCGCCGTGGGTTTGGCCGCGATGATCCGCGCCAGTTCGTCGGCCCGGTCCCACAGCTGCGGGTAGGGCACCAGTTCGGACACCAGCCCGATCTCGCGGGCACGCGCAGCCGACATCCGCTCGTCCAGCCCGAGCAGGGCCCACCGCAGCGCCTCACCCAGGGGGATGCGCCGGGCCAGCCCGATGGGCTCCAGCGCCGATGTCATGCCGTAGCTGACGTGCGGATCGAAGAAGGTGGCGTCCTCCGCGCTGATCACGATGTCGCAGTCGTTCAGCCAGTAGAAGGCGCCGCCGGCGACCATGCCGTGCACGGCGGCGACGACCGGCTTCCACACCTTGTTCTGTTTGGGGCTGAGGCCCCTCCCCGGGTCCTCCTGGCTCCAGACGTTCTCGGCGAGGTGGATCCGGTCCTCGACGTCCGTACCCGTGCAGAAGGCGCGCTCACCGGCGGCGCGCAGGACCACCACGTGGATGGCGTCCTCGTCGCGCACGTGTGTCCAGATGTCCCGGAACTCGTCCACCATGACCTGGTTGAACGCGTTGAGCTTGCGCGGACGGTTCAGTGTCACCGTCGCGACATGTTCGTCCACTTCGAACAGGACGGTCTCGTACTTGCGCGGTGCGGCGCTGGACTCCTGATCCGGCATCGTCGTTCCTCTCCCCCATCGGGTCCCCGAGCACGGGTTCTCCGGAAGCTGGTGTCCCATATAGATTAATCATTACACTCAATCAGAGGCCAGTGATCGCACCCAGTACGACCACGGAAGGACCGGTCGATGGTCGACTTCGAACTCACCGAGGAACAAGCCGCGCTGCGCGAGGTGTCGCGCGACCTGCTGGCCTCGGACTGCCCCCCGCAGACCGTCCGCTCGGTCCTCGACGCGCAACGGGACACGGACGACAAGCTGTGGGACCGCGGCACGCGCATGGGCTGGACGGGCCTGGCGGCCCCGGAGGACCAGGGAGGCGCGGGTCAGGGGCTGGCCGAGCTCTGCCTGGTGGCGGAGGAACTGGGGCGCGCGGCGGCGCCGGGCCCGTTCATGGAGACGGCACTGGCGTCCATGGCCGCCGCACGGGGATCCGGCCTCACCGGACCGGCCGCGGAGACCGGGGCGGGGCTGGCCGAGGGACGGCTCAAGGCGGGCTTCGTGCACGACGGCTCGCTCACCATACGCCGGGAGGGCCGCGGCCTCGTCCTGTCGGGCCGGGCCGTGGCCGTCCACGCCGCCGGATGCGCCGACTGGCTGCTGGTGACGCTCACCGGCGACGAGCCGTACGTCCTGTTGGTCCCGGCGTCCGCCGCCCGCGCCGAGCGGCGCACGACCCTGGACCTGACCCGTTCCTGGTACGACGTACTGTTCGACGACGTGGGTGTGGACACCGCGCAGGTGTTGTCCACCCGTCCCGACGACGCGCGCCGGTGGGTGGACGCGATGGTGGTGCTCACCACCGCCGACGCGCTGGGCGTGGGGGAACGGCTCCTAGAGATGACGGTCGACCATGTCACCGTCCGCGAACAGTTCGGCCGCCCCCTGGGCGGCTTCCAGGCCGTGAAGCACAAGGCGGCCGACATGCTGATCACCCTGCGCGGCCTGCGGGCCGCCACCTACTACGCGGCCATGGCCTTCGACGCGAGCCGCGACGACGCCACGATGGCGGCCGCCGCGGCCAAGGCCTTCGCGAGCGAGAGCCTCCCCGCTGTCGCCGGAGAGGCCCTTCAGCTGCACGGTGGCATCGGCTTCACCTGGGAGCACGACCTGCATCTGTACCTGCGCCGTGCGACGGTCGACTCTCTGGTCCACGGCACCGCCGCCCACCATCACGAACGAGTACTCGCGTATCTCGAAGACGCGAACCTCACCCGGCAAGCTGCTTGAGCAGAGCCATGTCCTCGACGCGCCGCTCGTGGGTGTCAGCGACCGGCGCGGCGTTCAGGCCCGTCACTCCGCTCTCGCGGAACGCGACCACCCGTTCGGCGACCAGACCTGGCGATCCCACCAGGGCCACCCCGTCGACCAGCTCTTGGGGTACCGCGGCGGCGGCCTCGGCCTTGCGACCGGTCTGGTACAGCTCCTCGATCCGTGCCGCCGGCCCCTCGAAGCCGTACCGGGAGACCAGGGCGTTGTAGAAGTTCCCGCCCCGGGCCCCCATACCGCCGACGTACAGCGCGATGTACTCGCGCACCCGCTGCCGGCCGGCCGCGAGTTCCTCCGCGTCGTCACTGACGAGGACCTTGACGTCGGCGACGACCCTGAGCGGGGGCAGCCCGGCCTCACGCCGGGCCCCACCGGCCGCCAGGGAGGGCCCGAAGACCTCCTTGGCGGCCTCCGGGAGATACAGCGTCGGCTGCCAGCCCTCACACAGCTCGGCCGCCAGCTCGACGCTCTTGGGGCCCAGGGCGGCTAGGACGATCGGGATGTCGGGCCGTACCGGGTGGTTGATCAGCCGCAGCGCGCGTCCGCCCCGCCCGGTGCCGCCGCGCTCGGCGGTCAGCGGCAGCTGGAAGTGGCGGCCCTCGTGCCGCAGGGGCTCTCGCCGCCAGACGGTCCGGCAGATCTCGACCACCTCCCGCACCCGGGCCAGCGGGGAGGTGTACGGCAGCCCGTGGAACCCCTCCACCACCTGGGGCCCGGACGCACCGATGCCCAGCTCGAACCGGCCGTCCGACACGAAGTCGAGTCCGGCGGCGGTCATCGCCAGGAGGGCGGGGCTGCGCGAGTACACGTTGAGGATGCTCGACGCGAGGCGCATCCGCTCGGTGCGGGCGGCCAGGTAGCCGAGCTGGCTCACCGAGTCGAAGGTGTACGCCTCGGGCAGCAGCGTCGAGTCCACCCCTGCCGCCTCGAAGTCACCCAGCCGGCGGGCGGCTTCGGCGAAGCCGCCCGAGTAGCTCATCAGCAGTCCCACGTCCATGGGGAGCGTCTCCTTCTCTGCCGGGCGGCGCACCGGCACCCGATCACGGCTGTATGTGCTGTACGGACCTCACGGGCGGGCCTCGCCGACGGATTCGCCGATGGACTCGCCCGTGGCCCGCAGCCGGTCGCGCAGTTCGAATTTGCGGACCTTTCCCGACGGCGCCCGCGGCAGGTCTGCGACGACCTCGATGCGCTCGGGCGCCTTCTGCGGCGCCACCCGGTGCCGGGCGAACAGCTCCCGCACCTCCTCGATGTCGAGCGTGCCGCTGTCGAGGACCACGAAGGCGGCCACGCGTTCGCCGTACCGGGGGTCGGGTTCGGCGACGACGGCGGCGTGCCGCACCCGGGGATGGGTGGCGAGGATGTCCTCGACCTCCTTGGAGGCAATGTTCTCCCCGCCGCGGATGATGATGTCCTTGATGCGGTCGGTGATGGTCAGGTGACCCTCCTCGTCCAGCCGTCCGACGTCGCCGGTACGGAACCAGCCGCCGGGCAGGAACGCCCACTCGTCGTACGCGGGATCGCGGTAGCCGACGAACTGGCTCGGGCCGCGGGTCACGACCTCCCCCGCCTCCCCCACCGGCAGCGGGCGCAGCCGCTCGTCGACGATCCGCACCTCGTCGCCGAAGCGGACGAGGCCGTCGGTCAGGGAGCGCTGCCGCGCGGAGGCGTCGAGCGGCGAGGTCGCGCAGCGCGGGTGTTCGGTGCTGCCGTAGGCCCGGGCCACGACGATGCCGACGGCGTCGGCCCTGGCGACCAGGGCGGGGGGCACGTTGGCGGCACCGATCTGCACGAAGCGCAGGCTGGAGATGTCGTGGCCGGTTTCCGCGGCGGCCGTCAGGAGCGCCTCCACGTGCAGCGGTGTGCCACTGGTGATGGTGCACCGGAACTTCTCGACGAGTTCCACGGCCCGAGCCGGGTTCCAGCGGTCCATGTGCACCGTGTCGGTGCCTGAGACGATCCCGCTGCACGCGGCAAGCAGCCCCGCTACATGGCCGGAGGGCCAGGGGATCAGGCGGGTGTCGTCCGATCCGGCCTCGTTCATCAGGTCGCCCTTGCGCAGCTCGTGCAGCAGAGTGTTGTGGGTGTGCTGCACGCCCTTGGGGACACCGGTCGTCCCAGAGGTGTAGATCACCGCGCAGACGTCGTCGGCGTGCACGCCCTGGGGCGCCGGTGCCTCCACCGTGTCGGCGAGCAGCTCGTTCCAGGGGACCGCCTCCGTCGCCACCCGCTCACCGATCACGACGACCTGTTCGAGTGAGGGCCCGGCGTCGAGGCGGGCCAGGCGGTCGACGAAGTCGATGGATCGCCAGCGGTCGGGCAGGATCAGCACCTTGGCCCCGGCGTCCCGCAGGATGACACCGACCTCGGCAGAGCCGTAGATGTGGGTGATGGGCAGCACGACCGCGCCGGCGAGCCATGCCCCGAAGTACGAGACCACCAGCTCCAGACGGTTGGGGACCTGCACGGCGACCACGTCACCGGGCCGCACCCCGAGTCGGCACAACCCGGCCGCCGCGCGCCTGCCGAGGGCGAGCGCCTCCGCCAGGGTGACAGTGGTCGTCGCCTCCGAGGCGAACACGAACCGGGTCCCGGGAACGCGTCGGCCGGCGTCCTCCAGTGCCTCGGCCATGGTGAGCGAGGAGTAGTGGCCCTCCCGGTACCAGCGCTCCCGCAGCACTGCCAGGTCCTGCTGCCGCTGCTCCGGTGTCACGCCCACTGCCGTCCCCTCCGCTGTCCGTGTTCCGGTCATGTCAGTCGGCCAGCTCGAACACGGTGGCGTTGGCGGTGCCGCCGCCCTCGCACATGGTCTGCAGGCCGAACCGGATGCCCTCGCGGCGCATGTGGTGCAGCAGCCGGGTGGCGAGGATGGCGCCGGACGCACCGAGGGGGTGCCCCACCGCGATGGCGCCGCCGAGCGGGTTGAGCCGGTCCGGGTCGGCCTTCACCTCCGTCTGCCAGGCGAGTGGGACCGGCGCGAAAGCCTCGTTGACCTCGAAGGCGCCGATGTCGCCGATCGACAGGCCGGCCCGGTCGAGCACCTTGCGGGTGGCGGGGATGGGCGCGGTCAGCATCAGCACCGGGTCGTCCCCGACGACGGCGCCCGCGCGGATCGTCGCCAGCGGCCGCAGACCGTGCGCGCGGGCCAGTTCGGCGGTCGTGATGAGCAGGGCGGCGGCTCCGTCGGAGATCTGGGATGCGTTGCCCGCGTGGATGACACCGTCCTCCCGGAACGACGGCTTGAGTTTCGCCAGGGTCTCGGGGGAGGTGCCACGACGCAGCCCCTCGTCCTGCTTCAGATCCGGCGCGGCGGGAACAGTGGCCAGTTGCTCGTCGAAGACGCCCGCGTCGATGGCGGCGGCGGCCAGTTCGTGCGAGCGGGAGGCGTACTCGTCGAGCCGGTGCCGGCTCAGTCCCCACTTGCGGGCGATCATCTCCGCCCCGGGGCCCTGCTCCAGCCGGTCGGTCTCGTACCGGTCCAGTACGGTCTGCCCGTAGGGGAATCCGGTCTGGCGGGCGGCCCCGAGCGGGACGCGCGACATGGTCTCGACGCCGCCCGCGATCACCCAGTCATAGGCACCGGCGACCACGGCGTGCGTCGCCGACTCGATGGCCTGCTGGCTGGAGCCGCAGGCCCGGTTGAAGGTGACCCCGGGAATGCTCTCCGGCCAGCCCGCCGCGAGGGTGGTGAACCGGGCGATGTTGCTGGACTGGTCCCCGAGTTGGGTCACACAGCCCCACATCACGTCGTCGACGTACTCCGGCGGGATCCCGTTGCGCTCGACGAGCGCGCGCAGGACCACGGCCGACAGATCCACCGGATGGACCTCGCTCAGTGATCCGTTGCGCTTCCCGATCGGAGTGCGTACCGCGTCCACGATCACTGCCTGACGTGCCGTCATCTCTCCTCGCTCCCACTTCGCAGGTTTCGCTTCCCGGCGTGCCTCGGTCCGGCGGGCCGTGTGCACGGGTCTTCGGATCGGGTGTTCAGCGCGCCTCGCCGTCGTGGCCCGATGCCGTCCGCCATCGCACGAGGGCGTCGGCCACCGATGGCGCGGGGGCCTGCGCCGTCGGCTGCTCGCGGGCGAACCGCCGGCCGCCCAGCGTGGGCCGCCACCCGGGCCTGCCGTCCGGCGCGGGAACCAGAGCCTCTCTGGCGCGCAGGTGCGCATGTCCGGCCGCTTCCGCCAGGTCCAGTACCGGGGTCAGACAGGCGTCCGTTCCCGCAGCGGCGGCCGCCCATTCGTCCCGGGTGCGCCGCAGCACGGCCTGCTCGATGTCCTGGCGCAGTTCGGGCCACCGGTCGGGGTCCTCACGAGTACGGGTCCAGGCTGGGTCGAGGTCCAGCAGTTCGACCAGGGCGGCGAAGAACGGCGCTTCAAGGGCGCCGACCGCGACGTGCCGACCGTCGGCGCACCGGTAGACGTCGTAATAGGGCGCCCCGGTGTCCAGCCGGTTGGTGCCGGCCGCGTCCGACCACGTACCTCTGGACCGGTACTCGTGGAGCATGGTGGTGAGGTAGGTCGTGCCGTCCACGATGGCCACGTCGAGCACCTGGCCCGCGCCCGTCCGGCCGCGCTCGTGCAGCGCGGCCAGCACAGCCGTCACGAGGTACATGCCGCCTGCTCCGAAGTCCCCCAGCAGGTTGGCGGGCGGGACGGGTATGTGGTCGCGCCGGGCGGCGTGGTGCAACGCACCGGTGATCGCTATGTAGTTGATGTCGTGCCCGGCCGCGGGCGCGAGCGGGCCGTGCTGCCCCCACCCGGTCATGCGGGCGTAGATCAGCCGCGGGTTGAGCTGACGGACGTCGTCCGGGCCCAGTCCCAGCCGTTCCATGACGCCGGGGCGGAAGCCCTCGATCAGGACGTCGCAGTTCTCGGCGAGCCGCAGCGCCTGCTCGCGGCCCTCGGCCGACTTGACGTCGAGTTCGACGACGGGACGGTTCTCGGCCAGCGCGGGCCTGACGGCGCGCGGTCTGGTGACGGCCAGTACGTCGGCACCCAGGTCGGCCAGCAGCATGCCCGCGAACGGCCCGGGCCCGAGGCCCAGGAATTCCAGGACCCGCAGATCGCCGAGGGGTGGAACCGGTGACATCGGTCCTCCTATGATGACTCGACACCATAGGGTATATCAGTTAACGGATTTAGATAATGGCTTAGGGAGCGGTGGATGCCGTACAGCTTCTACGAGGACGATCACGCAGCGTTCCGCCAGACCGTCCGCAGGCTGGTGGAACGGTCGGTGCTTCCCCACCTGGAGGAGTGGGAGGAGGCCCGCCTCATCGACCGCTCCGTCTGGAAGGACGCCGCGGCGGCGGGCGTGCTGGGACTGCGTGTCCCCGAGCGGTTCGGCGGGGCCGGTGCGGACGACTACCGCTTCCGGTGCGTGATCCAAGAGGAACTGGCCGAGGTCGGTGCGGCCTCGCTGGCCTCCGGCTTCGCCATCAACGAGGACATCGTCGGCTCGTACCTGGTCCGGTTCGGCACCGAGGAGCAGCAGCAAAGGTGGCTGCCCGGCATGGCGACGGGCGACGTGGTCACCTCGATCGCGATGACCGAGCCGGGCGGCGGCAGCGATCTGCGCGGGATGCGCACCACAGCACGCCGGGACGGCACGGACTGGGTGCTGAACGGCGCCAAGACCTTCATCACCAGCGGTTCCAGCTCCGACCTGGTCATCGTGGCCGCCCGCAGCGGGGAAGCGGACGGCCGCGCCCGTCTCTCCCTGTTTCTCGTGCCGTCCACCGCCAAGGGGTTCGAACGGGGACGGAAGCTCAAGAAGCTGGGCCTGCACGCCCAGGACACCGCGGAGCTCTTCATCGACGACCTGCGCCTGCCCGCCGGTGCCTTGCTCGGTGAGGAGGGAGCAGGCTTCCGTCAGCTCACCGCCCAACTGCCGCTGGAACGGCTGTCGATCGCCTGGCGTGCCGTCGTGGCCGCGGAGGCGGCCTTGCGCTGGACGCTGGAGTACACGCGGGAGCGCAAGGTGTTCGGGCGGCGGCTCGTCGACCTGCAGAACACCCGGTTCCGCCTGGCCGAGCTGACCACGGAGGTCGAGGTGACCCGTGGCTATCTGGAGCGCTGCATCCTCGACCTCAACGAGGGGACACTCGACGCGGTCACCGGGGCCAAGGCCAAGTGGTGGGCCACCGAGTTGCAGAACCGGGTCGTCGCCGCCTGTCTTCAACTGCACGGCGGATACGGCTACATGGACGAGTACCGGATCTCACGCGCGTACGCCGACGCACGGGTGCAGACACTCGTCGGCGGAACGACCGAGATCATGAAGGACATCATCGGCCGCGACCTGGCCGGACCGAAGCCCGGCAGGGGCACCTGAGCAGGTACCCCCACGCGCGGGCTCGCCCTCGGACGGCGTGGCGCGGGCCTACGAGACCTCGGAGCCAGGCTTCTCCTTGAACTGGTGCCCGAGGAAGGCGCCTGTCCACGCCATCAGGTCCGCGGGCACGTAGTAGCCCTTCTCGTCGTTGATGGCTTCCCAGTTCGCCACGACGTCCTCGATGGTGGCCGGGCCGTCGGGATGCACATAGCCGGGCGTCGAGCCAATGAAGAAGCGCGCGAAGCGTCCGGCGCCCGCCGCGTAGATCTCGCCGTTGACCGGGCAGCTCTCGTGCGCGAGGTAGGCGACGAGCGGCGACACGGCCTCGGAGGGCATGCCGGCCTGCCGGGCGGCCGCGGCGTCGTCGTCCTCGATGCCGCCCATCCGGGTCAGCGCGGCCGGGGCGATCAGGTTCACCTTGATTCCGTGGGGCTCACCGGCCAGCTTGGCGCTCCGGGCCAGACCGACCACACCGCCCTTGGCCGCCGCGTACGACAGGTTGTTGTCGAGGCCGAACAGACCGGCGGACGTCGTCAGCACCACACGCCCGTAGCCCTGCTCCACGAAGTGCGGCCAGGCGGCCCGCATTGTGTTGAACGAACCGAGCAGGTGGACGGCGAGATGACGTTCGAGGTTGTCGAGGTCGACGTCGGGCAAACCGGCCCACCTGATGATGCCGGCGTTGTTGACGACGATGTCGACGCGGCCGAAGGCGTTCAGCGCGGAGTCGACGATCGCCCTGCCGCCCGTCTCGGTGGAGACGTCGTTGGTGTCGGCCACGGCCTGGCCGCCGGCCGCCACAATCGCGTCCACCACCTTCTGGGCGGGGCCGGCGTCCGACCCCTCGCCCTCCATCGTTCCACCGAGGTCGTTGACGACGACCTTCGCTCCCCGCTCGGCCAGCAAGCGGGCATGGGCGCGCCCGATCCCCCGCCCCGCGCCGGTGACGACGGCGACACGTCCTTCGAAGCTCAACTCACTCATGGGTGACTCCTGTCGTACTGCGCTCTCCTACGAACCGCTGGCGACGGAATCGGCCCACCGGTCCTGATCAACAACGAAATCGATGTCCCGGCCGCGAAGCGCGGCGGGAAGCGAAAAGGGACGGGCCGCGGTGCGCGGAGAACGTGGACGAGCGGCGCGCAGGTCTCCGGGCTGCCCCTGTCCTCCTCGCGAAAACGGTCTGTTATTCCTCGATGCGGATGGCGAGTGCCGGGCACACGGCCGCCGCGTTGCGGACGTCGTCCGCCAGTTCCTGCGGCGGATTCTCGTTCAGCAGGATGACGATGCCGTCCTCCTCCCGCTGGTCGAAAACCTCCGGGGAGGCGGCCACACACTGTCCGGCGGCGCAGCACTTCTCCTCGTCGATGAGGACCTTCATGTCATTTCTCCCAGTCGTTCAGGGGGTGGGGACTGCGGCGTGGAGGGCGTCCACGACGTTCTGGCGGCGCAGGCGGGTCTGCTTGGGCATGTTCCAGCCGAGCACCCCGGTCACCACGCCGTCGCTGGTGTACCGGGCGACGAACCGGCGGGCCGCCACGTCGCCTTCGACGATCTCGACGTCCGCGTCGGCGGGCAGCAGCCCGTGGACCTGGAGCTTGGCGTCGAACTGGTCGGTCCAGAAGTAGGGCACGGGCACGTACGGCTGGTCCTCGCCGAGAATGGCTCCGGCGACGGCCGCGGCCTGCTCGGTGGCGTTCGTCCGGTTCTCCAGACGGATCAGGCGGCCGTAGCTCTCGTGGTGGAACCTCGCCACGTCACCGACCGCGTAGATGCCGTCCGCCGCACGGCACCGGGAGTCGCACACGACACCGTTGTCCAGGGTCAGGCCGCTGTCCGCGAGCCACCCGGTCGCCGGGATCGCGCCGATGGCGACCACGACGACGTCGGCCGGGAGGCTCTCTCCGGTACTCAGCTCCACTCCGGTGACCCGACCGCCCTCGCTGCTCAGACCCGAGACGCCGGCCCCGAGACGCAGCCGTACCCCACGCTCGGCGTGCAGGTCCGCCAGCAGCCCGGACACCATCGGGCCCACCTGCAGGGCCAGCGGAGCGGCCAGGGGGCCGGTGAGAGTGACGTCCAGCCCCAGCGTGCGTCCGGTGGCCGCGATCTCCGACCCGAGCACGCCCTCGCCGACCACGACCAGTCGGGCACCGGGACGCAGTTCCGCCTTCAGTGCCAGCGCGTCGTCGAGGCTGCGCAGCACGTGCACACCGGCCAGGCCGTCCTGTCCGGGCAGCTCGCGCGCCCGGACACCGGTGGCGACCACGACCGCGTCGGCGCTCAGTGCCCGACCGGAGGCCGTCCGCACGGTTCGCGTCGCCACGTCCAGGGCGGTGGCCTCGTCGCCGAGCACGAAGTCGGCGTTCAGTCCCGCAAGGACGTCCGTCGTCCGCAGAGTCGCCCGTTGCGGTTCCCATACGCCGGAGAGGACCTGCTTGGACAGCGGCGGCCGGTCGTACGGGGCGTGCGACTCGTCGCCGAGAACATCGATCTCACCGGCGTAGCCCTTGCGGCGCAGCGCCTCCACCGTGGTGAGTCCGGCCGCGGACGCACCCACCACCAGGACCCTGCCGGGGGCGGTCATGCGCTCACTCCGGCTGCCACCGGCCGAACCGACGGCCGGTCGGCGTCGGCCGGGCCGTGCTCGATCCTCATACCTGACTCCGCTTCTGCTTGGGTGCGGTCTTGCACCCACAATAATATACCGATCGGTCGAAACAACGAGCGGGGTAGGGCAGGGCCCGAGCCCCGGATCAGCCCGTATCCCACCGGCGGCCGGTCGCCGTTCCAGGACCCGCGACGGTCACACGAGGTAACGCCCACCGTTGGTGCTGAGGGTCTGGCCGGTGACGTATCCGGCCTCGTCGGAGGCAAGGTAGGCAACCGCGTGGGCGACATCCTCGGGCTGTCCGGCCCGCTTCATCGGCATCGTCGCCGCCACCGCCTCCACGTCGACCGGCCCCTGACGCACCAGCGGAGTGTCGATGAAGCCCGGAGGCACATGGTTGACCGTGATGCCCTTGTCCGCGTACTCGATGGCCAGCGCGCGGGTCATGCCGATGACCCCGCCCTTGGACGCCGCGTAGTGGGCCATGGCCGGCGCCCCGGTCTGCGCGGACGAGGAGGAGATGTTGATGATCCGCCCCCACCCCGCCTCCAGCATGTCGGGCACCAACTCTCTGGTCACCAGGAACGGCCCCTTGAGGTTGATGCCGATCATGCGGTCCCAGGCGTCCTCGCCGATGGTCGTGAACGGCTGATAGGCCGTGATCCCCGCATTGTTGACGAGGATCCCGACCGGCCCCAGTTCTTCGCGGGTCCGGCCGGCCGCCGCGGCCACGGCGGCGGCGTCGGCCGCGTCTGCGCCTACGGCGATGGCGGTTCCGCCCGCCTCCTGGATGGTGGCGGCGGTCTTCTCGGCTCCCTCGAGATTCAGGTCCCACACGGCGACCGCCGCGCCCCGGGCCGCCAGCACTCTGGCGACCGCCTCCCCGATACCCCGGGCGCCGCCGGTTACGACGGCGACTCTTCCTTCCAGTGACATGTGCGCTCCTCATCATGCTTGGCGCCGCGCATCCGCTCCCGTCCGCGCGACCGGCGATTCAACTCCGTGCGCCCCGTCGAACACCCGGCAGGGCGGTGGTGTCCCGTGTCAGTCGGGCAGGGCCTCGCGGGCGGCGGCCCGGGCCGCTGTCGCGGCCGGGAAGCCCGCGTAACCGCTGGCGTGGTAGATAACCTCGGCGAGTTCGTCCCGGGTCAGGCCGTTGGAGAGGCCGATCCGGAAGTGGGTCTTAAGCTCGGACTCGGCACCCAGCGCGATGAGAATTCCCAGGGTGACCAGGCTTCGGTCGCGCGGACTGAGCCCGTCCCGGGCCCACAGGGAGCCCCAGACACTGGTCAGCCCGATCTCGACGAGTTCTTCGCCGAGACGTCCATCCCGCAGATCGATGTCGCCGTCGGGAAACACGCCGGGCAGCGCGTCTCGCATGGCCTTGAGTCCGGCACCGCGCAGGTCGGTGGGTTCTTCAGGTTTCCTGGTCGTCATGTGCGACTCCTGTTGGCACGTCACTGTGTCCCCGAGCGAAAGTTAGAACAATCGGTCGGTATAATCAACGATCGAGGGGCAGTGACCATGTCGACCAGCAACGACACGGACGCGGCAGACCAATAAGGGGCCGACTCCCGCCCCAGCCCGCCTCCTGACGACACACCCATTGATCGAGCCAGACCCCTGGCCTACTCTCACTCAATATTCGATCGATCGGTCGAACTATCAAACTCGGGTTCACGCGGGCGGAGCAGCCCCCTGTGCATGTGGAGGGCAGATGAGCAAGACGACGAAGACGGCGGCCGCGGCACCCGGAGGTCCGGCCGATGCGGCCGACCTGCTGGACGTCGTGGTCGTGGGCGCCGGTGTCACCGGCATCTACCAGCTGTACCGGGCCCGCGAGGCAGGGTTTTCGGTGAAGCTACTGGAGGCGGGTACCGGCGTCGGCGGCGTGTGGTATTGGAACCGCTACCCGGAGGCGCGCTTCGACTCGGAGAGCTACACCTACGGCTACCTCTTCTCCAAGGAGCTGTGGGAGGAGTGGGAATGGTCGGAGCAGTACGCGGGCCAGCCGGAGATCGAGCGCTACTTCAACCACGTCGTCGACCGCTTCGGCCTGCGCCGCGACATCGTCTTCGGCGCCCGCGTGACCTCGGCCGTGTACGAGGAGGACTCCGCCACCTGGACCGTGTCGGCCTCGGACGGAACGACGGTCCGCGCCCGCTTCCTCGTCGCCACCACCGGTAACCTCTCGGTGCCCTTCATCCCGAACATTCCCGGCCGCGAGGACTTCCAGGGGGACCAGCACCACACCAGCCGGTGGCCCAAGACGCCCATCGACTTCACCGGCAAGCGAGTGGCGCTCATCGGCACTGGCTCCAGCGGTGTGCAGGTCGTTCCCGCCATCGCCGATGACGTGGCCTACCTGACGGTGTACCAGATGAAGGCAGACTGGGTGACACCGTTGAACAACAGGCCGATCTCCCCGGAGGAGCAGGCCCAGCTGAAGGCGGACTACGAGCAGATCCGCGATGCCCTGAACACGTCGCCGAGCGGCTTCCTGCACAAGATCAACCCGCAGCACGGTGCGGACGTCAGCGCGGAGGAACGGCAGGAGTTCTACGAGAAGATCTGGAACAGCCCGGGCTTCACCAAACTCACCGAGCACTACCGCGACATGACGTACAACCCCACCGTGAACGCCGAGTGGTGCGCGTTCATGGCCGGGAAGATCCGCACCATCGTGAAGGACCCCGAGACGGCGGAGAAGCTGATCCCCAAGGACGGCGGGTACGGCGCGCGCCGCCCCCCGTTCGGGACCGGCTACTACGAGGCTTACAACAAGCCGAACGTGTCACTCGTCTCGCTGCCCGAGGAGCCCATCGTCCGCATCACCGAGTCCGGGATCGAGACGAGCAAGGGCCTGCGTGAGTTCGACATCATCATCTGGGGCACGGGGTACGACTTCGGCACGGGGGCGCTCAACCGGCTCGGTGTGCGCGGGCGCAAGGGCCTGGCTCTGGAGGAGTACTGGGCCGACGGCCCCCGCACCTATCTCGGGGTCGCCACCGCCGGCTTCCCCAACTTCTTCTTCCCCGGCGGTCCGCACGGCGCGCTCGGCAACAATCCCCGGTATGCGGGCGACCAGGTGGACTTCACCCACGACGCGCTGATGCACGCCCGTGACCACGGCTACGACGTGATCGAGGTCAAGGCGTCCGCGGAGAAGGAGTGGACCGACCTGATGAACAACAGCGACAACCTGTCGATCTTCCAGAAGGCCAGCTACTTCTACGGAGCCAACATCCCCGGCAAGGCCGTCAGCCAGCTGCTGAACCCCACCGGGCGCTGGAAGCTCCAGGAACTGATCCGAGAGGTCGAGGAGAACGACTTCAACACCTTCGAGCTCTCCAAGGCGGGCGTCCCGGCCGACGCGTGAGACGACAGCGGCGCTCGGCCGACCAGGGGCCGACCGAGCGCCGCTCCGCTCAGTGACGAACTCGGTTGCAGATCACGGCAGGAAGGTGGTGACCCTCCGCTGGAAGCGCCACTCACCGTCGCGCCGCCTCAGTACGTCGTCGTAGCGGCCCACCAGCCGGACCGCCCAGCCCGAGTCGTCGCGCTGGAAGAAGGCGAGGTTGCTGACGGCCGTCGCCTCGTCCTCGGTCGCGGAGGTGATGACGGTGTTGCCCACGAGGTGCAGCTGGGGCCGGGTCGGCGAGAAGCCGGCGTACCCGGCCCGTATCGCCTCGTGCCCCTCGAAGGTGCCGACGCCGGTGATCTCGGCGGCCCCGTCGGGCCAGAACAACTCGACCAGGTCGTCGACCCGGTCGGCGTCCAGTGCGTGTGCGTAGGCGGCGATGGCAGCCTGCACGTGGGCGGCGACCGAGGCCTCGGTGGATGTGGTCATTGCGACTCCCGGATACGTGGTGGGTCAGGCCTGGTAGGTGGTGGTCCTGCGGTGGAGGCGCCATGTCCGGTCCGACCGACGGAGAGTGTCGACGTACCGTCCGGTGATCTGCGCCGTCCAGCCCGAATCACCCCTCTGGAGGAAGACGACGTCGCTTACCGCCGTCGCCTCGTTCTCACCGGCCGACGTGACCACCGTGTTGCTCACCAGGTGGAGCTGAGGCCGCGTGGGCTCCCAGCCCTTGAACGCCTGACGGAGGGCGTCGCGCCCCTCGATGGGCTCGAGCCCCGGCACCTCCAGGACAGCGTCGGACGTGTAGAGGGCGGCGACCTCGTCGGTGCGGCCGGCGTCCTGCGCCTGCGTGTGCGCGCCGAGGGTGGCGCGGACGCCCGCGACGACCTCCGCGTGCAGGGATTCGCTCATTCAATGCTCCAAGTGCTGCCAGGTACGTACAGATTCTGGTCTATCTCATTTCGACCGTCCAGTCTATTACTGGCAAAGAAATGCCTCCAAGGTCAGATGAGATTTAATAAAATGTTTCATTGACCAAGCGGTACATAGTCAATAGCATGACGGCGACAGTCGACAGGGACGTCGGCAGAGGAGGCATTTATCGTGACGAAGCGTTGGAAGCAGCGGCCGCCGGGTTCGACGTGGGGCGAGTGGGGCGAGGACGACGAACTCGGCCGCATCAACCTGCTCACTGCCGAGAAGGTCCTCCAGGGCGTGCGCGAGGTCGAGCACGGGATCACCTTCAGCCTGAGCCTGCCGCTCGACTACCCGGGCGGATCGGCCATGAACCAGCGGCGTTACCCGCCGATCCTCCGGCCGACCGAGGACCTGGCACACAAACAGGACGTGTTCTACAACGTCGTGGCGAGCGAGCAGATCAGCCCGGATCTGATCGACGTGTGGTCGGACGACGTGGTCACCCTGTGGCTGCAGTACTCCACCCAGTGGGACTCCCTCGCCCACCAGGGCGCCGAGTTCGACGCCGACGGCGACGGCGTCGCGGAGCCGGTCTACTACAACGGTTACCGGCCCGGCACCGACCTCGTCGGCCCTCAGGAGGACGCCAAGGGCGACAACAGCGGCAGCATTTCCTTCGCCCGCCACCTCGGGCTGGAGCACATGGCGGAGCACGGCGTTCAGGGCAGGGGCGTCCTGATCGACATCGCCCACCACCTGGGCACCGGCTACCAGCCCGTCACCTACAAGCAGCTCCAGGAGATCATGGCGGCGGACAACGTCGTCGTCGAACCCGGCGACATGCTCCTGCTGCACACCGGATTCGCCACCCAGATCCTCGCCTGGGAGAAGAACCCCGACCCCGTGGCAATCCACCAGACCGCCCCCTACCTCGACGCCGACGACCCCGACCTGCTGCAGTGGATCACCGACTCGCAGATCTCGGCGCTGATCGCGGACAACTACGCGGTCGAGGGCGTGGGCGTGACACAGGCCCAGGGCCCGCACACCCTGCTCCCCATCCACCACCTGTGTCTGTTCAAGCTCGGCGTCCCGCTCGGTGAGCTGTGGTACCTCAACGACCTGGCCGCCTGGCTGCGTGCGCACCGCCGCAGCCGCTTCCTGCTCACGGCTCCCCCGCTCAACCTCCCCGGCACACAGGGCAGCCCACTGACCCCTGTCGCCACCGTCTGACGGTACGGAGGCACAGGGCCGGTCGCCCGTTCCACGCTCCGCGATGCCCCAGAACCCCGGTTCCGGGGCATCGGCGTGTGCGCAGGTCACACCGCCTGCACTCAGAGGGTCATTCGCCGCTTCCGCGCTGCGCGCCCCGACCGGACCACGGTCACCAAGAAGCGCGCTGTCGGTGTCCGAGCCCCGCGGAGCCCCGCGTCACGCCTCCCGGGAGGAGGGGGGAACCGGCTCGGGACTGGCCGTCTTCCGTTTGGCGAGGAACTCGCTCATGCGCTCCTCCAGGTCGTCGAACCGATAGCCGGGGCTGGCGAAGCCCAGGAACAGGGTCGCGCAGTACTCACGGGAGAGATACTCGGCGTCCCATCCCCCGCCCGGCTTGATCCACTGATAGGTGTGATTGTGCATGTTCAGGAACTGGAGAGTAGCGAGTCTGGGATCCACCTTGCGGAACGATCCGTCCTCCATCGCGGCGACGAGCAGTCGCTGGACGACATCCTCGAACTCGCGGCGTTGAGTCATCAGTCGCGAACGATTGTCCCCCCGCAGGTTGCGGTAGTCGTGCTCATAGACCCAGACGTGGTCCAGCCGGGCCAGAATGTTCTCCAGGAGCGTTTGGGACAGCATGCGAAGCCGCAGCACCGGATCCTCGTCCAGCGCGGCGATCCGGTGCACGTTGGTGAGCATGGGGCCCATCACCCGGTCCTGGATCTCGACGAGGAGACGCTCCTTCGAGCCGATGTAGTAGTACAGCGCACCCCTGGCCAGCCCGGCGACAGCACCCACTTCCGCGATGCCGGTGGCGGCGTACCCCTTCTTGGCGAACAGCGCGGCCGCCTTGTCGATGATCTCCTGCCGCTTGATCTCGTAGCCCGGCCCGTGCCCTGGTGGTCTTGGCATAGCTCAACATTTTAGGGGCCTCAGCCCACACCACAGGACCGGTTCGGGATCTTGGAGTCCAACGAGGCCGGCAACGGTCCGGGTGGCCCCTCAACCGTGCGACAGCCGAGCCCCTGGGCCGCTTTGGATCATTCAGTCTATTTTGGACTCAAGCATCCAATGACAGGATCTGTAATCGCCTCATTCCGGGCATGGCGATATTCCATATCTCACCGGTCCTGTCATGCGGGTCCTACCGGTCAGCCAGGCCGAGTCCGGACATCGAAAGAGATGCCCCCGGGAAATGTATCCGGGGGCATCTCTGCTCAGACCGCGGCGATACGGCGCAGGGCGTCCGCGATCGCGTCCTTCGAGGGCAGCCACACGCGCTCCAGTGAGGGCGCGTACGGAGCGGGCACCGAGGGCGGCGCCACGCGCGTGACGGGGGCGTCAAGATGCCAGAATCCCTCATCGACGGCGAGCGCGGACAGCTCGGCGCCCACCCCGAAGTCCCGTACCGCCTCATGGGCGATGACCAGGCGGTTCGTCTTGGCCAGGGAGGCCAGGACGGTCTCGCGGTCCAGCGGGGCCACCGTGCGCAGGTCGACCACCTCGACGCTGATGTCTTCCGCGGCGAGTTGCTCGGCGGCTGCGAGGCAGTCCTGGACCATCCGGGACCAGGACACGAGAGTGATGTCGGTGCCCTCGCGGACAACCTTGGCCTTGCCCAACGGGACCAGGTGATCGGGTGCGGGGCGGGGGCCCTTGAAGCCGTACTGGAGGCGGTTCTCGACAAACACGACCGGGTTGGGGTCCTGGATGGCGGCCCGGAGCATGCCGTAGGTATCGGCCGGATTGGACGGCATCACCACGGTCAGCCCGGGAATGTGGGCGAGCAGGGCTTCCAGGCTC
Source organism: Streptomyces sp. NPDC046862 (assembly GCF_040704615.1). Lineage (NCBI taxonomy): Bacteria > Bacillati > Actinomycetota > Actinomycetes > Kitasatosporales > Streptomycetaceae > Streptomyces > Streptomyces sp. NPDC046862. The sequence continues at coordinate 7,955 of NZ_JBEYXP010000011.1, read as the reverse complement.
TGCGAGTGCTGACTGCCGGAGGACCGGCCCGCGCCGAACTGGGTCCGTACGACGAGCGGCATGGAGGCGCGCCCGCCTGTCATGAAGCGCAGCTTGGCGGCCTGGTTGAGCAGCATGTCGAGGCACACGCCGATGAAGTCCATGTACATGATCTCCACCACGGGTTTCATTCCGGCCATGGCCGCCCCGACCGCCGTGCCGAGAATCGCGCTCTCGCTGATCGGGGTGTCGCGGACCCGGCCGGGGAAGGCCTGGGTGAGGCCCCGGGTGAGTCCGAAGACGTTGCCGCCCGCTCCGACGTCGATCCCGGCCACGAACACCGAGGGATCCGCGGCGAGTTCGTGCTCCAGCGCGAGGCGCACGGCGTCCATCGAGCGGAAGATCTCCGCGTCGGCCGGGAGGGGAGCGGGTTCGGGCACTGCCGTGCGCGGGGCCGAGACGAAGTCGTGGAGGGTCTCGGGAGCGGGCTCGGGCAGACTCCTCGCCCACTGCACGGCCGCGTCGATCTCCTTGTCGATCTCCTCGTCCACCGCGTCGGCCCGCGCCTCGGTCACCCCTGCCGCCGCAAGGTGACGACGGGCCACGAGCAGCGGGTCCCGCTCCTTGGCGGCAGCGACCTCCTCCGGGCTGCGGTAACGCTCGGGGTCGCCCTCGTAGTGGCCGTGCCAGCGGTAGGTCTCGGCCTCGACCAGAACGGGGCCGCCGCCCTGCCGGATCCGCTCCACCACGTCGGTCATGATTCCAGCGACGGCGAGGATGTCGTTGCCGTCCACATGCGCGTAACCGATGCCGTATCCCGCGGCGCGGGCCGACAGCGGGGCACGGTGCTGCTCTGCGGCGGGCGAGAACTCGGAGTAGTGGTTGTTCTCGCAGAGGAAGACGACCGGCAGGTCCCATACGGCGGCCAGGTTGACCGCTTCGTGGAACATGCCCTGTGCGACCGCTCCGTCGCCGAAGAAAGCCACCACGACATCCCCGGCGGCACGCAGCTTGGCCGCCGTGGCCACCCCCGCGGCGATGGGCAGTCCGGCGCCGACGATGCCGTTGGCCCCGTAGATGCCGAGACCGGGATCGGCGATGTGCATGGAGCCGCCGCGGCCGTGACAGGTGCCGGCGTCCTTGCCCATCAACTCGGCCATCATCGACGCCGTGTCCAGCCCCTTGGCCAGCACATGGCCGTGGCCGCGGTGCGTGGAGGTGATTCCGTCACTGTCGCGAAGCGGCCAGCAGGCTCCGACAGCACTGGCCTCCTGCCCGATCGACAGATGCAGGAAGCCCGGAATCTCAGTGTTCTTGTACAGGTCCGACGCCCGCCGTTCGAACCGACGGATGCGACTCATCCGCCGGTACATTTCCAGCAGTTGTCCCGCATGCGCGGATTCCACGCCGGCTATCTGCGGTGCCACAGTCATGTGCGTCCTCGCTACACTCACGCAGGCGACCCGTCGGAGGCACCGCCTGGACCGTCTTTTTAATGTACTGGTTGGTCTAGCAAAATGGAGGCAGCATTCATCGCGTCGCTTTCCGCCCTCGGCCAACGTCCGAGCCGTGTGAATGCGGAGCCGACGCGGTGTCACAAGAGAGGGAGAGAGTCGAATGCCACGACCGCCGGGGCACGGTCCCGACTTCGAGGTCAGGCGCCAGAAGATCATCGACACGGCCGCCGACATGTTCGCCCGCCAGGGCTACGCGGCGACCTCCGTGAACGACCTGGGCCGGGCGGTCGGGCTCGCCAAGGGAGCGCTGTACTACTACATCGGCTCCAAGGAAAACCTGCTGATCGAGATCCAGTCGCGGGTGATGCTGCCACTCCTCAACCGGGCACGGCAGGTCGCGGAGCTGGACGAGGCACCGCTGCTGCGCCTGCGTCTGCTCTCGGAGTCCTTGCTGACGATCATCTTCCACAGGCTCGACCACATCTGGGTCTACGAGCACGACTACCGCAGTCTCAGCGGCGATGAACTGCGCACCCTGCTCCGGCAGCGGTTCGAGTTCGAGCAGTTCGTCTCGCGCCTCCTCGCCGAGGCCGCCGAGCAGGACAGCATGCGCTCGATCGAACCCGCCCTGGCCACGCTGCAGTTCTTGAACCTGCACAATCACACCTACCAATGGGTGCGGACCGACGGACCGTGGGATCCGACCTTCCTCTCGCGTGAGTACTGCGCCACCCTGTTCCGCGGGTTCGGGGTGGCCGAGAGCGTCCTGCGATGCGTCGAGGAGCGAGCCGAAGCGTTCAGGCGCGAGCGGCCGGATCTCTCGCTCGACCCCGAAGCCGACTGGGTGCCCGCCCCTGTGCTGGACTGATTCGTTTCCGCGGCGGACCGTACGTCGCGGAAACGTACCCGGCCGGGCCTCACGCTCGCTGGACCAGGGCCCTGGCGATGACATTGCGCTGGATCTCGTTCGTGCCCTCGCCGATCTCCAGGATCTTCGCGTCGGCGTAGAAGCGTGATATCTCCGACTCGCGGACGTAGCCGTAGCCGCCGTGGATCTGCACCGCCGCCGAGGCCGCGCGGTTGGCGACTTCGGAGGCGTACAGCTTCGCCATGGCCGCCTCCGTCGCGTGCGGGCGCCCCTGATCGGCGAGCCACGCGGCCCGGTAGACCATCCAGCGGGCAGCCTGGAACTCGGTGCCGATGTCGGCGATCTTGTGCGCCACCGCCTGGAAGGCGGAGAGGGGGCGCCCGAACTGCTCGCGGTCCTTGGCGTGCTGGACCGCGAGTGCGAGCGCTGCCTTCGCCAGCGACATGCCCAGGGCGGCCACACTGATACGGCCCTTGTCGAGCACGGACAGGAACTGGCGCAGTCCCCCGCCCTCCTCACCGATCACATGGTCCTCGGGGACGAAGCAGTCGGTGAAGACGAGTTCACGGGTGTCCATGGCGTGCCAGCCGAGCTTCTTCAGCTTGCGCCCGACGGTGTAGCCGGGCGTGTCCGTCGGGACGTAGAAGGTCGCGAACCGCTTGCGTCCCTCGTCCTCGCGGCCGGTCACCGCAAGCAGCGTCACACCCTGGCTGATGTCCGTGCCCGCGTTGGTGATGAACATCTTGGTGCCGTTGATCACCCAGCCCCCCTCCACGCGGCGGGCACTGGTGGTGATGCCGGCCGCGTCGGAGCCGGCGTCGGGCTCGGTCAGACCGAACGCTCCGATGGCCTCGCCCCGCGCCAGCGGGGCCAGCCAGCGGTGCTTCTGCTCCTCGGTGCCGTAGGCGAGCATCGGCAGAGTGGCGATGGTTGAGTGCGCGTTCCAGGATGAGGCCACGGACTGATCGGCGGCGCCCAGTTCCTCCATCACGGCCACGTAGGACACCATGTCGGATCCGGCGCCGTCGTACTCCTCGGGCACCAGCATGCCCATCAGGCCGAGCTCCCCCAGCTTGGTGAAGATGTGTGTGGGGAACTGCTCGTTCTCCGACCATTCGGCCGCGTGCGGGGCGATCTCACGGGCCGCGAACTCGCGGACCATCCCCTGCAACGCCTGCGTCTCTTCAGGCAGGTCGAAATCCATGTCACAGTCCCTTCGGAGTCAGCAGAACCTTGAGGTGGGAGGCCCGGTCCGCGGCCAGGTCGGCGAACACCCCGGCACCGTCGTCCAGCGAGAACCGCCCGGTGGCCAGAGGTGAGGCGTCCAGGCGCCCGGTGCTCATCAGGTCGATGACCCGGGGGATGTCGAAGTTGTAGCCGAGCGTGCCGAGAACGGCGCGCTCGTAGAAGACGAGCTGTCCCATGTCGATCTCGACGTTGCCGTGGCCGACGCCCGCGAGGACGACCCGGCCGCCGCGCCGGACGGTGGCGACCGCCTGTGCCGCGAGCGCCGCCACGCCGGTCGCGTCGACCACCACATCGGGGCCGATGCGGCCGGTGCGCAGGAACACCTCCCGGCGTACGTCGGTCTCGCGTGGGTCGAACGTCTCCGTGACACCGGTCTCCAGCAGCCTTTCCCGGCGCTCCTTCAGCGGCTCGCTCACATACAGCCCGGCCGCTCCCGCCAGACGGGCCGCGAGGACGACGGCGAAGCCGATCGGTCCGCCTCCGACGACCAGAACGTTGTCGCCCGGTTTCACCTCTGCCCGGCGCACCGCGTGGAGGCCGACGGCCAGTGGTTCGGCCAGCGCCGCCATCTCGTCGGTGACGTTGTCGGGCAGCCTGGTCAGCCCGGCGAGCGGCACGGTGACGCGCTCGGCGAACGCCCCGGGGGACGCCAGCCCCACCGAGCCGCTCTTGGGACAGATGTGGTACTCGCCGCGGGCGCACCAGTAGCAGACACCGCAGCGCCACACGGGGTCGGCGGTCACCCGGTCACCGACCGCGATGCCGGGTACCTCGCTGCCCAGGGCGAGCACGGTTCCGCTGAACTCGTGCCCGAGGGCGAGAGGCGGCTGGGCGCCGGTGAGCGGGTGCGGCCCATTGCGGATCATGTGCGGACCTTCGAGGAACTCGTGCAGGTCGGTGCCGCACACCCCGCACCATGAGACGTCCACGACCGCCTCGTGCGGCTGCGGTTCCGGCGGGTCCGGCACCTCCTCCAGCCGCAGGTCGCGGGCGCCGTGCCAGCGCAGTGCCTTCATGTCGTGGGCCCCTTCGTGTCGTCGCGGTCCGTGTCGCCGCCGTCTGGAACGGGGTCCCCGAACCTCGCCTTTCCCGGGCCGTGTTCGAGGAAGGAGCGGAGTCCGGTGGCCGCGTCCGCCGTGCCGAATACTCCTGTGAACAGGGACCGCTCCAGAGCGAGGCCGGTGGACACGGCCGCGTCGCCGCCGTGGTCCACCGCCTCCTTGATCGCTTCCAGAGCAGCCGCCGGGCCCGCGGCGAGCCGCTTGGCGTAGGCCAGCGCGTCGGGGTACACCGACTCCGGCGGGACGACCTCGTCCACGAGTCCGATGCGCAGCGCCTCCTGTGCGTCCACCCGGCGGCCGGTCATCAGCAGGTTCTTCGCCCGCGCCGGACCCACCAGGCGCGTCAGTCGCTGGGTGCCGCCGGAGCCCGGAATGATGCCGAGCTGGACCTCAGGCTGCCCCAGCAGCACGTCGTCGGCTGTCACCCGGTAGTCGGCGCACAGCGCCAGTTCGAGTCCGCCGCCGAGCGCGTATCCCGTCAGCGCCGCCACGACCGGCATCGGCAGACGGGCGATCTCGTCGAAGGTCCGCTGGAGGGCCCGGTTCCAGCGGCGCACCTCTTCCGGTCCCATCGCGGCCAGAGCCTTGATGTCCGCCCCTGCGGCGAAGAGTCGCTCACCGCCGTAGAGCACCACGGCCCGCACGTCCTGGGCATCCGTCAGCTCGCGGGCGGCGGCAGCCAGTTCCCGCCGCTGTGCGGAGTCGAACGCGTTCATCGGCGGATTGGCCAGGTGGAGCGTGACAACCGGGCCGTCGGCCTCAAGACGGATACGTGGCACAGAGGCCCTCCTCTCCCCCGGCAATCGCCTCCGCAGGACGGTTGTCGGTGGCTGCGGGGCGTCGTAAAGTGCGGCTACAAGTTTTATAGACCAATGGGTACACGAAAACTTTGTAGCGGGCAACCGACCGGTCGGGACAATGCCGGTCACCGAACGAGAGAGTCGCCGTGCACAATTTCGCGAGCATCCTCGACTACCACTCGGCCCAACGGCCCGACGCCGTGGCCGTCGTGCAGGACGAACGGCGCCTGACCGTGCGCGAACTGCACACAAGGGTCAACCAGCTGGCAGCCGGCCTGTCCGAGCTGGGCGTGGGCCGGGGGGACATCGTCGCGCTCCTGCTGTACAACAGGCCGGAATTCCTGGAACTGGTGTATGCCGTCAACCGAATCGGAGCGGTGTTCCTGCCGCTGAACTACCGGCTGTCCGAGGAGGAATGGCAGTACATCCTCGACCACGCGGGCGCCAGGGTGATCGTGACCGAGCCGGAGTTCGCCCCGGCCGTGGACCGGATCGCCACAGGTCTGCGCGGCCTGGAACACCGGATCCAGGTGGACCCCGAATTCCCCGCGGCGCCGTGGACGGACTACGAGGGCCTGTTGGCCCGGCATCCACATTCCGAGGTGGAGCCGGTGGACGTCGCGCCCGGCGACCTGCAGCGGCTCATGTACACCTCCGGCACCACCTCACGGCCGAAGGGTGTGTGCATCACCTACGGGAACGCGCAGGCCAAGAACCTTGCCCACATCGTGCACTTCGGCCTGACCGCCGCTGACACCACGCTGGTCTGCGGCCCGCTGTACCACGTGGGGGGCCTGGACATGCCGGCGCTGGGAGTGCTGTACGCGGGCGGAAAAGTGGTCCTGCAGCGCAGGTTCGACGCCGAAGGCGTCCTCGGGGCGATCCAGGATCAGCACGTCACCAACCTGTGGCTCGCTCCCGCGATGGTCAACGCCGTCCTGGAGGTGCCCGGCCGCGAGGCCTACGACACCACCTCGGTCCGCTTCATGCTCGGTGGCGGGGAGAAGACTCCGGAGCCCGTACTGAGGCGCATCATGACCGCCTTCCCCAACGCCTGGTTCGCCGATGCGTACGGACTCACCGAGACGGTCTCGGGCGACACCTTCCTCGACCGCGAGCACGCCGTCTCCAAACTCGGTTCGGTGGGCCGTCCCGTCCCGCACACGCGGGTCCGGATCGTCGACGACGCAGGCAGGGCGGTACCGGCGGGCGAGCTGGGCGAGATCACCCTGCGGGGCCCGAAGGTCTTCGCGGGCTACTGGCGCGACGAGAAAGCGACAGCGGCGGCGCTCAGGGACGGCTGGTTCCACACCGGCGACATCGGACACGTCGACCAGGACGGCTTCCTCTACATCGACGACCGCAAGAAGGACATGATCGTCTCCGGCGGAGAGAACATCGCCACCCCCGAGGTGGAACGCGTCCTCTACGAACACCCGGCCATCCTGGAGGCCGCCGTGGTCGGGCTCCCCCACATCCGATGGGGGGAAGTCCCCCGGGCCTTCGTCGTCTTCCGCCCCGGCATGAGAGCAGGGACGGACGAGCTGCATGAGTTCTGCCGGGCACGCCTGGCCAAGTTCAAGGTGCCGACCCGTTTCGACATCGTCGACGAACTCCCCCGCACCCCCTCCGGGAAAGTCCTCAAGCGGAACCTGCGCGACCTGCCGACGGAGCTCCGGGCATGACCAACGTGACAGAAGAACTGCGTCTTGACGGCAGGACGGCATGGGTGACCGGAGCCGGAAAGGGTCTCGGCCGCGCCATGGCGGTGGCTCTGTCCCAGGCCGGAGCGACCCTGGCCGTGACGGCACGCACCGCCTCGGACCTGGAACAACTGGCGTCCGAGCTCTCCGACCTCCACGGCGGCAAGGTGCTGGTCCTGCCCGGTTCCGTGTCCGACCCGGCCACCGTGCGGACCTCGGTCGAGCGGGTCACCGAGTGGACGGGCCGACTCGACGTCGTGGTCAACTGCGCCGGGGTGAGCCCCCATTTCACCCGGAGCGAGCGGGTCACCGACGAGGCATGGCAGCAGGTCATCGACGTCAACCTCGCCGGCACCTTCTACTGCTGCCGCGAAGCCAGCAAGGTGATGCTGGAGCAGAAGAGGGGCTCGATCGTCAACGTCTCCTCGGTCCACGCGAGCACCGGGTTCGAGCGGATCGCCGCCTACGCCGCAAGCAAAGGCGGAGTCGAGGCGCTCACCAAGGCTCTCGCCGTGGAGTGGGCCGATCGCGGGGTACGCGTCAACACCCTCGCCCCCGGCTACTTCCGCACCGACCTCAGCTCTGGTCTGCTGGACAGCCGCTGGGGCGAACGGATCGTCGGCGGCACCCCCCTGGGCCGGGTCGGCGAAGCCGACGAGTTGGGGGGCGCGGCGGTGTTCCTCGCCTCGGACGCCTCCCGCTTCATGACCGGGACGACCGTGACGGTGGACGGCGGCTGGACCGCCTGGTAGCGCACGGCGAACAGCCGAACCTTGTTTCCGGCCGGCGATCCACACCGCCTCGGCCGGGGGCGCGGCACGCGGGCGAAGCGCCGCAGC